>DATNHC010000080.1:0-19784 GCA_035605155.1 Solirubrobacterales bacterium
CCGACCTGTTGGCGCGCTTCGACCTGACCGACTCGGCGAAGAACCTGGCGTCGACGTTCTCCGGCGGCATGCGGAGGCGGCTCGACCTGGCCATGGGCCTGGTCGGCGATCCGCGCGTCGTGTTCCTCGACGAGCCGACCACCGGGCTCGACCCGCGCAGCCGCCGCGACATGTGGCAGATGATCCGCGACCTCGTGGCGGGCGGCGTGACGATCTTCCTCACCACCCAGTACCTGGAGGAGGCCGACCAGCTGGCCGACAACGTCGGCATCATCGACAGCGGCCGGATCGTCGCCGAAGGCACTCCCGAGTCGCTCAAGGCGGAAATCGGCAACCCCCACATCCAGCTGCAGCTCGCCGAGGGCTCGATCGCGGCGGCGGAGGAGGTCTGTGCCCGCGTCGGCCGTCTGCTGCCGCCCAAGGACGGCAGGACGGTGCTGGTCGAAGCCCCCAACGGAGCCGCCGACATCCCGCGCGTCGTGCGCGCCCTCGACGAGGCCGGGATCGCGGTCGAGTCGCTGGAGCTTGTCCGCCCCACGCTCGACGACGTCTTCGTCGCCAAGACCGGCTACCACCTCGAGGAGGAGGACGAGGAGAGCGCCGGAGAGCCGGTCGAGGCGTGAGCAGGCTGGCCACCAACGCGCGCGTCGTCTGGGCGCTGGGCATGCGCTCGGTCCGCCAGACCTTCCGCCGGCCGCAGCTGATGGCGCCGATCGTCATCTTCCCCACCCTGCTGCTGGCGATCCAGACCGGCGGCGCGGGCAGCGCGGTGGAGCTGCCCGGCTTCCCGCCCGTGCAGAGCTTCCTGCAGTTCATGCTGGCCGGGGCGATGATGCAGTCGCTGATGCTGGCCGGCAACAGCGGCGGCATCGCGCTGGCGGTCGACATCGAGATGGGCTTCACCGACCGGCTCTTCGCGGCGCCGATCCCGCGCTTTGCGATCGTCCTCGGCCGGCTGGCCGGGACGGCTGCCCTCGGACTCTTCGCCGCCCTCTGGTTCCTGGCGATCGGGTTGATCTTCGGAGCGGAGGTCGAGGGTGGCGTCGCCGGTGCCCTGATCGCGATCGTCCTGGTCACGGCAACGGCGATGGCGGTTGGCGGCATCGGCGCGGCCGTCGCCCTGCGCAGCGGCAGCGCCAGCGTCGTCCAGGGCCTCTTCCCGCTGGTCCTGGTCGTCCTCTTCCTCTCCTCGGCCTTCTTCCCGGTGGACCTGATGATCGAGCCGGCGAAGACGATTGCCGAATACAACCCGCTGAGCTTCATCGTCGAAGGGATCCGCGATCCGATCATCTCCGGGATCAGCGCCACCCACCTGCTCGAGGCGACGCTGGCAATCGCCGGCATCGTCGTCTTCGGCCTGCTGCTCAGCGCCAGCGCCCTGCGCCACCGCCTCAGGGTCGGCTGATGGAATCCACCGCCGCACTGCCGCAGTGGCGCACCAACCTGGCGACGATCGGCGCGCTGATGGCGCGTGCGCGCAACGAGCTGCTGCGCGTGCCCGGCGCGGCGATCCCCGGGGTGCTGGCGCCGACGATCTTCTTCCTCGGCCTCAACGGGGTCTTCGGCGCGCTGACCCAGCTCAACGGCTTTGAAACCGGTACCTACGAGAGTTTCATCGTCCCGGTCAGCATGCTGCAGGGAGCGGGATTCACCGGTGCCGCAGCGGGCGTCAATCTCGCCCGCGACATCGAGCAGGGTTGGACCGACCGGCTGCTCGTCTCCCCCGCGCCGCGCTGGGTGCTGCTCGCCAGCAACGTGCTCGCCGCCAGCACCCGGGCGCTGATCCCGGGCACCTTTGTCCTCCTCGTCGCCCTGCTGCTGGGCGCCAGCTGGCCAGGTCTCGTGGGCCTGGTCGTGGTCTTCTTCATGATCACCGCGATGGCGGCGGTCACCGCCTGCTGGGGATCGGCCCTGGCGCTGCGCTTCAAGAGCCAGTCGGCAGCACCGCTGATGCAGGCGGGAACGATGGCGCTGATCCTGACGACGACCGCCTACGCGCCCCTGGCCCTTTTGCAGCCCTGGCTGCGGAGCGTCGCCGAAGTCAACCCGGTGACCGACGTCGTCGACGCCGCCCGCCAGGGCTTCGTCGGCGGCGTCAGCTGGGCCGAAACCTGGCCTGGCATCGTCTCGCTGCTGGGCCTGCTCGTCGTGCTCGGCGCCTGGGCGCTGCGCGAAATGCGCCGCACCGCAGAGTGAGCGTCGTCGCGACCGCCGAGCGCCTGCTGCGCTCGAACTGGATCGAAGGACAGCGCAGCGGCGAGCGCTTCGCCTACACGCGTCCCAGCCCCGGTCGCTACCCGTGGCAGTGGTACTGGGACTCGTGCTTCGCCGCGATCGTCTGGCGCCGCTTCGACCCCGCGCGCGCCCGCCGCGAGCTGGAGACGCTGCTCGCCGCCCAGCGCGAGGACGGCTTCATCGGCCACACGATCTTCTGGGAGCGACCCGTGACCCTTTCCCGCCTGCCCTTCTACAACGTCGCCTCGCGCAGCTCGCTGCAGACCGGGACGATCCAACCGCCGCTGCTCGCCTGGGCCTGGAGGATCGCCGTCGGCGACCCTGCCACGGAGCCGCGCATCGCAGCCCAGGTGGACTGGCTGGCGGCCAACCGCGATCTCGACGGCGACGGTCTGCTCTGGATCGTCCAGCCCGACGAGTCGGGACTCGACGCCTCGCCCAAGTTCGATCCGGTCTGGGGCTGGCGGGCCGGAGCGCGGCTCGGCTTTCCGCTGTTGGTGCAGCGCAACCGCAGTCTCGGCTTCGATGCTCGGCCGATCCGCGAGCGCGGCGGGCCGGTCCTCTGCGAGACGCTGGTCAACACCCTCTGGTCGCTCTCGCTGCAGGCCCTGGGCAGGCCTTCGGTGACGTCGGCGCTGGTGGAGCGGCTCTGGGATGAGCGGCGTGGCCTCTTCCTCGACGAGGCGCAGCCGGGGGGAGCCCGGCCGGACGTCGTCACCTGGGCCGCTCTCGCCCCGCTTGCGCTGCCCGACCTGCCGCAGGCAATCGGCCGCCGCTTGGTCGAGGAGCACCTGCTCGACGAGCGCGAGTTCCTCACTGCGGTCGGGCCCCCATCGGTCGCGGCCAGCGAGCCGAGCTACGAGCCCGGCGGCAGCCGTGGCCCCGTGCGCCGCTACTGGCGCGGCCCGACCTGGGTCAACTCGGCCTGGTTGCTCTCGATCGGCCTGCGCCGGCTCGGCTACGAGCAGGAGGCGACGCGCCTTGCGCGTGGCTTGATCGGCGCGGCCGGGCGCGAAGGGCTGCGCGAGTACTACGACCCGCGCACCGGCGCCGGCCTCGGCGCCCGGGACTTCGCCTGGTCGGCGCTGATCGCCGAGCTGGCGGCGCCCGATCCGGCTGCCACCCGCAGCCACCTCCAGCCAGACTGACCCCCTGGGCGAGGGGTCAAGGTGCGGATCGGACGGCGTCGCGCTCGCGCCGCCGGATGAGCGTCCGGCCGGCATGCACGGGCAGCTGCCAGGCGCTCTCCAGTCCCCAGAAGCGCCGCGCGAAGGAGAGGAAGCTGGCCGGCCTCGGCGCGCCGGTGTCGAGGTCGCGTAGCCGCCGGTAGCGATCCCAGGCCAAGCGCAGCGTGCGGATTGGGCCGTCGGGCTGGCCGGCGGCGCGAAATGCAGCCCGCTCGTGACGCGAGGCACGCACGCCATCGAGCCGCTCCAACAGCCGCGACGGGACGGGCGCCCCGAACTCCTCGCGCAGGTAGGCAAGCGCGGCCCCCGCTGCGACCGATAGACGGCGACGCTCGGCCTCCGAGGCAAGCCGTTCCCACTCGAGCTCCTCCCCCGCGCCTCGAATCGTCGCCAGCGCGTCGGCGATCCAGCGGAAGGGAGGCAGCGGGCTCCAAGGCGCGCCATGGACGCAGGCCAACAGCAGCTGGTCGGCGGGACATGGCGCCCGGGTGATCGTCCCGGCCAGCTCGAGCGGCGCCGAGGCGCGCCAGAGCTCCCTGTCGCAGGCCGGCTGCCAGAGGGCAAACCAGTGCAGGTCGAGGTGGCCGCCGTGCGGACCGGCGAAGCCCAGCGAATGGTGAACCGCGGTCCAGGCCAGCGGATCCTCGTGACCCGCTCGCCATCCCGCCGCAATCAAGACCTCAATCGCGTCGCGACTGTGAGTCAGCGGCACGAGCACGTCGACGTCGTCCATCGGCCGCGCGCCGACGTCACCGTAGGAGAGCAGTGCCAGCGAGGCCCCCTTGGTGACCAGGGTCTCGATGCCGGCTCCCTCCAGCCTGCCGATCGCCTCGGCCCCCCGCTTGAAGAGCAGCTGGTTGTCACGCCAGGAACGGCGGTAGAGGCTTTTGAGGCGGCCCGCCGCCTCGGCGTCGAAGGCGTCCGGCCCGAGGTTGCGGTAGACCAGCGGCAGCAACCGGGTCGAGCCGTGGTCGGCATCGTCAAGCGCAACCGATTCGCGCCAGCGCCGCCAGGCCACCAGGGCGGATGCCGGCTCGTCGAGCGCAGCGTGCAGGACGAGCAGCTGCTCGGCCGTCGGTTGGTTGCCGAGCCTGGGGCGCAAGCGCTCGCTCAAGCGCAGGCCTATTTGTAGCGGTAGGTGATGCGACCGCGGTCTAGGTCGTAGGGCGAAAGCTCGATCTTCACCCGGTCGCCGGGAAGGATGCGGATGTAGTGGCGGCGCATCTTGCCCGAGATGTGGCCGAGCACATCGTGGCCGTTATCGAGTTTGACCCGGAACATCGTGTTGGGGAGGGCCTCGGTGATCTCGCCCTCCATCTCGATCTTCTCCTCTTTCGCCATGCGGCGGCAACATAACAGTCGCGGCTCCCATTCACCTTCGGCGGCGCAGGTGCTCGATTGCAGCCTGCCGGTCGGCGACCTCGCCGGCGTACTGGGCGGCCTCGAGCTCGGCCAGCAGCTCGCCGAGCTCCGGGCCCTCCTCGAGGCCGAGCGCGGCGGCGAGCTCGTCGCCGCGCAGGAGGGGCTGCGGCGGCCCCGCACGGCGCCAGTCGAGCGCCGCGGCGAGCATCTCCCGCGCAAGCCGTAGATGCGCCTCGATCGCCTCTTCGGTCGCGAAGGGCCCCGAGCCCCTGGCCGAGAGGCGATCGGCGATCGTCAGCAGCGTCACATCGACGCCAACCGGATCGGTCGCCCGCAGGTACTCGTGCACGCGACGTGGCGGCAGGGGCGCCTCGTGCACGAGAAAGCCAAGCCGCAGATGGTGCAGGGTGAGGTCCTGCAGGTGCCGTGTGAGGCTGCGGCTGGCGCGCAGGCGGGCACAGAGGCCAGCGACGATCTCGACCCCATCGCGGTCGTGGCCGACGAAGGTGACGAAGCCGTCGCGCTCGGAACGGGTCAGCGGCTTGCCGACGTCGTGCAGCAGGGCACCGAAGCGCAGTGCCGTGCGGCGGTTCATCTCATCGGCAAGCGGCTCCTCCAGCAACGCCTGCAGCTCCTCGGCGCGCTCCCCGCCGAAGCGCTCGAGGTCCGCCTCCACCTCGAGCGTGCGCTCGAGCACGGCGATCGTGTGGCCGTGCACGTCGAGATGGTGGTTGGGCCCCTGCTCGACGCCGCGCAGCCGCTCCAGCTCTGGCAGGACGACCGCGGTCAGACCGAGGTCGTCGAGCAGGGCGACGCCGCGCAGCGGGTCTGGCCCGCCGACCAGCTGGCGCAGCTCGAGCAGCTGACGCTCGCCGGCCGGCTCGGCTGCGCGGGACGCTTCTGAGCGTGCCAGCGACGCCGTGCCGGGATCGACCTCCAGACCCAGTCCTGCCGCGAGTCGCGCGGCGCGCAGCAGGCGCAGCGGGTCGTGAGCGAAGCTGCGCTCGCTGACCACTCGCAGCAGGCGGCGGTCGAGGTCGACGAGCCCACCGTGGGGGTCCAGCAGCTCACCGCCCGCGAGCGGCATCGCAACCGCCCCGACGGTGAAGTCCCGCCCAGCGAGGTCGGCCTCGATCGAGTCGCCGCGCAGCGCGGTGGCGTCAATCTGCCAGGAGGCGTCGGCGGCGACTGCGCGCCAGGTGCCGAACTCGGCCGAGAGCTCGAAGGCGTGCCCTCTGCTCTCGCGAGCGATCGCCTTGGCGACCGCCGTCGGATCGCCGGCGACGGCAAGGTCGAGGTCATCGACCTCGCGTCCGAGCGCTGCGGCGCGGATCGCACCACCCGCAACCCAGATTCCATCGGCATCGCCGAGCGCCCGCCGCGCGAGGCTCACCGGGGGCGCCGAGGCGAGGCGCTCGGCGAGACTCACGCCCGCTCCCGCGGTACACGGGCGGAGATCCCACAGGTGACCTCGTAGTTGATCGTGCCGAGTCGCCTGGCGACCTCCTCGGCAAGGATCCGCTCACCCCCCTGGCCGCCGATCAGCACCGCTTCGGCGCCCGGCTCGACATCGGTCTCGGGACCGAGATCGACGGTCACATTGTCCATCGAGACCGTGCCGACCAGCGGGTAGCGACGCTCGCCGATCAGCACCTCCGCGTTGTTGGAGAGCCCGCGCCGCACCCCGTCGCCATAACCGAGCGGCAGCACGCCGATCCAGGTGTCCACAGCAGCACGCCAAGTACGCCCGTAGCCGACGCTCTCGCCGGCCGGGAGGGGCTTTACATCGGCGACGTATGAATGCAACGACAACGCCGGTTCCAACCCGCGCTCCGCCGGGTCCCCTTGAAAAGGGTCCAGGCCATAGACCGCAACGCCGCAGCGGGCCATGTCGAAGTGGGAGCTGGGGTCGCGAAAGACGGCGGCGCTATTCGCCGCGTGGACGAGCGTGCCTGGGAACTCGGACTTGACCGCCGCGGCGATCGAGGCGAAGCGGTCGCGCTGCCGGTCGAAGTACTCGGAGTCGAGTTCGTCGGCAGTTGCGAAATGGGTCCAGACGCCGGCAAGCGCAAGATCGGGATCGCCGGCGCAGGCCCGCACCAGGGCCAGCGTCTCCTCGGGGTCGGGATTGCCGAGCCTGCCCATGCCGCTGTCGTACTTGACGTGGACGCGTGCCGGCCGTCCCTGGGCGCGGGCGCGATCGGCGGCGAGTCGCCGGAAGCCGTCGCGCCAAACGGCGATCTCCGAGCCACCGGCCAGGGCCGTGTCGAGATCGTCGGGCGTCAGAGCGCCCATCGTCAGCAGCGGCACCTGCGGGAAGCGACGACCGATGTGAGCCGCCTCGGTTCCGGTCGCCACCGCCAGCCGGCTGGCCCCACCGGCCAGCGCCGCCTCGACACATGCCTCGGCCCCGTGGCCGTAGCCATCGGCCTTGACCACCGCGCAAAGCTCGGCCTTCTCACGCAGCTCCGAACGCAGCCGGACGCAGTTGCGCTCGACGGCCGCGAGGTCGATCCGGGCGACTGCCCGCATCATCGACTTAGGCGGCAACGAGCGCGGCGAGCGCGTCGGCCCGCGTCACCATCCCGGCGAGGCGGCCCTCGCCTTCGACCACGGGCAGGTGGTTGTGGTGCTGCTCGGCGATCGTCCTGGCGACCGTCTCGGCATCGTCGTCGACCCGCACGACAATCGGATCGGGCGTCATCAGCTCCGAGACCTTCGTCGCGAAGGCCTTGTTGAGCCGCTCCTCGAAGCCCTTCATCGAGCCGACGAAGACGACGCCTCCCATGATGTTGAGGTAGTGCGGGAGGTGCAGGTCGGCCTCCTCGTCGCCGATGATGAGATCGGACTCGCTGACGATGCCGACCACCTTGCGATCGGCATCGATCACCGGGATCGCCCCCAGGTCGGTCTTCGCAAGCAGCTCGATCGCAGCACGCGCATCGGCGTCCGGAGAGACGGCCGGCACGTTGGCGTCCATGATCTCGGCGGCGGTCTTCATCGGATCGTGAGGTTATTCGACGCGGAGACCGGCCGGAATCGAGGCAACCACGTCGGTGGCGATCACCGACTCGGCGGCACCAATGCGCGTGGCGGCGTCGCGCCCAGCCCGAGCGTGAGCCAGGACGGCGGCAGAGGCGGCGGCAAAGGGCTCCAGGCCGCGGGCCAGCAGCGCAGCGACGACCCCGGAAAGCACATCGCCGGTTCCCGCCGTGGCGAGCGCCGGCGCGGAAATCGCGTTGACGGCGATCTGCTCGCCGTCGGTGACGATCGTCTCGTCGCCCTTGAGCACCACCACGGCGCCGGTCACCTGGGCCGCCTCTCGGGCCGCGACGAGGCGATGAGCGGCGACGTGCTCCGAGGAGCGTCCGAGCAGGCGCCCCAGCTCGCCGGCATGCGGCGTGAGGATCGTCGGCGCCGCGCGCTCGGCGAGGCGCTCGATCTTCCCCACAAAGGCGTTGAGGCCATCGGCGTCGACCACCAGCGGCGTCTCGATCTCGATGACCGCATCGCGACCCAGCTCGACTGCGGCTGGGTCGCGGCCGAGCCCCGGACCGAATACTCCGGCGGCGGCCCCCTCGAACGCGCGCAGGACCGTCTTCAGCGAGCCGGGCGCCAGGCAGCCATCGCCACCTGGGCAGCCGACCGACATCACCTCGGGCTGGCCGGCTTCGAAGACCGGCTCGAGGTCGGCTGGGACGGCGACCGTCGCGTAGCCGGCCCCGGCGCGGATCGCCGCGCAAGAGGCCATCCGCACGGCTCCGGTGAGGCCGCGCGAGCCGCCGGCGATCACCACCTGGCCGGAGCTGAACTTGGTCGATCGGGGACCGCGCCTGGGCGCCAGAGCCAACACCCCGGACTCGATCGTCCCGGCAAGAGCTGTCTGCGGCGCCCCCTCGGGAATGCCGATCGGGACCACGCGAAGCTCACCCGTGTGGCACTTGCCCGGCGCGATCCGGTGGCCGAGCTTCGCCGCGTGAAAGCTCACCGTCAAATCGGCCTCGACCGCCGTGCCGGCAATCTCCCCGGTTGAGGCGTCGACCCCCGAGGCGATGTCGCAGGCAACCACGGGCACGCCCGAGCGATTGATCGCCTCGATGGCGGCGGCGGCGGGCTCGCGCGGCGCCCCCTGGAAGCCGGTGCCGAAGATCGCGTCGACGACAACGCCAGAGCCCTCCAGCCAGGCGTCAAGGTCCGGCGGCTGCTCCGCGCCGAGCTCCAGCGTCTCCACCGAGAAGCCCGTCCGCTCGAGCCGGCGAGCCGCCACCAGACCGTCGCCGCCGTTGTTGCCCTTGCCGCAGAGGATCCGCACCGGTCCCTGGGGCGCCAGGGCGGCGACCGCCTCGGCCAGCGCCGTGCCAGCCGACTCCATCAGCCTCTCGCCGGGGACTCCCATCTCATCGATCGCCCAGCGGTCGACCGCCCGCATCTCCTCGGCGTCGTACAGCGGCTTCAGCCAGGACTCCATCCTCAATCAGTGTCGACGATCGCCACGGCGGCGGCAAAGTCGCGCGAGTGGGTCAGGGAGACCTCGATGCGCTCGCCCGCGGCGGTCTCGGCGGCCTGACCGCTGAGGCGGACCCTCGGCGGCTCACCGGCGAGCACCTCGATCTCGTGCAGGCGGAAGCCGCCGCTCAGCCCGAGCGCCTTGCTGACCGCCTCCTTGGCGGCGAAGCGGGCCGCAAGATGACGAGCGGGCCGCGCCCGCGCCGCCGCATACTCGCGCTCGGCGGCGCTGAAGACGCGCCCGGCAAGGCGGGGATGGCGCTCCAGCGCGCGCTCCAGGCGATCGATCTCGAGCAGGTCGATGCCGACGCCGGAGGCCATCCCCCGCTCGTTACTTCTCGACGCCGACGATCGCCTTCGCGGTCGCCAGGTCGCCGTCGGTGCTCGTGCCAATGCCGATGTAGCCGATCTTCTTCAGGTAGGGCCGGGCCTCGTCCAGTTCGGCTTTTTCGTCAGCCGAGATCACGCCTTCCGCCAAGCGCAGCGCCGCGGGGCCGTCGACAAAAGCGCTGATCGGCGTGCCGCCCAGCGCCGCGACGGCCTCCTTGTAGCTGGCATTCTCGGAGAGCGTTTCGCCGCTTTCGGAGGCGACGCCCTGCAGGGCTGCGGGCAGGCCGTAGGCGATCGCCAGGCGATCGTCCTTGGCGACGACGACCAGCGGCTTGCGGCCGAGCTCCTCGTCGCGAACCGAGAAGCCGCTGACCCCCTGGCTGGTGACCGCGGTCACCCCCGGAGTCTGCGTGTTGCGCAGCAGCGTGCCGATGTTGGCGACCGTCTTGGCCGCTTCGTTGGAGCTGCTCGTCAGGACCAGGGCGCCACCGAGCGTGGCCTCGCTGTTCCCCTGGGCGAAGACCGCGGCGTCTTCGAGCGAGTCGGCGATCTTGTCGAGGTCGATGCCCATCGCTTTCAAGGTGCTCTTCAGCTGGTTGGGCGGCAGCTCGCCGGGGATGCCGGACTTGTCGAGCTCGTCGATCGCTTCCTTGAGCTGGTCGCCAAAGCCAGACGCAGCGAGCGCCGCAAACGAGTCGCCCGGCAGCGTGCCGAGCAGCTCGGAGACGTCGCCGCTCGGCGCTTCCTCGCCGCCGAGGTCGCTGCTCACGTCGATCTGGATCTGGTCGCTGCCCGGAATGACGCTGGCCACCGCGGTCGCTTCGCTGGGATCGATGCCGGCGTTCTCGAGCGCTTCCTGGGCCTGCGGGTCGATCTCGTTGTCGGATTGCTCGAGCAGGCCGCCCACGTCGACGTAGACGTCGGCCAGGCTACCTTTGGAAGCGTTGGCGATCGCGTCCTCAAAGCCCGCTTCGTCGGCAAGCGATTCGCCACCCGCAGCCTCAATAGCCGATTGGAACGCCGTCTTGTCGTCGGCGACCAGCAGCGTGTCGTCGACGAGGCCCACCGCGGTCCCTTCGGAGCCGCCGACCTTGAAGTCGACACCTTCGTGAGAGACGTCCTCGTAGGGCTCCTTGCTCTGCTCGGCCTGTGTGTCGATGAAGTCCTGCGTCGCTTCGGCGTCGGTGCTCTGGACGGCGATCACCGGTTCGGTGAGGTCGCCGTCGCTGTCGAGGCCGACAAAGGTGACGCCCGCCCTTTCACCGAGCCACGGCTCCACTTCCTTCGCGAAGTCGACCGGTTCCCCGTCCTCCTCGGCCGAGCTTTCCAGCTCTTCGACGATCAGCCCGCCGAGGTCGTCGACGCCGGCGATCGTTTGCGCAAGCGAGTCGACGTCGGCGCTCAGCTCTCCCGAAGGCTGCAGCGTGCCTTCGACGTAGACGAGCGAGCCGGGCGGCGCGAAGCCGGCCAGGTCGGAGCTGGACGAATCGCTGTCGCCACAGCCGGCGGCGGCGACCGCGGCAACGGCCGCGAGGACTGAGAGAAGTGCGAGACGGGTCTTGATCATGGGGCGGCAGACTAACGAGCCGCCGCAGACGCACTGAAATCTGGACCGATGGTCCAGGGCTACTCGACGGTGACCGTCTTGGCCAGGTTGCGCGGCTGGTCGACGTTGAGGCCGCGAGCTCGGGCGATGTCGTAGGCAAGCAGCTGCAGCG
Organism: Solirubrobacterales bacterium; assembly: GCA_035605155.1. Lineage (GTDB taxonomy): Bacteria > Actinomycetota > Thermoleophilia > Solirubrobacterales > 70-9 > VRUE01. Next base: position 11,339 of record DATNHC010000080.1, read on the forward strand.
GCAGGATCGCGACGATCGGCTGCAGGATCCAGTCGGTGCGGGCGACCTCGACCGTCCGGTCGGCGACCTCGGCGGCGCGCTCCTCGCCCTCGGTGGCGATCGCGATCGTCGCCGCGCCGCGGGCCCGCACCTCTTCGACGTTCGAGAGCACCTTGTCGAGCACCGGGCTCTCGGTGGCCACGCAGATCACCGGGGTCGACTCGTCGAGCAACGCGATCGGGCCGTGCTTCATCTCTCCCGCGGCGTAGGCGTCGGTCGGAATGTAGGAGATCTCCTTCAGCTTCAGCGCCCCCTCGAGGCAGACCGGCAGGCCGATGTGGCGCCCCAGGTAGAGGAAGAAGTCATGCTCGGCATAGGCCTTAGCAACCTCGGCGACGGGCGCCTCGCAGGCGGCAAGCGTCGTCTCGATCTTCGAGGGGATCGACTTCAGCTCGGCGACCAGCTCGGCGATCCGCTTGGAATCCAGCGTGCCGCCGAACTCGGCCAGGTAGAGGCCGAGCAGGTACATCACGGCGACCTGAGCGACGAAGGTCTTGGTCGCAGCGACGCTCACCTCGGGCCCGGCCCGCGTGTAGAGCACGGCGTCGGCGTCGCGCGTCGCCTGGCTGCCCATCACGTTGGTGATCGCCAGCACCCGGGCGCCGTTCTCGCGGGCAAGTCGCATCGCCGCCAGCGTGTCGGCCGTCTCACCCGACTGGGTGATGCCGATCACCAGGTCATCGCGGCCGACGACCGGGTTGCGGTAGCGGTACTCGGAGGCGATGTCCATCTCGACCGGCACCCGGGCCCACTCCTCGATCGCGTAGCGGCCGACCAGACCGGCGTGGTAGGAGGTGCCGCAGGCGACGATCACGATGCGCCGCAATCCGCGCAGGAACTCGCGGTCGAGCTCGAGTTCGGAGAGGTCGACGGAGTCGTCCGGGAGCCGGTCGGCGATCGTCTCGGCGACCGCGTCGGCCTGTTCGTGGATCTCCTTCAGCATGAAGGTCTCGTAGCCGCCCTTCTCGGCGGCCGCCTCGTCCCAGGTGACCGCTTCCGGCGCACGCGAGACCGCGGCGCCGGAGGCGTCGGAGATCGCGATCCCGTCGGCGTCGATCGTGACGATCTCGTCGTTCGCGATCAGCACCGCCTCGCGAGTCTCGGCAAGAAAGGCGGGGATCGCCGAGGCAAGGAATGCCTCCCCCTCGCCGATGCCGGCGACCAATGGGCACTCCTTGCGGGCGCCAACCAGGCGGCCGGGCTCCTCGGCGTGCATGGCGACAAAGGCGTAGTGGCCGCGCAGCTCGGCGAACGCGGCGCGCACCGCAGCGGTCAGGTCACCCTCGTAGTGGCGCTCGATCAGGTGGGCGACGATCTCGGCGTCGGTCTCGGAGCTGAAGCGGTGGCCCTGCTCACCCAGGTCGCGGCGCAGCTCAGCGTGGTTCTCGACGATGCCGTTGAGGACGATGTGGATGCGATCCGAGCAATCGCCGTGCGGGTGGGCGTTCTCCTCGGTGACGCGGCCGTGGGTCGCCCACCGGGTGTGGGCGACGCCCGTCGTCGCGGTCGGTGGACCGCCATTGGCCAGCTCCTCGGCGACCGCCGCGCGCAGGTTCTCGAGGTTGCCGACGGCCCGCACGCTGTCGATCCGGCCGCCCTCGAGCACCGAGACCCCGGCTGAGTCGTAGCCGCGGTACTCGAGCTTCTCGAGCCCGGCGACGAGCAGATCCAGGCAGGGTCGCTCGCCGACATATCCGACGATTCCACACATAGGAGGCGAGTAAGGGTAAAGACCGCCGAGCTAGGCCAGCTCTTGTGTGACCAGGCTGACAAGGCGCTGGCAGACGGCGTCCGCCTCCTCGGCGCTCGGCGCCTCGACCATCACCCGCACCAGGGGCTCGGTGCCGGACGGGCGGAGGAGCACGCGGCCGCGCCCCTCCAGCGTCTTCGCCTCGCTCTCGACCGCCTCCCACACGGCGGTGGCGCCGGCGATCGCCTCGCGATCGGCGACCTCGACGTTGACCAAGGTCTGGGGCAGCTTCTCCATCGGCGCCACGGCGGAAAGCTCGCGCTCGCCCAGCTCGCGCATCGTCATCAGCGCTGCCGCGATGCCGTCGCCGGTGGCGACGAAGCGGGTATCGATGATGTGCCCGGACTGCTCCCCACCGAGCGCCCAGCCACGCTCGCGCAGCTCGTCGAGCACGTAGCGATCGCCGACCTGGGTTACCGCCACGTCGATCCTCGCCTCCTGCATCGCCTGGTGGAAGCCGTAGTTGCTCATCACGGTCACCGCGACGCCGCCGTCCAGCTCGCCGCGTCCGGCCAGGCCCCGGGCAGCAAGGGCGATCAGCTCGTCGCCGTCGTGGGTGCGGCCCTCGCCGTCGACGGCGAGCACCCTGTCGCCGTCGCCGTCGAAGGCGAAGCCGATCGCCGCCTCGGAACTGACGATCGCCTCGGCGAGGCGCTCGAGGTGGGTCGAGCCACAGCCCTCGTTGATGTTGCGCCCGTCGGGCTCGGTCCCGATCGTCTCGACCGTGGCGCCGAGGCGCTCGAAGATCGCCGGCGCGGCCCGGAAGGTGGCGCCGTTGGCGCAGTCGAGCAGCACCCGCCGGCCGCAGAGATCGAGAGGGAAGGCGACCTGCAGCGCGCGCAGGTAGTCCTCGAGACCGCCGTTCAACTCCTGCACACGGCCAGGATCGGCCGCCGTGGTCTGATCGTCGAGCAGCGACTCGATCCGCGCCTCGGCTTCGTCGTCGAGCTTCGTCCCGGCTCCTGAGAAGAACTTGATCCCGTTGTCGCGATAGGGATTGTGAGAGGCAGAGACGACCACGGCGAGGTCGAGTCCGAGGCGCTTGACGAGGATCCCGGCCGCTGGCGTGGGCAGGACTCTGCCGAGCAGGGCATCGCCCCCTGCCGCGGCGATCCCGGCAGCCAGCGCCGACTCGAGCATCGGCCCAGACTCGCGCGTGTCGCGCACGATCAAGACCTGGGGCCGCTCGCTTTCGAGCGAGGCCGTTGCGGCGCGTCCCAACGAGGTCGCCAGCTCGGCGGTCAGGAAGGTGCCGGCCTCTCCACGGACCCCGTCGGTTCCGAAGAGCTTGCGCGTGGTCGTCACCCGCGGCCTAGCGCTTGGAGAACTGCGGCCGCTTGCGCGCCTTCTTGAGGCCCGCCTTGCGGCGCTCCTTGGCCCGTGCGTCGCGGGTGAGGAAGCCGCGTTTCTTCAGCTCGCCGCGCAGCTCGGGATCGACCTCGGTCAGCGCTCGGGCGATGCCGTGGCGGACCGCGCCGGCCTGGCCGCTGATGCCGCCGCCGTGAACGCGGACGCGGACGTCGACGTTGCCCTCGTAACCGGTGATCGCCAGCGGCTGCAGGGCCGTCGTCTGATGCAGAGGGCGGGGGAAGAACTCCTCCAGGGTCCGCTTGTTGATCTCGACCTTGCCGCTGCCCGGCAGCAGCGTCACACGCGCGATCGCCGTCTTGCGCTTGCCGGTCGCGAGGAAGCGGGCGTCGCCCTCCAGCTTCGCCGGCGCACGGCTGGCGGCCTGGGGCTCCTCCTCGACGGCATCGCCGACGAGCTCCGCCTCGCGCTGCGCGCGCTCTTCCTCTTCGGCTTCCTTGCGAGCCTGCTCCTCGGCGCTCAGCGGCCGCTCCTCCGGCTCAACCGCGATCGGCTCCAGGTCGGCCCCCGGAATCACATCCCTCTTCTTCTCCTCGGCCTTGGGCTTCTCGGCCGCCGGCTCCTCCGCCGGAGCCTCATCCGTAACAGGCTCCGCCTCGGCCGCCCCGGGCTCCTCAGCTTTCTCCTCCGCAGGCCCCTCGACGGCCTCGCCTTCGGCCTCAGGCGCCTCGGCCTCGGCCTCAGCGGCCTCTTCCGCGGGTGGCGCAGACTCGGGGGGGCCGAGAACGGAGGCCCCGCCCCCGCCCGCAGGCCCCCCCGAGGCTGCGTCGGGACCCGCGGCCGATCCCTCCGAACCCTGATCCGAAGCGTCGTCCTGCTGCTCTGAAGTCTCTTTGCTCTCGTCGTCGATCAAGTCTCTATCTCCATCGGTTTCGGCTGTTGCGCCTCGTGCGGATGCTCCGGCCCCGCGTAGACCTTGAGCTTTGTCAGCTGCTGGCGGGCGAGCCGGTTGCGCGGCAGCATGCCCTTCACCGCCTTGCGGATGACCTCCTCGGGCCGCCGCTCGAGCATCTCAGCCAGCGTCCGCGACTTGATTCCGCCGGGGTAGCCGCTGTGGCGCCAGTAGCGCTTCTGGTTCAGCTTGTCGCCGGTGACGCGAATTTTCTCCGCGTTGACGACGACGATGAAGTCACCGGTATCGACGTGCGGGGTGTACTCCGGCTTGCGCTTGCCGCGCAGGGCATCGGCGATACGGGTCGCCAGGCGACCGAGGGTCTGGCCCTCGGCGTCGACGACGTACCAGTCGCGCTGGCGGTCGGCGGGTGTGGCGACATAGGTCTTCATCAGAGAAAAACCGCGGGCAGCGCCCAGCGGCCCCGGCATGATAGCCGCCGCGCCATATCTTGCGTACGCGGCCGCCGGGGTGTCTATACTGCCGCGCCAACAATGCCGAATCCCAGCCGTACAGGCGGCTGGGAGCGGAGGAACCGCAGGAGCCGTTGCAGGTTCCAGGGGCGAATCGGCCGAAAAGGTCGTAGCGCATCTCTTTCAGCGCGAGCCCGACAGCTAACTCCGCAGGCGAACGAAAGAGAGGGCACGTGGCAGGCGAGAAGCCCCGGCCTTGGTTGGCGGGAATCCGATTCACAGGCGCGATCGCGGCGCTGTTGCTCAGCCTCGCTCCAACGGCATCGGCGACGACCGGCGGGGCGCCTACGGCAGCCGGCAGCCCACCGCCCCCTGCAAGCCCCAGCGGCGCAGCGACGGGGGCGCCGAGCGCCGGCGCGCTGAGCCTGATCTCGGCGAAGACCACGCCGCGCAAGTCCTTCTACTACGGGTATCGCTATCCCAAGCTGAGCTTCGCGATCGCCAGCAACCAGGCGCTCAACGACATCCGCGTCGACGTCGTGGACGTGGCCGGCGCCAGCGTGCGCACCTTCTTCCGCAACGACGTCGCCCCCAGCACGGAAACCTCGATCCGCTGGAACGGAACGATGAACGATGGCCGCGCAGCGCCCAACGGCCGCTACAGCTTCCAGGTCTCTTCGCAGGCCGGCCCGGTCGCCGCCCGCCTCGCCACCTCCTCCGAAACCAAGGCGCCCAGCCTCGGCTTCGATTTCTACGCCTACGCCTTTCCATTGCTCGGCGCCCACGACTACGGCGGCGCCGGCGCGGTCTTCGGCGCCGGTCGCGCCGGCCACACCCATCAGGGACACGACGTGATGGCCGAGTGCGGCCTGCCGGCGATCGCCGCCCGCGGCGGGCGGGTGCAGTACTCCGGCTACCACAGCGCCGCCGGCAACTACGTGGTGATCGACGGCAAGGGCACCACGCTCGACTTCATGTACGCCCATCTCGCCGAACCGTCGCCACTGATGACCGGCGACCTCGTCCGCACCGCCCAGCCGATCGGCATCGTCGGCGACACCGGCGACGCAACGGCCTGTCATCTCCACTTCGAGATCTGGACGGCACCCGGCTGGTATGAGGGCGGCAGCCCGATCGACCCACTGCCCTACCTGCAGCAGTGGGACCGCTACAGCTGAGCAGCTGAGGTGGATTAGACGTCCATGGCCAATGTCCATGGTAATCTCTACTCGTGCGAACGATCCCAGCCGGAGAGTTCAAGCAGACCTGTCTGCGCCTACTCGACGACGTCGGCGCGTCCGGCGAGCCCATAGTCATTACGAAGCGCGGCAAGGCCGTCGCCCAGCTGATGCCAGTGAAGCCCGAGCGAGCCAGTGATTGGCAGGGGGCAATGCGCGATCAAGGGGAGATTCGCGGCGACTTGCTCGCACCGGCAACGGATCCCCGCGAGTGGGACGTACTCTCGAGCTGAGTGAGGCTGCTGCTCGACACACACGCCTGGCTCTGGCGCCTGCTGGAGCCGGAGCGGCTCTCACCTCCCGCCGAGGCGGCGATCGTCCACCGCAACGCCGAGCTGTTCCTCTCGCCGATCTCCACTTGGGAGACGCTCGTCTTGGCCCGCAAGGGCAAGCTCGCCTTGACGCCGTCGCCCCATGAGTGGATCCTCGCTGCGCTTCGCAGATCGGCGCCGACTGCGGCGCCACTCAACCACGAAGCCGCGATGCGCAGTGAGGCGCTCGATGGCTTCGCATCCCAGGATCCGGCCGATCGCTTCCTGGTCGCCACAGCCATCGAGCTGAACCTGACACTGGTCACCGCCGACACTGCGATGCACGCCTTCGAGCAGGTGCAGACCCTTTGGTAGGTGCGCCGCTCAGCGAGTCGTACGACGCCGCTCGATCAGCGCCAAGGAGACGGCGACCGGCACCGTCGCGGGCAGCGTGTCGACCGCGAAGAAGAGCAGGTCGAAGGCCAGGGCTAGCGCGGCGGCGAGCAGCGCCCCCTTGATTTGACGACGCCGATCGGAGGCCAGCAGGCAGCCGACGAGCGCAGCGACGAAGAGGTCGCCGAAGCCCATCCGGGCAGCGCCGAAGTTGGCCACCTGGAGCGCTGGCAGGTCGGCCAGGGGGGCAGCGCTGCTGAGCACGTCGCTGGGGCCTTGGAGCAGGTTGGCAGCGACCAGGCAGGCGTCGAGCACGGCCATCGCGTATATACCGAGGCGCAGCCAGCGAGCGGGGACGGCATTCACCAGCAACCAGCCAAGCGCAATGCAGGCAAGGCCCGAGAGGGCCGTCGCCGAGGCCTCGCCGGCAAGCGCGTCGGGTAACGCCCAGGCCAGAGCAAACAGCGGCAGCGCCGCCAGCGCCCATACCAACCGTGAGCCGCGCAGCAGCCAGGCGAGCGCCAGGGCCGCAAGAGGCGGCACGGCGACGAGCGCGAGGTAGGTGAGCGCCGTGGCGGAGTCGGAAGAGAGCTCGATCGCGACGATGACTACGACGATCGAGAGCGCCGGGATCAGGGCCCACCAGGGGCTGCGCCCACGCTCCAACCATGTCGGCAAGGGTCGCGAAACCGGCAACGCCACCAGCGCCGCCTGCACCAGGCTAAGCACCGCTATCGAGGCAGCAAATGGCATCAGGGCCGATCCTGGCAGGGGTGGAGCGTCTTGTACTTTTCCGCCTGCTACCCCTCCGCGAGAGCCGCCCTACTCACTTGCGGAAAAGTTAAGCGGAACCCCTGCCAGGATCGGCCCCGTCACCCAGAGCTACTCCCACTCGATCGTCGCGGGGGGCTTCGAGGAGATATCGAGCGCTACCCGGTTGACGTCGGCGATCTCGTTGATGATCCGGTTGGAGACCCGCTCCAGCAGGTCGTAGGGAAGCCGCGCCCAGTCGGCGGTCATCGCGTCGTCGGAGGTGACCGCGCGGATCACGATCGGGTAGGCATAGGTGCGCCCGTCGCCCTGCACGCCGACCGAGCGCACGACCGGCAGCACGCAGAAGGACTGCCAGAGCTGGCGGTATAGGTCGGCGGCGCGGATCTCCTCCTGGAGGATCGCGTCGGCCGCGCGCAAGATGTCGAGCCGCTCCTTGGTTACCTCACCGCCGACGATGCGGATCGCCAGGCCCGGCCCTGGGAAGGGCTGGCGCCAGACCATGCGCTCGGGCAGGCCGAGCTCGGCGCCGACCGCGCGCACCTCGTCCTTGAAGAGCATGCGCAGCGGCTCGACCAGCTCGAACTCGAGGTCCTCAGGCAGGCCGCCGACGTTGTGGTGGGACTTGATCGTCGCCGCGTTGTCGCTGCCCCCGGACTCGATCACGTCCGAGTAGAGCGTGCCCTGCACCAGGTAGGCGGCGTCCTCGAGCTTCGCCGCCTCCTCCTCGAAGACGCGGATGAACTCCTCGCCGATGATCTTGCGCTTGCGCTCGGGCTCGTCGACGCCAGCTAGCCTCTCGAGGAAGCGCTGCTCGGCTTCGACGTGGACCAGCGGGATGCCGAACTGCTCGAAGGCGGCAACCACCTGCTCGGCCTCGTTGAGCCGCATCAGGCCGTGATCGACGAAGACGCAGGTCAGTTGCTCGCCGATCGCCTTGTGGACCAATAGCGCGGCGACCGAGGAGTCGACCCCGCCGGAGAGGCCGCAGATCACCCGCCCCTCCCCCACCTGGGCCTGGATCTTCGCCACCTGCTCGGCGATCACCGACTGCGGCGACCACTGCTGCTCGCAGCCGGCGACGTCGCGCAGGAAGCGGGTGAGGATCTCGGTGCCGTAGGGCGTGTGGACGACCTCCGGATGGAACTGGATCCCGTAGAGCCCCCGGTCAGGGTGCTCGCAAGCCGCCACCGGCGAGCCGGGGCTCGAAGCCAGCGCCGTAAACCCCTCCGGCGGCTCGAAGACCGCGTCCCGGTGGCTCATCCAGCAATGCTGCTCCTCGGGCAACCCGGCGAGCAGCCGCCCGCCCCCGTCCCGCAGGACCAGATCGG
>DATNHC010000081.1:0-11966 GCA_035605155.1 Solirubrobacterales bacterium
CGGTGCGGGTGATGGACCGCATCGCGCGCGCCACCGAGCCCGACCTGCCCTATGGGGAGTGGCTCTTCGGCCGCACCGACCAGGCGACGCAGGATGTCGCCGACTCGGTTGCCCAGGGCGCCGTCGGCGCGGTCTACCGCCTGGGCTTGGCTGCGCTGGTGGTGCCGACCCATAGCGGGCGCACGGCACGCCTTGTCTCCGCCCACCGACCCAATGTGCCCGTGCTTGCTGTCTCGCCGCGGATCGAGACCGTGCGGCGGTTGGGCCTGCTGTTCGGCGTGACCGCGGTGCTCAACGATCACGACACCGATGTGCGCGGGCTGCTGCAGGACTGCGCTCAGCTGGCCGCCGAACACGGCATCGCCGCTTCGGGCGAGCTGATTGCGATCACCGCTGGATTGCCGGAGCAGGAGCTGGGCACCAATCTCTTCGAGGTTCATCGCGTGCCCTGAGGCGCAGTAGGGTCCCGTCGATGTCAGCGGCGATCCGGCTAGAGCGCGACGGGGGCCTGGCGGTCGCCACCCTCGACAGCCCGCCGCTCAACCTCTTCGACCGCGAGATGTTCGAGTCGCTGCAGGCGACGATCGAGGCTGTCGAGGGGGATCTGCCGCGCGCTCTGCTGATCCGCGCCGAGGGCCGGGCTGTCTCCGGCGGTGTCGACGTCGCCGAGTTCGACGGCCTGACGCCGGAGCAGGCGAGCGGGCTTTGGGATGAGTTGATTGGCGCCGTCGAGCGGGTGGAACGGCTGCCACTGCCGGTCGTCTTCGCCGCCCACGCGCTAACCCTGACCGCGGCCTTCGAGCTCGCCCTCGGCTGCGACCTGATCCTCGCGGCGCGCTCGGCCAAGTTCGGCCTGGTCGAGAAGGTGGTTGGGTTGACGCCCTCGATGGGCGGCACGCAGCGACTGGCCGAGCGCGCTGGCAGCGGTCGTGCGCGAGAGCTGGTGATGACCGGCGAGCTCTTCGGCGCTGAGCGGCTGGCCGGTTGGGGAGTGGTCAACCGTGTCTTCGACGACGAGGGCTTCGACGAGCAGGCGCACGCCTTCGCCGCCGAGCTGGCGTCTGGACCCACCAAGGCGCACGCGATGACCAAGCTTGTCTTGCACCGCTTCCGCGAGGGCGGCGTCCCAGCGGCCGACGATGCGATCCGCGGCGAGGCCGGCGAGTTGTTCGCAACCGAGGACCTGCGGCGGGCGGTCAAGACCTTTCTCGAGCACGGTGGTCCTGGTCACGCCGAGTTCGAGGGCCGCTAGGCATAAAGCGCACTGGAACGGGATAGGGTTGCGGCGATGACCGATTTCGATGCGATCGCCCAGGGGATGACCCAGGCCGTGCCCTTCGCCGGGCACCTCGGCCTGGAGATCACCGAGGTGGCGCCTGGCGAGGCAAGCGTGCGTCTGCCAGAGCGCGTCGAGCTGACCAACCATGTTGGCTCCCAGCATGCGGGCGCCCTTTTCACCGCCGCCGAGACCGCATCGGGCGCCGCTTTCGTCGGCGCCTTCGCCGAGCGCCTCGGCGAGGTCACACCGCTGGCAAGGAGCGCCGAGATCTCCTACGACAAGATCGCCAAGGGTCCGATCGAGGCCAGGGCCAAGCTCGGCGTCCCCGCTGCCGAGGCTCTTGCAACTCTCGACGCCGAGGGCAAGGTCGTCTTCCCCTGCGAGATCGAGCTCAGCGACGGCTCCGGTCAACGCGTCGCCACCGCTACGGTCCAGTGGCACGTGCGGCTCAACCAGCCCACCGAGCCCGAAGCCGCCTAACCGAGTCTCCAAGTCCCTAGAATCGCCCTCCGGGCATCAGCCCGCAACCCGCGCCCGTAGCTCAGTTGGATAGAGCGTCGGTCTACGAAACCGAAGGTCACAGGTTCGAATCCTGTCGGGCGCGTTGAAACCAAGCAGTCGCGCTGCTGGATTCGCTCGTGCCTCGGGAGTACGCTGATCGGCGATGAACCTCTCGATGGGGTGCCGTCTGCTCGTTGTGTCCACTCTCCTCGTGCTGCTGATCGACGGGCCCCTACCTGACGCCGCGGGAAAAAGCAGAAAGGTCCACTGCAAAGGCGCCACTGTGCCGGTCACGGCTGGCCAAAAGACGACCTGCAAACCCCTGTCCAAAGCTCTGCCGAAACCGAGAAAGATCGATCTCCGGCTCGCTCACCTGCAGGAAGTGTTGAAGCTCGACCCGGCGAAGATGGCCGGCGCCAAGAAGCGGAAACGCGCCCGCACCTTGCAGAGCGGTTTCGGGGCGGCGGGCAGGAGGGCCCAGAAGACGCTCCTGAAGGCGCTGCCGAAGGCCCTCGGCTTCATCGACCGCGAAAGAGGCGCGCGCTTCTCCCGCCTCGCCGCCGGGCCTGCTTTCGCCTCTGCCGGTTGCCAACCCGGCCCGGCCGGGCCGACCGGCCACACCGGCGGTGCCACCGTGGGCCTCCTCGGCGACAACGGCGGATACATCGACGCCTCGGCCGGCGGCCTCAGGGTGCGGGTGACCTTCGTCTCATGCGGCGGCGTGAACAGCTTCCGCCTCCCCGAGTGCCCGACCGCGAACGGCAACGTCGACGGTAGAGGCAGCGGGCAGTTTCGGGCGACGATCGAAATCTGGGATGGAGGCCAGCTCGTCTCCCGCAACAGCAGCGTCTTCGAAGAGAAGGCAAAGGTCCAGGGCGAGGTCGGTGCCGACGCCAGGCTCAAGTTCATCGAGGTCGAGCACACCCAGGAGGTCTTCATCGTCGCCAGTGGCGGCATCGTGATCAGAGGCGGGGTGACGCGAAAGGTGCGGATCGACATGCTCGGCGGCCGCTACGATCCCGCGAACGCCAGCGTCGTGTTCTTCGGCGACAGGATTTCCGCCGATTCGGGCGCCAGCGCCTTCGCCGGCACCGCCGACGCCGCGATCAGGGGCTATAAGAACGCCGAGCCCCGCTGGAGCACGTTCAATCCCCCCTACTGCGCTGAGCCGTCCTTCTCTCCCCAGAGCAACACGCTGAAACTGAGGAAAGGCGAAGAGAAAAAGCTCAGCGTCTTCGCCAAGTCCAGGCAGGACGGCGGCCAGGCGAGCAACGCGCGGTGGACGCTGCTGAGCCCCCAGAACGCCGACTTCTCTCCGACCTCCACTGAGGATCCCGCCCCCAACATCTCCTACACCGTCACCGACGCCCCGAAAGGGGGCCAGGTCAAGGTGACGGTCAAATTCACGTCGACCGCCGGGGCCGGAGAAAAAACCTGGACGCAACCCACCGAGCCGGGCATCAACCACATCAGCGGTACCTTCGCCGAACGCGAAGAAGAAAGCGGCTCGACTTACGTGTGGGCTGGAACAGTCGACTTCGACCGATCAACGGAAGCCTTCATGGGCGGCTCCGACGGCCAATACAAACTGGCCGGCGGAACCACCACCGTGACCGCCTCTGGAAGCGCCGGAGCGATCGGATTGCCCTCCTGCTCGCAGAGCGGAAGCACACAAGTCGCCGTGGCCCCTGCGGATTCCGGTTTCCTCGTCCTACCGCGGCTCGCAGAAACGTACCCCTACCCGTACACCTTGACTGTCAACACCGTAGAGGAACAGCACTTCACAATCCAAATCACCGGGTGCCCCAAACCCGAAGAAGAAGGCTCCACCGAACTACCGGCGACGTTCAGTTTCACGCCGACCCTGCAGAACTCGGCGGACGGCATCGGCTATTCAGGCTCCGAAACGATCGAAGAAGGGACAAAGGCGATCACCCGCAACTGGTCCTTTCATGGAACGGAATGAGGCCGCCCCCCACGCCTGCTCGCCAACGGCGAATCTCGGAGCGCCTATCTCTCGCATTTGGCTGAGAGCGATGCCGCCCGCGGCTCAGGGCCCGGAAGGACCCCTGGCGCCCGTGCGGCTCTTCGCAAGCTCGATCGGCTCTTTGCAGATGCGCCCGCCGGCGACTCCACTATCGCGATCCGCGCGGCGCGGGACGCGCGTTGAACGAAGCGGTCCTCGACGCGTCTGTCGTTCTGAAGTGGTTTCACTCCCCGGGGAGGACCGCGTCGAGTCAGCACAGGGAACTTCGCGAGCGTTTCGAGGCCGGCGAGCTTCGGGTGCTTGCACCGTCGCTGCTCTGGCTCGAGATTCTCAACGTCGCCGCCCGCCGGTGGGGTTGGACAGCGCCACAGCTAGAGCAGCTTGCCGCGGCGCTGCCGGAGCTCGGCTTTGATCTCATCGAGCCCGAGCTCACTGGCATTGCCCACTGGGCCGCCCGTGGCCTCACTGCCTATGACGCCGCCTACGTCGCCATAGCCGAGCAGACCGGGGCGCAGCTTGTCACTGACCACGATGAGATCGTGGGCACAGCGCCCGAACTTGCCGCCGCACTCGGTACTGCGTAAGCCGAGAGCTGTTGCGGTGGCGGACTCGCGTGCTCGCGACCCGATGATCGCTACATCTCAGCGGCTTCGCTCGCCGCTGGGGTCGAGGAGCTGCGGCGGAACATCGAATAGTCGCCGGCTCCGCCCATGATCGCGATCGCTCCAGCCAGCGCCAGGTAGAGCCCGATCTCCGCGCTCCCTCCGCTGGGCAGATCGAAGATGAGGAGCCAGGCCAAGAGAACGGTCCCGACGACCCCGAGGAGGTCGGCTGCTCCGTTCACGGAAACGTCGGGACGAAAGAGCCCGATCCGCCCGCCGGTGATCGCCGACCCGATCGCAACGAGTCCGGCGATCAGGAAGAAGACGTCGGACATCGTCGAGAATTCCCAGCCGGACCGGCTCGTGCCCTGTACGTCCACCCAGGGCAGGAACAACGAGACGATCAGCAGCACACCTCCAGCGCCTGCGATCAGCTGACCGATTCCAGGTCTACTCATATCCATCGCCTCCTCCGGTTACTTGTGTGTGATCCGACTCCTCGCGATCGATGTCCTCGAAGAACTCGGCTGTTGCCCGATCCGCAGGGAAAAGGAGCTCGATCGAGAGCTCCGAGGTGGTCACCTCTCCCGCGAAGCCGAAGCTGGCCACGGTGCCAAGGAACGAAAGGTCCTGTCCGTCGGGAGTCCGCAGCCGCAGCGGGGTCAGTATCTCCCGGGCGGCTGCCTCGCCGGGCGGGAGTCGTGGGTGATCCGGCGCGGGGGAGCAGGCGACCATCTCACGCAGCTCGTCCAGGCGGTCATCCGCGGTGACTGCGATCTGCCGCTCGATCCGCTCGAGGAAGTAGGCTCGCACCTGGCCGAGATTGACGACCCAGGGCGCCAAGCCACGCGGGTGAAAGCCGATCTCCAGCGCGTTGATCGGTGGGTTGAGCAGCTCCCGATCGATCCACTCGGCCAGCACGCCTATCGCCGAGTTGGCGGCGACGACGTTCCAGCCGCGGTCGATGGCCAGCGCCGGGTAGGGCTGATGTGCCGTGAGGATCCGGTCGAGTGCGTTCCGCACAGGCGCCAGCTCTCGATCCACGAGGGAGCGCTCCGGAAACGCCGGCGCATGCCCGGCGGCCAGCAACAACTGGTTACGCTCGCGAAGAGGGATCTGGAGGTGTTCAACGACGCAGAGCAACACCTCGCGTCCCGGCTTCGATCGGCCGGTCTCGATGAAGCTGAGGTGGCGGGCCGAGATCCCGGCGTCGAGAGCCAGCTCAAGCTGGCTCAGTCGCCGCCGCCTGCGCCACTCGCGCAGCAATTGTCCGATCGGCGTCTGAGAGCTTGCCATCTCCATAAGGGCGACCCTAGCCGTGGCCGCTCGGCCAGTCGATTACCCCGAGGTAATCGACTGGCTCACGAGAGGCGCGCCGGCGTGCAACGGGGAGGCGCCATTGAGAGGGCGCGCCCTGGGCTTTCTAGTCGTCCCGGCGATGTTGTCGGTGGCGGTGGTGGCGCAGGACCGGAGTGACGTAGCCGATCACTGCGCCGAGCGCGGCGGTGACCAGGAGCACCAGGATGAGCGGAGCGTTGAACTCGCCGAAGAGGAGCTTCACACGGACCTCCTGCGAGTTCTGGACGACGATGACCGCAAGCAGGACGATGGCGACTCCCAGCGCCCAATGGCGCCAGCTCGTGCGCTCGGTCGGAGCGGTTTGCCTCTCTCTCGCCGGGTTTGCCACTGGAACGGACGCTACCCGGATGCGGCCGGTCTAGCCCCGGCGGTCACGAAACCGAAGATCACAGGTTTCGAATCGGCTCGAATCCTTTTCCTACTCCGCTGGCTGTTGCCGTACTAGACAGTTGACTGTTTTCCTCGCCATTCCGGTCCGGATTGAGTCGGTTCCCAGGCATGTAGGGCGTTCCCTTGGATACGAAAGGTATCCTTGGCGTTCGAATGATCAAATTCACCCAACCGGTCCAGGGCCGGCCTAAGCAGTCCGCCGTTGTCTCCCTGGACGGGATCGGGGAGCTTGATCGCAGCAGCGAGGTGCCCCTCTACTTCCAGCTCGCAGTGGCCCTCAAGGCGATGCTGGAGGTCGGGACCTGGGAGGCCGGCGCCCGCTTGGCCTCCGAACGCGAGCTCGAAGAAGAGTTCGACATTTCGCGGGCGGTGATCAGGCCGGCGCTTGACCTCCTCGTCAGCGACGGCGCCATCGTCCGGGTCAAGGGATCGGGGGCTTTCGTCGCCCCGCCGCGGTGTGAGGTCCAGGTAACCGGGTTGGTCAGATTGTCGCTTGAGCGTCACGACGATCTGGCGATCACCGTGCGCAGCGTACGCCAGCGCCAACCCGACCGTACCGTCTCGCACTTCCTCGAGATCGAGGATCGGCAGACGCTGGTCACGCACGTAACTGCGGTCGTCGACATCGGCCAGCCATCGGTCTTCCTCATCGACTCTTTCTCTACCGTCGCCCACGTTCCGTGGCTGCTTCCCATCGCGCGGGCGCTCGAGACCGGCGCAAAGCCGCCCAAGCCCAGCGGGCTCGACCTCACCCGTGCCACTGTCTCGATCGAGCACACCTTCTTCGGCGAGTGGGCGTCCTCCCAGCTTGGTGCCTTAGCCGGCGATCCGGCGCTGATTGGGCGCTTCGTCCAGTTCGGCCGGGCGCAGGGATCGCATCGGGAGCGCCCGCTCGAGTTCGCTCGTCTCGTGTACAGCGCCTACAAGACTCAGTTGGCCTGCGAGCTCACCTGACTGTTGACTGCTCTGGGTCAGAGCCTGATCGATGCTCTCGCCCTCGGCAGCCTCTACGCGCTGATTGCCCTGGGCATCACCCTTGTCTACACGGTGATGGGAATGATGAACTTCGCCCACGGCGAGTTCATAATGCTCTCCGCCTACGCCCTTTACGTTTTCGCCGGGCTGCCCTTCGCCGCGGCCGTCGCGGGTTCCCTGTTGTCCGGGATCGTGGTCGCGCTTCTTGCCGAGCGCGTGGCCTTCCGGCCGGTGCGCAATGCCGACCTCTCGGCCCAACTCGTCACCTCGCTGGCGGTTGCGGCGATTCTCCAGAACGTTGTGACGGTGGCAGTCGACGCTCGTGCCCAATCGGTCGAGACACCAACCTCGATCAGCGAATCGACCAGCATCGGCAGTATCTCGGTGCCGAACTTGGAGTTCGTCACTCTCGGGCTCACGGCGATCGTCCTGGTCGGCCTCGGCTGGCTGCTCTACCGAACACGCACGGGGCTGGCGATGCGAGCGGCGGCGGAGAACTTCGACATGGCGCGCCTCCTTGGCGTCAGGGCCGATCGGGTGATTGCTATCGCCTTCGCTATCAGCGGAGCGCTCGCCGCCACGGTCGGCGTACTGATCGTGATGCAGACCGGTCAGGTGTCTCCCACGATGGGCCTCACCCCGGTCTTGGTCGGGTTCGTCGCGGTCGTGATCGGCGGCTTCGGCAGGATGTTTGGTGCGGTAATCGGCGGCCTGCTGCTAGGAACCCTCTCTTCCCTGCTCGGGGCCTATCTCCCTGAGGGTCTGGTGGCGTTCCGCGATGCGATCGTCTTCACGTTCCCGGTGTTGATCCTGATCTTCAGGCCGCACGGCCTGCTTGGTGGAGAGATCGGAAAGGCTCGGGTATGAGCGGCGCAGGATTTCGCTCGCGCCCGTCTGTTGCGGCTTCATTGCTGTTGCCGTTGGCCCTGATCGCGATCGCCACTTTGGTCGGCACGAACGGCACTCCCTCCTTGCATGGCACAGTCACCCTGATTCTCTGCAACCTGATCGTCGTCCTCGGACTGCAGGTCTTCGTCGGCAACAGCGGGGTCTACTCGTTCGGACAGCTCGGCTTCGCGACGACCGGTGCTTACGTTGCGGCGCTCCTCACTTTGCCGGCGGCGTTCGCCTTGCTGCAGACGCCCGGCCTGCCGAGCTTCATCGTCGACGCCCAGCTTGGCTCACTGCTCTCGACGCTGATCGCCGCCGCAGCTTCGGGCCTCCTCGCAATGGTGGTCGGCCTGCCGTTGATGCGTACCTCCACCCTTGCCATCCCGATCTCCACCTTCGCCTTTCTAATCGTCGTCTACAACATCGTCGCCAACTGGGACCGTGTGACCGGCGGCAGCAGTGGGCTGGTCAGCATTCCGACGACGACCAGCGTCGAATCCGCAGGGCTCTGGGCAGGCGCGGCTGTCGTCCTGGCGCTGGCATTCAAGTGGTCGGCGAGCGGCTATCGCCTTCAAGCGACGCGCGAGGACGAGGTGGCCGCTCGCTCGATCGGGATCAACGTGATGAGGGAGCGACTGATTGCGTTCGGCATCAGCGGGGTGCTCTGCGGAATCGGCGGAGCGCTGGCCGTGCACCAGTCCGGCGTTCTCAATCCCACCACCTTCTACTTCGGTGCGACCGTGACGACGATGACGATGCTGGTCGTCGGTGGTGTCCGCAGCGTCTTCGGGGCGGTGATCGGGGCAATCGCAATTGCGACGGTGAACGAGGTGCTGCGGGGCGTCGAGGATGGCGCCAGCCTGTTCGGCGCGATCTCGATCGGCGAGGCCCCTGGGCTCGCCGCGATCGGCCTCGGCCTGATTCTGCTGGCGACGATGATCGCGATGCCGAACGGACTCAGCGGTGGGCGAGAGGCGGGTGAGCTGCCATGGCTCCGCTGGCTGGGCATGAGGGCTTCGGCCTCGCTGCCCGAGTCGTATGGCGCTGAGCCCAACCGGCGGCCGGTCGACCCCGCTGTGAACGGCGCCCTGCGCGCTGAGCGGATATCTCTCGCTTTCTCCGGCCTGCGGGTCCTCAGGGAAATCGACCTCGAGCTTGAGCCCGGCGAGGCACTCGGTCTGATCGGCCCGAACGGCGCCGGCAAGACGACCCTCGTCAACGTCCTCAGCGGGTTTCAAGAGCCCGACTCGGGCACCGTCACGCTGGGCGGGGTCGACGTCACCGCGCGGTCTCCGACGCGCCTAGCTCACGACGGACTGGGCCGCACCTTTCAGGCCGCCCTTCCCTTCCCGCACCTGACCGCCCTCGAGAGCGTCGCCGTCGGCGCGATGGGGGTCGGAGTCAGCAGGCGGCGCGCGGCGGCAGCCGCAGCCGAGGTGCTCGATCGCCTCAACCTCCTCGAGCAGGCTGCGCTGCCGGCCGGCGCCCTGCCTCCGGGAGGCCAGCGGCTCCTGGGGATCGCCCGCGCGCTCGCCATCCAGCCGCGCTACCTGCTTCTCGACGAGCCTGCTGCTGGGTTGAACGAAGCGGAATGCGAGAAGCTGGTCGCGATCCTCCGCAGCGTGCTGGAGGACTTCGGCTGCGGGATGCTGCTCATCGAGCACGACATGAGCATCGTCATGGAGCTCTGTCCGCGGGTCCAGGTCCTCGACGACGGCGCGACTCTGCGGGTGGGGACTCCAGAGGAGGTCCAAGCCGACCCCGCCGTGGTCGAGTCGTATCTCGGCAGCTCTTTCCTGGTGGCCGCCGATGCTTGAGCTGCGCGAGATCCGGGTCAGCTACGGACGCACCGAGGTGGTCCACGGAGTCGATATGAGCGTCGGTCGCGGCGAAACGATCGGGATGATCGGGCCCAACGGCGCGGGCAAGAGCTCGATCCTGCGAGCGATCTGTGGCCTGGTGCGCCCGAGCGCAGGAGAGGCGGCATTCGAGAACCGCGTTCTAACCGGAATGGCGCCGGAGCAGATCGCGCGTCTGGGGCTGGCACTGGTGCCCGAGGGCCGGCACATCTTCAAGACCCTGACGGTGGCGGAGAACCTGCGGCTCGGCACGCGGAGCGACAGCGAGGGCGCCGCATGGATGGAGCAGACGCTCGAGCGTTTCCCGATCTTCCGCGAGCGTGGCCACCAGCGTGCCGATCGCCTCTCGGGGGGAGAGCAACAGCAGCTTGCGATTGCCCGTGCGCTGCTCGGCAGGCCCAAGCTGCTGATTCTCGACGAGCCTTCGCTTGGTCTCGCGCCGAAGACGATCGATGTCGTCTACGAGCTGCTCCAGAGCCTGCGCGATGAAGGGATGACGATGCTGTTGGTCGAGCAGAACGCCGCCCGGACGATCGATTTCTCCGATCGTTGCGTCGTGCTCAGCACCGGCAAGGTCCGAGCCCAGGGCTCGCGCAGCGAGTTGCAGCGCAACCCCGATGTCCTGCGCGCCTATCTGGGGAGGCAGCCGTGAACGAAAAAAAGCTCTAAAGTAATTGAGTCAGCACGATGTTTGACGAGAGCTCATCTCGAGTCCCGACCAGCGAGGAGGTTTCCCTCGCGCTGCGCCACTGCTGGCAGCCCGTCGCGAGACTCCAGGATCTAAAGGGCGGTCCCCAGCGTGCGGTACTCCTCGGCGAGGCCCTTGCCGTCTTCCTCACCGAGGGTGGAGACCCCGCGGTTGTCGCCGACCGCTGCGCTCATCGCGGCGCTTCGCTTTCCATGGGCAAGGTTTGCGGCGGGTCGGTGCAGTGCCCTTACCACGGTTGGGAGTGGGCGGGTCGGGACGGAACCTGCACCCGAATCCCGTCGCTTTCCGACCAGCGCCAGATCCCGCCCCGCGCTCGGATTCCGGCCTATCCGGCGCGCACACACTTGGGTCTCGTCTGGACGGTGCTGGAGGCCCCGCTGAGCGACCTGCCCATCCCGCCGTGGTTCGACGCCGAAGAATGGACGTGGGGTCATGGCGCCCCCTTCGAGCTGCCGGTCGCCTTCGGGCTGATGATCGAGAACTTCCGCGATGTCGCGCATTTCGCTTTCGTCCATCAGGACACTCTGGGGGCAATGCCAGAGGTGGTTGAGCCGCTCGAGCCGGAACGTCACGGCCTCGAGGTGACGCTTCGCCGGAAGATGGAATTTGGCGATGACGCGGAAGCGGTTTGGGGAACGCTGCGAGAAATGGGCTACCACGTAATTGCTCCCAACTTCACGTCGGCGCGGCTGTTCACCGAGGATGGTGAGCGCTGCGTGCTCCATGCCGCCCGCGCGATCAGCGCAACCGAGTCGGCGCACTACTGGATCGAGGGAGGCCTCGAGAATTTCGATCAGGAGCGCCTCGAGCAGGTGATCGCCTACGACGGGCGCGTCTACGCGGAGGACACGGCGATCACCTCGGCGATCGAGCCGCCCGAGCTGCCGCTGGATCCGAACGCGGATGTCAGTGCTCTCGCCGATCGGTTCACGCTCGCCTATCGGCAGGCGTTCAGGGAGTTCGTGCATCGAGCGCTCGCCGAGCGTTCGGCCCCGGCCAGCCCGATCGCCGGCTGAGCGCTTCCGCTTCGGCGTCGCCTATTCGCCGTATTTGGGGATGAACCGCGCCTCGACTCTCGTGACCAGCTTCGGCTTGCCGTTCGAGTAGACGTAGACCGGCCACCGCGTCTCGGTCGGGAAGTGATCTGCCTTCGTGTAACTGACCCTGCCCATGATCGTCGCGCGTGGTCTTGCCTCGAGCGCATCGGCCAGGACGTTCCCGTCGACGCTGCCCGTTTCTTCGATTGCGCCCAGCATCAGCTGCCCGGCGGCATAGGCCGCCAGTAGGGCGCTCGAAACGTCGGTTTCCACGCCGGCGCGCTGGAGGTTCTCGAACAGCTTCGCCATTGCCTCGTCAGGCGGATCGTAGGCCGAGCCGTTCGAGGTCACGTAGATGTTCTCGGTGTTCGGGATGC
>DATNHC010000082.1:0-12454 GCA_035605155.1 Solirubrobacterales bacterium
CCCAGATCGACACGAGCATCGGCGGCCTCGTTGCCGAGTTCGGCCGATTCCCGTTGCGCGGTCGAGTCCCAGGGCATCGGCGAGGGAGCCCCGAGGCCACCGCGACCACGGCCAGCACCGCCGCGTCCACTCACCTTGCCGCGACCCTGCTTACGCAGGCGCGACTTGGCGACGCGGACGCGCTGCTGTGCGTTGGTGACGTAGCGACCTCGAGCCATCGCCTATTCCTCGCCTTCCCCGGCCGGCGCCTTCTTACCGCCGCCTTTGTTCTTGGCGCGGGCAGCGGTGAGCACCTTGGCGCGGTTGGCGACGAGCTTCTTGCGGATCGCCGCCAGTTTCGCGTTGTCGGGGCTGGCCTTGAGGCCCTTGTTGACCTCGGCGAAAGACTGCCCGCCGACCGACAGTTTCTCCCGCCAATCCGGCCCGAGGGCTTTGGCGAGCGTCTGCCGCTGTTTCATCGTGCGGTCGGCCTGCTCCTGGGTGATCGCCCCAGAGGCAACCCTCGCCGCGAGCTGGCGACCACCGGGACCGGGCATCGCAGCGCCGCTGACGCCGATGCCTTTGCCGTTGGTCGCACCCTGACCCTTGCCCTGAGCACCGACGCCGCGCTGCGGACGGCCGCCGTCCTGGCCGGGCGGGTTCATCATCCCCTGGCCGGGAGGGTTGACGCGACGACCGCGACCCGGCGCCGTGGTGCCACCATTGCCGGCCGCTGCCCGCGGAAGACGGCCACCGGGACCGAGCGGCATCGGCAGCGGCGTCGGCATCCGGCCCCCTCGAGGGAACTTGCCGCCACCCGGCGGGAGCGTCGCCCCAATGCGCCCGCGCCCACGTCCACGGGGCTGAGAGTTTCCAAGTGCAGTTGCCATCGTTCCTCCTATTGCTTCGATTGACGACCCACCTAAACGATCAACCGTGCAGTCTTGATCTGCACGGCTATCTTCGCTTTGGTGGCAAATTTCCAAGAGAATTTGTGTTTGCCCGCCACGGGATTTACGAACTGCTGTACGTGCATCATCTTCGTACCGACCGAGCCGAAGTAACGCTGAGTGTCAGAGAAAGAAGTGGGTTCGGCAACACCATTTCGGAACAGGCAGGCGAGAACCAAGATGTCCTTTTCGTCGATGGTGACTTCTTCGCTGAATTCGGCGGTTTCGGCGAAGGGAATCGTTTCGAGCAGGTTTTTGTTTTCCCACGGGTAGATCGCGGGGAAGAGGATCCCCATCCAGATCGCTGCGTTCCCAGCGCTGTCGAGACGGACTCGCTGTTTGCCGGGGTAGGCGGGCATGACGTTTGCGTTCAAGGTGTCGCCAGCGCGAAGGTGCTGACCGCCGATCCCGCCGCCCGAGAAGCTCGTACCTTCAAATTTCGCCCCGCCATAGCGCGAGTTGGTCGTAGACACCCCGGCCGCTTCACCATCGTCCCTCGAGAAGCCTGAAAACCCACGGGGGACACCCTCGGGGGTGACATCGAAGTAGTTGGGGGTGCCAGAGGCCGATTTGGCGAAGGAACCAGAGATCATCGTGCCATTGGCCGGCGTTTCCCCACTGCCCCCCGCTTTGCCTTCTTTGCCTTCTTTACCTTCTTTGCCTTCCGGCCCTTCGGGCCCTTCGGGGCCTTCTTCCCTGAGTTCGTCGGCGACGTTGGCGGGCTGAATCGGGAATTCCATCGCCAACCGCTCGAAGTTCTCCTGGGCGCGACGCGAAGCGTGGATCGCCTCTGCCAGCACCCGTTCGGCCTCGGGGTTGCCGAGACTGGCGATCGCCCGACGCTCGTGCGGAGCCAAGGGGTGAACGCGCCCGTTGACGTTGATCCCGACGTTGCGATGAGGGAGTTGGAGCGTCATGGCTTCTGCGTCGCCGGCACCCGCGTCTCGCGCAGGTAACGGCTGATCCGGTGCAGCAACCACGGCCCTTTGCCGGAGATGCGATGGCTGAACAAGGTCGCCGTCTGCTGCATCTGCACCTGTCGAGTCGAGGCGGTTTCCTCGAATTTGATCGTCTTCGCTTTGCCGACGCTGCCGAAGTCCTCGGCCACCGCAAGGCTGAGTTCGCCGCTGCCCCAGAGCTTCGTGTGCGTCAGCGTCTTTTCGTCTACAGAGCCACAGTCATAGAAGCCCGCCTGCCAGATCGGCAGCGTTTCGCCCTTCGTCCCGGCGACGCCGACCAAGCTGGGATCCGCAATGACCGTAGGGTCGTAGAAGTAGATCGAATCCCCGGAGGCGAAGAACAGCTTCTTGGCGGTCGCCGTGCTCGCCGAGCTTCGCCAGGGCGCGTAGCTGCGAGCCCCCGACTGCCATGCAAGCCACCCGTCGCGGCGAGCGTCGTAGACGTAGGACATCGCACCGCAGGGCACGTGAAGGCGACGGTCGAAGTAGGTGAGCTGCGCCTTGTCAGTGAAGGCGCCGAGCGTCACTTTTTCGGCTTTCATCGCCGCAGCGAAGTAGGAGGAGCTCGCGCCCGTGATGTCACTCAGCCCCGAGAGGTCTTCGGAAACGAGGCCGGGCTCGTCGCCGGTCGTCGCCCAGATCCCGTCGAGGGTGCGGAAGTAGACCGCGTCGTCGCCGGCAACGCAGACCTCGTCGCTGGTTTCGGCGGCTGCCGGCGGGGCCAGGACGGTCGTGCCGAGATCCACGACCCGGAAGTTGAAGACCGGCGCCCCTTCGTTGTCAGCCGAGACGCCGTAGAAGACGAACATCCGGGTTTCCTTGAAGACGAAGATGTTGCCGCCCCAGGCGCAGCAACCGACGATGTTCTCGCCGTCGCCGGGCATGAGCTGCACGTAGTTGGCTTCCGGCGCCACCGTGTGCCAGGACTCGGCGTTGCCGGCGTCAGAGAACCACACATGCGAGCGCGAGGAGGCCGCCCCGTTCGGCCCGCCCGCCGCCGGGGTGCCGCAGGCCACGAGTCGGTTGCCACCCTCCGGCCACGCCGCCAGGTGGTAGGCCAACGGCAGCGCTTTCCCGGCGACCCCGTCTACCGTGCCGGTCGGTTTCGAGAACGCCGCACCGTCGAACTTGCGGATCCCCGCTTCGCCCATGCCGATGTAGGTGTTGGAGGCAGCCGGGGTGCCGAAGCGGGTGCAGCTCATAGGGGCGCCCTTGAGCGCTTCTTCGGCCGCGGATTCGGCTTTCACTTCGGCCGCGGTGTTGAGGGCGATCAGCTTGCGGTCTTTCGCCCCGTCTTCGCGGCGAGCGATCAGGAAGGTGTCACTGTGAGCGAAGAGCCCGTCGACGATCTTGTTGAGATCCTTGAACAACGTCGATCCCATGCGCGGACGCAGGGCCTCGAGTGAGACGTCCCAATCGACGTCGAGGGAGACGATCGCATCCTCGCCGCCGATCTCGTCGACGGGGCGATCGAGCTTGAGGCCACCGAAGCGAGAAAAGCTGGCGGGAGAGGGATCGAGAGGCGGCATCTAGAGGTAATCCCCGCCGCGCCCAGAGCGCGTCATGCGCCGCTCCTTGTCGTAGTTGCGTTTCATCAGCGCGTGCACCATCACACCCAACTGCCGTTCGTAGTCCTTGAGGACTTCGGCTGCGGCCTCGAAGTTGTCGGTGGCCTTGTAGACCTTCACCCTCACTCGATCGACGATCAGGTCGTGGTAGTCGGCGGGGATGATCGGCACGTCGTTGTCGGTGAGTGCCGCCGGCACCTTCCGGTAGAGAACCTTGAAGGTGGAGCTGCTGTCGATCGGGGTGACTTTGAGGATTTCCCCGTCCTCGGTGTACCAAAAAGCCGCCTTGCCTTTGGCCGTCTGCGACGGGTCGCCCGCAAGGGCCTGGCTCACTGAGATCGGGTCAAGCTGGAACTTGGCGGCGACGTCGATCACCGCGAGCACATGGCCCAGGTCGCCGATCGTCAGCGGCATCGTGCCTTCTTTGGTCGCCCGCAGGAAAGGCCAAGGGCGGTAGTCGCAGATCTCGCGGATCGCCTGGCCGATCCAACGATTGAGACGAGCTTCCCCGCCTTCGGCGCTGAGGATGTTTTCGGCGCCCTGGGCGACGACCTCTTCGCGGATTTCTTTCCGGTTCACTCGCTCGCCCCGGCCGGGAGAACGACGCCGCCCTTCGACGTCTGATGGCGGCTGCCGTAGGTGTTGCGTTCGTGCTCGGGCTTGCCCTTCTTGTCGTGCCGGCGGTGAAGGCCGCCATCACCCGGCACCCGCTTGGCCGCCCGGTAGGCCGCGGCGACCTGCTCGATCCGAGCTTCGCCATCGGTGATTTCCTGGCGGGTGAGACGTCGCGCCTCCTCGTCCCACTGCGCGAGCATCTTGTCGAAGATCCCCGGATGCCAGAGGTCGCGGGCCTTCATCTCCTCGACGATCGCCAGTTCGGGATCCCGGTAGCTCATATTCGACCCGGTGATCGGGAAGTAGTGATCGTCGAAGCCGGGGTCGGTTTTGATGATGATGTGCCAGCGGCCGGGGAGCAGCCCAGGGACGCGCTCTTCGAGCGGCACGTTGGCGACGGCGGGCTCGACGAAGTCGACTTCGATCCGAGCGTCGAGCTGCTTGAGCTCGCGCTCGAGGCGACGGGCCTGCGGGTCGTGGGCCGTCCGCCAGGCGCGCATCTTCTCGCGCCGCGCGTTGCGGCCCTCGACAGCGATCAAACCCGACTTCGTCACCCGCTCTCGCATGGCCCTACGACCCGTAGGCGAAGACGAGGACTTCGACGCCTTTGACTTCGGCTTCGGCCGCAATCTGGGCCGGCGTCTCGTCGAAGAGGCGCAGCTTGCCGTTTTTGTAGTCGTAGACGACGTTCGCCACGTTGACGGTCCCGGTCCCGATCCCGGTGATCACAGCCCAGCCGTAGGCGACCCGGTTGAAGCCGAAGTCCGAGGGATCGAGATCCTCGTTCTGCACGTATTTGGTCGGGAAGGTGACGGGCCGCACCGCCAGCTTGAGATCGCCGGGCACGGCGTTCTTGCGCGGCTTGGTGCCGATCGTCAGGGCGGCGAGCGAGGCGAAGACGAAGGCGAAGGGCGGGAAGAGGCGTTCCAGAAGGCGCTTCACGGTGTGCTCCTTTGGTCGGGTGACGTAGGTGAGGATCGACATCCCTGCGGACGTAAGAAGAGGGGCGCCCCCGGCAATGGGGCGCCCCTCGCGGTTCCTATTTGAGTTTGGTCGCCGCGGCGTGCGTGTTGCGCCGCTTCAACGCCGTGTTGATGCGCCAGACGAGGTCGCCCCGGAACCGGGTCGTCCCCTCCTGGTGCCGGATCATCTCCGGCGAGGCCCACTGCGGACCCTGCTTGCTGCGGACGGACCCGAGATCCTTTTTCCGCAGCATGAACAGGCACCGATCGGGGCAGTCGAAGTGACGCTCGACCGCCGTGCCGTTCGGCGTGGTGAGGCCGTGCCGCTTGCCGGTGTTGTAGCTGTCACCGGCGTTCCAGCGGACCTGCGCCTGGAGTTCTTCACTCAGCACGCGGATCTGCTTCGCGGAGGACAGGCACCAATCGACTTCCTCGCCGGAGCTCTGGAAGACTTCGTCTTCGAGCTCGTAGACGAGGGTGGTCGACACGTCCTGTTCTTCCGAATCGACGTAGGCCGCCCAACCCGGCACTTCCGCGGGGTCGATCCCTCCGTATTTCGTCGAGTCGCTGATCATCGCCAGCAACCCGTCGATCTCGAAGGAGGTTTCCCCCGCGCGGGCGTTGCAGATCGACACGAAGAATTTGCCGTCTTCTTCGGTGTCGACAGCCGCGCCGCTGATCGTGATCGTTCCGTTTTTGACGGAGACGGCCGTGATTTCGCGGTTGCCGGCGAGGTTGTCCTCGTCGGCCACGGTGCCGATGTCGATCTTGAGTCCGGGGTACAGGTGCCCCCGCTTGAGGGCGTTGGCGCCGTCCCCGGCGACAGTGAGGGTGTTTTTCGCACCTTCGCTGTCTTCGAGCGAGCAGATGATGCCGGTCCCGTCCGAGAACAGGCCCCGCTGCAACTGCCGCTTGATGCCGTCGACCGCGCCCTCGCGCTCGACCTCCACCGCCTTCCCGACCGCGAGGGCCGAGGTAGCGGATTCGTCGATCACGGCGGACTCGATGATCACGTCGAACCAGTTGTGGGCGTAGGTGAAGTCCGCCCGCTTGGTAACGACGTTGGTGCCTTCGTTGAGTTCGGAAGAACCATCTCGGGGCACCGCCGAGAAGCCACCGGAGAGCCCGGTGCGGACGGTCACACGAACGGTGTCACCGTGTTCTGCCGTAGGAGTCAGCTTCGTGAACTGATCGAGCGCCGGAGAACCGACGAACACGCTGTTCTCGATCGAGTCCGAGAGAAACGTCTCCTTCATTGCGGCGATGAACGCCGTGGCATTCTGCATTACTGCGCTCCTCTAGTCGTCGGACGCCATCGCGCGTTCGGCTGCTGCCGCGCCAGCCGCGATCCGGTCGTCCTCACTTTCCATATCGAGCGCCTTGCCGCCGGGCTTACCACCCGTGTTGCCCCGCCCCGGTTCCGAGCGCCTCTTGGCCCACTCCTGCTCGCGGCGGCCAAGGAAGGCTTTGAGCGTCTCCGCTGCTGCCTCGTAATCGGGGAGCCCGTCCGGGCCGGGGTTTGCCTCCGCGCGGTGGCGAAGGAAAACGTCCTCGTCCGGGTCGAGCTCACGTCCCCATGCCTGCTCGATTCGCTCGAGCTCTTGGTCGGCGAGGTCGTCGAGGGCCTGCTCCATATCGGCAGACTGCCTCTCCTGCACTTCTTCCTCGCGTTCCCTCTCGATCCGCTCGACCCGAGACTCAACATCGTCCTCGTCGTCGAGCAGGTCGAGCAGCTCCTCGTCGGGGTTGCCCTGGCCGCCACCGCTGATCCCGAGAAGCTCGAGAGTCTGCGGGTTGGACAGGTCGACCCCCAGGAGCCGCAGGTAATGCGGCATGGTGTTCGGGTCGCGCAGGCCCTCCACGAGTGCCTGCGACTGTTCGGCTTCACGCCTGGCCTCTTCAACCTCGGCCCGGTCGGCTTGTCGCTTCTGGGTGTACTTGCCCTGCCAATCCTTCTGCAAGGCTTCCACCGCAGGGCGGGCCGCGGGCTCGACGCCGTCGAGGTCGAAGGAGTCGATGAAGGACTCCTCTTCACCACCGCCCTCGGGCTCGCCTTCCGGCTCACCTTCGGACCCTCCACCCTCGCCACCTTCGGCCGCCTCGCCCCCGTCGTTGACGAGAGTTCCCGGCGGCAGGGCTGCGCGTTCTGCGGCCCAACCGGCTTCGAGGCCCGGCGCGATCTCGAGGATCTCGTCGAGCATGGGGAGGTCGGATACGCCCTTGTTCCGGTCGATGCCGGAGGGGTCGTTGTCCTTCATCGGTGTTGCTCCTTTGTTTGGGCGCGGGGCGCTCGAGAGCGCTTGTCCGCTGTTTGGTCGGAGGGGGCCGAAGCCCCTTGTTCCGGGTAAGCCTTTGGGTGCTATTCGCTGGCGCCGGCAGGCGATCCTTCACCGCCGCCTTCGCCGGGCTGGGAACCGCCGGGCTGGGCCGCGCCGCCGGGGACGGAGGGCATCGGCTTCTCGCCACCCTTCGCAGCATTGGCTTCACCGTGTTCTTCGGCGAGCACTTCCTGCTGTTCGGCATCGCGCATTTCCTGCTGGGCTTCGAGGTCGAGCACCTTCTGATAGACGAAGAGCGACGCCTCCTTCATGCGACGGTTGCCGCGGTCCCAATCGTCGGTCTTCATCCAGCTCTCGAGTGCGGCTTTGAGGACCGGCAGGGAGTCGAAGGGGCGGGGCAGCCAACCGGGGACGAAGGGGCGGCCGTTGATTTCCTCGAGCACTTCCTCGCCGGGCAGCGCGGGGCGAAGCGGCTGGTTCCAGAACGAGCCGTCGCGGAGCTGCTGAATCAGGCGATGAGCTCGGCCGACGTCCTCCTCGTAGCCCTGGATCAGCTTCTCGGGGTTGGCCGAGTTGAGGGCCTCGATCACCACTTCGGGCGGGAAGACGTTGGGGTAGAGCTGCACGAGCTGGGTGATCCGCTGTTCGATCGCCGAGCGCGACTGCTGGCCGGTCGCCGTCTGCTTCACGGCGACGTCGGTTTGATTGCGCAGGTCGGCGCCCTCGAAGTCGCCGACCGGCTCCCAGCCCGTCGTGCCGCGGAACTTCATCAGCCGGTCGCCGCCGTAGCGCCGTTGGGCGATCACGAGGCAGTCGGACATCAGATCCGAGCGGAAGCGGTCGAAGTCGTTGAGGAACCTTGCCCAAGCGGTGCGATTGAGTTCCGTCACCTGACCGATCGCCTTACCCGATTCGACCTGCGGCGGGATGTCCTCGTCGAAGCTGATTTCCGAGAACCGGCGCCGCGCCCGGTCTTCCATCTCGAAGAGCTCCTCGGGGAAGTCGATGTTTTCGCGCCATTCGGGCTTTTCCCCGTTGGCGAGGGTGCGGTCGTACTCGACCACGAGGCCGGGCTCGTCGGTCGGATCGGTGAGCAGCACCCCCTCGGCGGCGAGGATCTGCGCAACGAGGCCGATCTGCGAATACTCGCTCTGCTTGTTGATCGCCTGGTCGTAGGAGCGGACCACGTCGACCACCTTCTGCACGAGGCCCTTGGCGCGATCGCTCGAGCCGTCGATGTCGTAGATCAACCGGCGCAGGCAAGGCCGGTCGACGACCTCGCCCTCGGCGTCGACGAGCGGGTAGTCCTCCTTGGGGAGCACCTCGCGGCCGTTGGCGAAGGTAAGCCAGCGGCCTTTCGGGTATTTGGGGCAGGGCCGCTCGAAGTATTCGGTGACGACGACGAGGTTGGAGCCCTTCTTCTCCCGCTTCGTCATGCGCCCCTCGGTCGCCGTCGAGGCGTCCGCGGTCAGCTTCTCGCCGGGGATCTTGATGAACTCCGGCTCGCCTTCGACCTCTTCGATCGAGCGCACGTGCTCGACGGCGAGCCAGCGGGACTTCTCGAAATCGACGCCGGGCTCCCAGATCACCTCGAGCCCGGAGTAGATCGTCAGCTCGATCTCACCGCGGCCCCGCCACATCGGTTTCTCGGGGTCAGGGCCGCCGGAGCCGTCCGGGTGCTGGGAGACGTCGGTGAAGGGGCCGATGTTGCCGTTCCAGCCGGCGCGGCCGAAGGCTTCCTCCGTGACCATCGCCCACCACAGGGCCTTGTCCTCGGCCTCGGGGAAGCCCCAGATCGGGTAGCCGGCTTTGGCGAGGCGAAGAGCGAGCCGGGAGGCGGCGTAGTCCTCGGGGTCCGACGTCATGGCCGTCGATTCCCATTCGGGCTCGCGCTGCGTCGCCGCGGACCTCTTCCGCTGCAACATCGGCGAGATGATGTCGTTGCTGCGCCGCACCCGGTGATCGGGCCGTTCGCCACCCTGCGCAACCGCCGTGGTCGAGAGGTTGGTGATCGCGGTGCCCTCGTCGTTGAGTTCGGAGAAATGGTTGTTGTTGGCGAACTCGATCCCGAGGAGGCGCCGGGCCTGCACTTCCCCGAGCCCCTTCCGGCCGCGTTTGAGCTTCGCGTCGACGTCGGTGGGGATCTCCACCTTCAAGCCGCTCGAGGAGCGCTCGGGCTTGTCGTCGTCGTACTCAGGCATCGGGTGCCTCGTCGCCTCGAGCACGCCGCTCGGCTTCCCGACGCTTGCGCCGCTCGGCGTAGGCAGCGTCGTCGTCGGCCGCTATCGGCTGCGGTCGACGACGATCCTTGCGGTCCTCGCGGAGCGACTCCTGTACGGCGATCTCAGGCGCCTGGATCCGCTGATTGAGCTCGCGGCGCTCCCGCACCCACTCGGCCCTCTCCTCGGCCGCCTCGACGCGCACAGCGGCCGTCTCGGCACGACTGCGGGCCAGGGTGGCAGTCGCCGTCGCCCGCTCGCGCTCGAAGCCCCGCTCGCGGTAGGCGAGCAGGGCCACGAGGGCGATGCAGACGAGGGTGAGGAGAACGAGGGCGAGGGTCACGGCTATTTGATCAGCCCGAGCGTGACGAGCGCTTCGCCGAGTTCTTTGGCCGTGACTTCGGCTGCGGGTTTGAGGTCCGGCTGCGCGGCCGGCGCGGTGCCGAAGAAGCCGACTTTGGTGCCGTCGTGGTTGAGGTCGCCCCCGATGTTGGCGGCGCCAGTGACGGTCGCGTCACCGCCGACCGCCAGGTCGTCCCCGACCGTGAAGTCGTCGACCACCGAGGCGTCCTCGAAGCTGCCGGCCGTGAGATCGCGCACGACGAGCTCGGTGCTCGAGACGGAGACGAACCACTTGGAATCGGTGATCTGCACCGTTTTCCCCGCTTCGAGTTTGGTGTCGCCCGAGTCGACGTCCTGGGTGGCCTTGTAGTAGCAGTCGGCACCCGCGCCGTTCAGGATTTCCTTCGGCTGCTCCGGCGTCGCGTAGATGAAAACCGCCGTGGTGCCGATCGTTGCTCGAAACATCCCGTCCTCCTAGTTCGTGGTGGGCGCAGGCCCGAGCGCCTCGCGCAGTGTTTCTTCCGCGTCGGACAACCCCTGCTTGGCAGCGACGATCCGCCGCAGCCGGGCCGCCTCGGCGTTGGCCTCTTCGAGCTCGGCCTCGAGCTCGTCGACCCGCGCCTTGCGGACCATCCCGGCCGTCTCGGCGGCCTTTTCGACGAGCTCGAGCCGCACGTAGATGTGCGGGTCGGGGATCCCGTCCCACTCCTTGCCGAAGTCGACGACAGGACCGTCGCGCCGGCCGGTGACGAGGCACGTGTGCGGCGGCCGGGAGCGGTGGTCGGGGAGGGTGACGATTTTGGGATCCACGGTGAAGTCCTTTCGCTAGGTGTACTTGCCCATGACGGTGCCGCGTGAGCGGCGGGGGCCGGGGTTGTAGGGGGGGGCGGTGCCGGGCTTCCATGCTTGCTGACGAGCCCGACGTCTTTTGCGTTTGATCGGCACCCGCCGCTCCATGCAGAGGTAGCGGAGCGCGTCGCAGGCGTGGTCGTCCTTCTTGACGACGCCGAAGCTGCCGTCCTCCTTGGGCTTCTTGCGGTACTTGCGCATCTGCCGAATGAGGTTGGTGCAGCGGGAGGAGATCACGATCAGGGGAAACGGTTTCTTGCCCTCGTCCTCGTCGTCGACGTGGTGAATAAGCCGGCGTTCGATCTCCATGCAGCCGGCCTCGAGGTCGTTCTTGCCGTAGATCACCGGGATCCCGGCGGCGATCCAAGCCTCGCCGACTTTCTCGCCGGTCGAGAGGTCGCGCGAGCGGGCGGCCGGGTCGATGATGCTGTACTTGCAGACCTCCGGCAGCCCCCATCCTTCGCGCAGGCTGCCGATGGATTCGGCCGCACGCTCGGGGACCGCGGAACGGCCGGCGAGGGCGAGCTCGTCGTAGATCACGATCCGGCCATGCTTGTCGACGCCGCCGAAGAGGATCGCCGTCTGCACCTGGCCGGGGTCGATCGAGTCAAGGTGTTCGAGGTTGCCAACGAGATCCTTGTCGATCCACTCCTCGGGCACCACGTGGATCCGGTCCTCAGCCCGCGGCTCGAAGGCCTCCCAGACCAAGCCTTTCGCGTTGGTGAAGGCGCCTTCGGTGACGGCTTCGCGCTGGTCGCCGCGGATCCCCTTGATCGCATCTTCGCGGCCTTCCTCGCTCAAGTGCGGGTTCTCGAAGATCGAGGCCTGCACCAAGAGGAGGCCCTCCTCCTCGTTGAGCCACACCCGATCCTCGAGCTGCTCGCCTTCTTCGACGGCCTGCTCGTGGATCTCGTCGAAGACCCAGCCGAGCTTTTCGGAGATCGGGGTGAAGCCCCAGAGCATGTCGCCGTGGTAGTCGGCGATCCGCATCCGGGCCTGGGTGTAGATCCGTTCCCCGTCTTCGGTGTCGGGCGGCTCCTCGTCCCAGACGATCCGGTGACGCGCCGAGCCGCCGTGCTTGGAGGGCGGCTGTTCGGTCGTCATGAAGTCGAAGACCGACCCGTTGGCGAAGTAGACGATGTGATCCTTGTCGCGGTAGGCCGTCTCCCACGACCCGCCCCGGAGCTGCGACGGCGGCACCCAGAGCTGGATCGTCTCGAGGAGCGACTGATAGGGCTTGCCGTAGTCGGGGGTGATGAAGCGGCATTTGAACTTGGTGCCCTTCGGCCAGATCCGGTAGTCGCGCAGATGCTCGGGGATCACGTCGAAGTCGATCGCCTGGATCAAGCAGTCGATCACCGTGGCGGTCGACTTGCCCGAGCGGTTGCCGCCGACGAAGGCTTTGGTCTTCACCCGGTGACGGTGAAAGATCTCCTGGCGGCCGTGGGGGATGTAGCGGAAGAGCGGGTTTTCCTCGAGCGACTCGTTGGCCTTGGCGATCAGCTCGAGGACGGCGGGATCCTCGAGCATCGCCGGGTCGTCGACCTCGAGCTCAAAGCCGGGGGGGACGGCGCCGCCGAGGCCGTCCTCGCGGACGTGCTCAACCATCGACCGGCGGCGGCAAGTCGATCACCGCGGCGGGGGCCGGGGCCGGCAACTGCCGGGGGGCCTGGCCGGGGACGAGGCGGATCCCCTTCGCCTCGAGCGCGCGCTGCAACTCGGGGAAGCTGTG
>DATNHC010000083.1:0-12468 GCA_035605155.1 Solirubrobacterales bacterium
CGACGATCGACCACGACAGGGGGGTTGCCGTCTCCGCGGTCAACCTGCCGCTGGAGGACGTGCCGATCCGCGACCTGGTCGCCGAGCGCACCGGACTGCCGGTCTTCGTCGACAACGACGCGACCGTGGCCGCCCTTGCCGAGCATCTCTACGGGGCTGCGCGAGGAGCCGAAAACGCGGTGATGCTGACGATCGGGACTGGGATCGGCGGCGGCCTGATCCTCGGCGGTGAGGTCTACCGGGGCTCGACGGGAGCGGGGGCGGAGCTGGGCCACACGGTCATCGACCTCGACGGTCCTCCCTGCCAGGGCAACTGTCCGGGTCGTGGCTGCGTCGAGACCCTCGCCTCGGGTACCGCTGTCGGGCGCGAAGGGCGCGAGGCGGCTGAGCACGCACCGGACTCGGCCCTGGGGAAGATGCAGGCCGGAGGCCGAACGATCGACGGCGTGGCGGTCACCGAGGCGGCGCTCGCCGGCGATGCCGCCGCGCGAGGAGTCTTCGACCTCGTCGGCATGCGGCTCGGGGCTGCCCTGGCCAGCTTCGCCAACATCTTCGAGCCCGAGGTATTCGTGATCGGTGGCGGCGTGATCGCCGCCGGCGACCTGCTGCTCGATCCGGCCCGGCGCGAGCTGGAGGCGCGGGCGCTGCCGCCGATGAAGAAGATCCCTGTCTTTGCCGCAGAGCTTGGCTCGGATGCCGGCATGATCGGCGCCGCGGCGATGGCGCGGATCGAGCTGGAGCGGGGCTAATGCCGGGCGAGCTGATCGTTTGCCCGACGCCGATCGGCAACCTCGATGACGTCACCCCGCGGGTCCGCGAGGCGCTCGTCTCCGCTGACTGGATCGCCTGCGAGGACACGCGCCGTACCGGCGGGCTGCTCGACAAGCTGCGCATCCGGCCGGCGCCGCCGCTGGTCTCCAACCACGAGGGCAACGAAGCGGCGCGGGCGACCGAGCTGGCCCAACGGATCGAGCGGGGCGATCGCGTTGCGCTGGTCTCCGACGCCGGCATGCCGACGATCTCCGATCCCGGCTACCGCCTGATCCGCCGCTGTATCGAACGCAATCTCGACGTGACGGTGCTCCCCGGGCCCTCGGTCGTGCCGGTGGCGCTGGTCGCCTCCGGCCTGCCCACCGACCGCTGGCGCTTCGAGGGCTTCCTGCCCAAGCGCTCCGGCGAGATGGAGCGCGTGCTGCGCTCGGCCGAGACCGTCGTCGCCTTCGAGTCGCCCCGGCGGGTCGGCGACTCGCTCGCCGCCCTCGCGGCGATTGCCCCCGATCGACCGGCCGCCGTCTGCCGCGAGCTGACCAAGATGCACGAGGAAATCGCCCGTGGCTCGCTGGCCGAACTGGCGCGGCGCTTCCGCAGCGACGTAAAAGGCGAGATCGTCCTGGTGATCGGCCCTGCCGCATCCGAGGATCACGACCGCGACGTCGGCTTCGCCGTCGACGCTCTGCGTCACCTGGTCCAGTCCGGCGCCCGGCCGCGAGCCGCAGCCAGCGTCGTCGCCGCTCTCACCGGAACCAGGGCCAACGACCTCTACCGGGCGCTGACCGGCCGCGAGCCGCGCAAGTAGGAGAGCTACTCCGGCTCCTTGCACGAGCTAGTAACCCGCATAGAATGGCGCCGCGATGGAAATCCAGGAGTTCGCGCCACGGCATCTGATCGCTCAGTTTGGCTTCCAAAAGAAGCAGGCATCGGTGGTGGATCGCCGAGGGGCACTGGCAGGGGAGCTTCAAGAGCTGCTTGGTGCTTCGTCGGCATCCCTCGACCCAACCGCCGCCGAAGTCACGACGCGCGATGGCATGAATAAGTTCCGCATCGGCATGGTCCAATTGGTCGCCGTCCTCAACATCGACGATTTCGATGACGACATGCGAAAAGTCGAGGATTTCTTTCAGCGCGGAATGGACCTTCTAGACGCGCCACCGTTGGCCCAGGTCGTAGCTCACACCTCCGA
This sequence comes from Solirubrobacterales bacterium, assembly GCA_035605155.1. Taxonomy (GTDB): domain Bacteria; phylum Actinomycetota; class Thermoleophilia; order Solirubrobacterales; family 70-9; genus VRUE01. Next base: position 1,961 of record DATNHC010000083.1, read on the forward strand.
TGTGGCTGCAGTGCCGTCTTTTGACGATCTACGAGACGGTCTCTTGGAGGCGCTGTCATCGACCTCCTCGCGGCTGCGCGATGCCGTGGGCATTCCCCTCTCCGATCTCGGCTGGTCCTATGACTTCGATGACGATCGCTGGATCGTCCAAGTCCGAATCGGTCCGATGCGCGATGACGAGCTGCGCCAGCTCTTCGAGGCACCGGACGCGACCGATTTTCCCGCTGCCTCGCTCTTCGTCGATGTGAAGGCAAAGCTGCGAGTGGGGGATTCCAAGAAGGACTCCCTAGACTTGTGGGCATCTGCGCTTGAGCGGAATCGGCAGATCACCGCTAATTTGACCGCTTGGCTAACGGAGGCTTTGGCATGAGTCCCGAGACCCTGCTGCTCGACAAGATCGAAGAAAGAACCCTCCCGGCTTCTCGAAAGTCCTTTGAGGCAAGACCAGAGGACGCCGTGAGCTTGCAGGAAGACCTCACCCCGATGCCCCGCGTTGGCTCACGGCCTTGGGGGGCTGTCCGCCAGATAAACGCTTTTGCCGAAGGCGAGGCAAGTGAGGAGGCGGGCAGTGGCGTGCAGATCCTCTTTGAGGAGAGACCTGTCAGCAGGAGCCAAACCCCCCTGCGGGCGTCATTGGAGGCACTGAGTCAGCTCCGCTCTAGTGCGGCAACGGTTGATTGGCTTGAGGCTGCCGCGGTCTTGAAGCGCGACGTCGTGCGCCTACGGGATACCAACTACTCGCGCCATGCCGCGGTCCTGTTGGCTCTTGCCGATGCCCTCACGTTCACCGAGTCGGCCGAAGTCGCAGCGGCCGGGGAGGGGAACACGCTCTTCGGTCATGCGCTTGGCCTGCTGAGCGAGCCCTACATCAGCGAACCCGACGAGGAAGAGTTTCTCAGTGAGTTGCTGGTGGCCGGCTGGAACCTGGCACCCTCGGAAGAGCAACCTTAGAGCCGGTCGGACTGAGTCGCTACTACCTGGACACCAGTGCACAGTTCGAGCGGGTCGGTGGCTCGAGCGCCAACCGCCGGAGACTCAAGGATCTGCTGCGCGGCGGGGGCCACGCGACGTCGACGCAGGTCGAACGGGAGTGGAACCGGATCGTCTACTCGGTTTGCGTCGCCATGCGCAATGCGCTCGCTACGTCCGCCGATTGGACCGATGTCGTGCGCAAGCTGTCGCTGGGTTATGGCCGGACCGCCGCCCGAGCGATGCTGGTGACCCACTGGATCACCGCATCCGACACGACCGACTTCCGCATCGCCGCCGCCCGACTGGACCACTTCCAGCGAATCCGTGCCCGCGTTCTGTTCAAGGCAGGTATTGGCGTAGTCCGGGATGGCACGAACTGCGACGTCGCTCGACGCCGACCACGTTTCCGCGCCGGCAAGTGGCACTACAAGCCGCAATGCAAAAAGACCGATGACATCTGCGATCAACCCGCTTTTCTTGCCTCCCGTCGTGAGCGCGCAGAAAAAGCTGCGCTGGCCTTGCGTGCCTCCAAGCGCAAAGCGGATCGCAAAATGGGCGAGGACGCAGTCATCGCGCTAAAGGACGGGAGGCCGCAAGCAACGAAGGGAAAGGCCTGTCATGCCGATAAGGGCATAGGAGGAGACATCGCGATCGCCTTGGAGTGCGAAGAGGACGAGATTTTGCTGACAACCGACCATTCCTTTGACTTGATCTGTCCAGCGATCGGGCTCAAACACATTCGCCTCTAACGCCACGATATCCCGTCTGAAGAGCCAGAAATGTCCACAAAGAACACGTTCTTTGTAACCACCCCGATCTACTACGTCAACGCCGAGCCGCACCTCGGCCACGCCTACTCGACGCTGGCTGCCGACGTGCTCGCCCGGCACATGCGCCAGCGCGGCGAGGACGTCTTCTTCCTCACCGGCACCGACGAGCACGGCGAGCCGATCGAGACGGCGGCGGAGCGCGAGGGCATCTCGCCGCAGGAGCTGGCCGACCGCAACGCGGAGAAGTTCCGCCAGCTGATGCCGATCATCGACGCGACCAATGACTTCTTCATCCGCACCTCCGATCCGCGCCACAAGGAGAAGGTGGCGGAGATCATGCAGCGCGTCTACGACAACGGCTGGGTCAGCAAGGGCACCTACGAAGGCTGGTACTGCCCGCGCTGCGCCGATTTCAAGACCGAGCGCGAGCTCGGCCCGGGGCAGACCTGCGCGATCCACGAGATCCCACTCGAGCGGGTCAAAGAGGAGAACTGGTTCTTCCGCCTCTCTGCCTTCCAGGCACAGCTCGAAGGGCTCTACGAGGAACGGCCCGACTTCGTCGTGCCCGACTTCCGCCGCAACGAGGCGGTCTCCTTCATCAAGGGGGGCCTCGAGGACGTCTCGCTCTCGCGGCCGAAGCTGAAGTGGGGGATGGAGCTCCCCTGGGACCCCGAGCAGCGCATGTACGTCTGGTTCGACGCGCTGCTCAACTACGTCACGGCGCTCGGCTTCGCCCGCGATGGCGAGGACCTGACCGACCGCTACTGGCCCGCCTCGCTGCACGTGCTCGGCAAGGACATCCTCAAGTTCCACGCGGTGATCTGGCCGGCGCTCCTCTGGGCCGCCGACCTCGAGCCGCCCCGGCGGATGACGATCCACGGCTATCTGCTGATGGGCGAGAAGAAGATGTCGAAGTCGCTCGGCAACGTGCTCGATCCCTTCGAGGTGATCGAGCGCTTCGGCGCCGACGCGCTGCGCTTCTACTGCTTTCGCGAGGTCAGCTTCGGCCAGGACGGGGCGATCTCGACCGCCGGCTTCGAGGCGCGCTACGAGACCGAGCTGGCCAACGACTTCGGCAACCTGGCCAGCCGCATCCTGGCCATGGTCGAGCGCTACCGTGCCGGCGTCGTGCCACGGGCGGCCGTCGACGCGGTGCTTGCCGAGGACTTCGAAGGGGCGCTGCCGCGCTTCTGCGAGCTGCTCGACCGGGCCGAGCTGACCCAGGCGCTGGAGGTGGTCTGGGCGCTTGTGCGGCGGCTCAACCGGTATGTGGAGGAGACCCGTCCCTGGGAGCTGGCCAAGGACGAGGCCGACCCCGAGCGCCTCGACGAGGTGCTCTACAACCTCGCCGAGGGACTGCGGGTGACGACCCTGCTGCTCGTCCCCTATCTGCCGCAGACCACTGAGCAGCTGCTCAGCGCGCTCGGCGAGTCGTCGCGCGAGCTGGCCGAGCTCGGCTCCGGCCCCGGTGGCCAGCAGGTCGAGCGCGTGCCGCCACTTTTCCCCAAGATCGAGTCGGCGGAGTAGCCGAACAATCGCCCGAGCATCGGGTTGGACGACACGGCGAGCACCGCGCCTCGCTAGAAATTACTCAAATTTCCTTGATTATCTGTATCGTGTCAGCGTGAGGTTGCTCAAGAAGCTCGGCTTGGCAGCGGTCATCGCGGCTGCCGCAGCGGCGTATGCTGCCCCCACTGCCTCGGCTGTGGAATCCACAACGCTCTGCTGGATCGGCACCGAAACGACATGCCCAGAATCGAAAAGGGTCACGGCGATGGCCATCGAAGCGGAAGACCCGGTCTTCTTATCGACGCTCGGCAATGTCTTATGCGAGTTGGCCTTCTTCGCGCTTGCGCCTGAACCGGGGACCGCGCCAGAGGTGATCCACGTCGTCGGAAGCCAGTGGCACGAATGCACACTCGCCGGCGGTCCCTGCGCGGTCAAAGACCTCGCTTTCGAACATCTCGACCTGCAGAGGACGCAATACAACTTAGGCACCGTGACCTGGTTAGGGCACGAAGCGGAAATCGCCTGCACTGGGTTCACATGCAAATACGGTGGCAAATTCACGCTCCAGGCCGAAGGGGCAAATCACACCGCAGGGGCCAACTTCGGGATGGTCACCGCCAATGGCACGCCAATTGCCAAAATCGGCGGCGCTTTTTTCTGTCCAAAAGAAGTGAAACTCCACGCATTATTCGAATTTGAACTAGGGGCATTCATCACCTACTAACCGGGCCCCCGGAGCCTTACTTTGAAGAGGCGCGTCCGCAGGGAGCGGCGCCAATGCCGTGCAGGAGGCGGCCGGCAATGCCCCGCAGGGTTTCGGCGCCGTAGCTGGTCGAGGGGTTGTGCTCGGTGAGGATCGCGAGGGCGATGCGACAGCGTCCCCGCTCGAGGAAGGCGACCTGGTGGTTGACGGTGCCGACGCCGTCGTCGTTGATTCCCCAGCCGCCCTTGAAGAAGAGCTGCCAGCCCGCCGGCCTCTCGCTGCCGATTCCCCAGCGCTGCCAGGAGACGATCGAGCCGAGCAGGCGACGGGCGAAGCGCCGGTGGCGCGGTGGGACGTAGCGGTCGTAGCGGTGGAGGAATCGGGCCTGGTCGCGGGCGCTGATCTGCGATTGGCCGCCGAGCCAGCCGACTTCGCCCACCCAGTGGAAGTCGCGCATCCGTGCGGCGCGGGCGAGTCGTTCCACCCGATCGCCGCCGACCAGCGCCGCGACTTGGATCGCCGCAGCGTTGTCCGAGACGCGGATCATCGGCTCGAGCAGGGCCCGCTCGTCCTCGCGCAGCGGGCGGTCGCGTACCGAGCGTTGCCGCAAGTAGGTGGCGAGCAGCATCGCCTTGATCGTGCTGGCGGCCGGCGCGGTGCGAGAGCCTTCGAACGAGCGCAGTCGCGAGCGCAGATCGACGACCGCGAAGCTGACGTCGCCGAGGCGCCCGCGGGCGTAGCGCCGTCCGGCGGCGACCGCCGGGTCCCAGAGGCCAGTCGCCACCGCCCGCCGGGTCTGCAGCCTGACCAGTTGCCGCTCCGCCGTCCCGATGCTCGCCGTGGCACGCAGGCGGCAGGCGGCGAGGCGCCGGCAGGTGCGCTGCGCGCCGCTGGCCTGGAGCCTCAGCTCGTGACGTCCATCGGCGGCCAGCGTCCGCGCCAGCCGCCAGCGGCGAATCGCTCGCCAGCGCGCGCCGGGATAGGGGCGCTGCCCGAAGAGGCTCAGCTTCAGTCGCGCTTCCGTCTCCGGTCCGGTGCGCAGCCGGAGGACGGCGAAGAGCCGCGACCCTCGCCGGCGGATCGTCAGCTGGGCCGCGCCCGACCTGGTTCGCGATGCTGCGTTTCGCCCGGGCGACTCGCCGGGGATCGGCGGCACCAGCAGCAGCAGGGCGAGAAGCGCAGCCAGCCCCAAGCTCGCCATCCCCGCCGGGAATGGCCGCCGGGTCAACTCGGGCCGCTCTCCGCGAGAGTCTCGGGACCGAGCTGCTCAGGACTCGTGCAGCCGCAGAGGGCCATGGTCAGGTCGAGCTCGGCGAGGACCATCTTGAGCACGGTTTCGACGCCGGCCTGTCCCTCGAGGGCAAGACCCCAGACGTAGGGGCGGCCAAGGCAGACGGCGTCAGCGCCGAGGGCCAGGGCCTTGAGCACGTCGGCGCCCCCGCGCACACCGCTGTCGAAGAGGATCGTCAGGTCATCGCCAGCCGCCTCTACGATCGGTGGCAGGGCGTCGAGCGAGGCGACGGCTCCGTCGACCTGGCGACCGCCGTGGTTGGAGACGACGATGCCGTCGATCCCCTGGCGGGCGGCTGCGAGGGCGTCGTCGGGGTGCTGGATTCCCTTGACGAGGATCGGCAGCTCGGTCTGCCCCCGCAGCCACTCGAGGTCCTTCCAGTTGAGCGAGGGGTTGGCTTGAACGCCGAGAAAATGGCCGGTGGCGGCGCCGACGTCCTCCTCGGGGGTCTGCTCGAGCGCCGCCCGGAAGACCGGGTCCTCGAAGTAGTTGGCCACTCCCATGCCGTTGAGGAACGGCAACCAGGCCTGCTGCAGGTCGCGTGGCTTCCAGCCGGGGATGAAGGTGTCGACGGTGAGCACGATGGCGCCGTACCCGGCGGCCTCGGCGCGGGCGACGAGGCTCTCGGTCAGGCGACGGTCGTTGGGCCAGTAGAGCTGGAACCAGCGCGGTCCCTCGCCGCCCGCCGCGGCAATCTCCTCCAGGCTGAAGTGGGAGGCGGTGCTGGCAACCATCGGCAGGCCGAGGCTGGCTGCGGCGCGGGCAGTCGCCAGCTCACCCTCCTCGTGGACGACCTTCTGCACGCCGATCGGCGCCAGCATCAAAGGCGCCGGCATCGACGTTCCCAGCACCGTCGTCGAGAGGTCGCGCTCGGCGACGTCGCGCAGCATGCGCGGCACGATCCGCCGCCGGCGGAAGGCCTCGCGGTTGGCGTCCATCGTCTGCTCGCTGCCGGCGCCGGCGAAGACGTAGTTGGCGGCGCGCTCGTCCATGGCCTCGGCGGCAAGGCGCTCGAGGTCGGCGACCGCGACCGGGATCGAGGGGACCTCCCCGCCCAGCCCACGGGCGTAGATCTCGCGGTAGTAGTCGGCGAAGTCGGCCATCGCCGCAAGGCTAAACCGCGAGCAGGCCAAAGCGACTCGAGGTCCCGACCCTGCCCACGCGCTCGGAGCCGTTCAGCTGCCGATCATCTGAGCGCGAGCTCTGGATAGTGTGGGAGCTGCTTGATCGACTCCCACACTCATCTTTTCCTCTGTGAGCGGCCCGAGGCCGAGGTGGTTGCCGCGGCGCGCGAGGCGGGCGTCGAGCGGATGCTCGACGTCGGCCTCGAGGCGGAGTCCAACCTGCTCGTCCTCGCGGCGGCGAAACGCCACGAGACGGTCTTCGCCTCGGTTGGCTGCCACCCAACCGAGGCCGCCGGCTTCGACGACGCACGCGCGGAGGAGATCGCTCGGCTTGCCGCCGAGAACGAGAAGGTGCGGGCGATCGGTGAGACCGGCATCGACTACTACCGGAAAACCGCCAGCCGCGCCGAGCAGCGACGCGCCTTCGAGGCGCAGATCGAGATTGCCCGCGAGCGCAAGCTGCCGATCGTGATCCATGCCCGCGATCCCGAAGGCGAGACGGGCGCCGTCGACGAGGTCTTCTCGATCCTCGATGAGCGCGGCGAGGGGGTCGAGGTGATCCTGCACTGCTTTCTCGCTACCTGGCGGGTGCAGGACGCGATCGAGCGCGGCTGGTACTGCTCCTTCTCGGGCGTCCTCACCTTTCCCAGCGCCGAAGAGCTTCGCGGGGCGGCGGCCGAGCTACCCGACGAGCTGCTCCTGGTCGAGACCGACGCTCCCTACCTCGCCCCGCAATCGATGCGCGGCAAGGCCAACGAGCCCGCTTATGTGGTCTCGACCGCCGAGGTCGTGGCGGAGACGCGTGGGGTCTCCTACGACGAGCTGGAGCAGGCGGTCGAGGCCAACGCCCGCACGCTCTTCGACTGGTAGCGAATGAGCCCTCGCCTCGGGCAGAACTTCCTGTCCGACCCGAACCTGCTCGATGCGATCGTGCGCGACGCGGCGCTGCGCGAGAACGACGTCGTGCTCGAGGTGGGCGCCGGCGAAGGGGTCCTCACCGAGCGGCTCCTGGCCGCCGCACGGCATGTGCACAGCATCGAGATCGACCGAGGCTTGGAGCCGGCGCTGGCGCCCTTGGCGGCGCGGCCCGGGCTGAGCCTGCACTGGGGCGATGCGATGGAAATCGAGCTGAGCGGGCTCGAGCCGCCGCCGACGGCGGTTGTCGCCAATCTGCCCTATGCCGTGGCCACGCCCTTGATCCTGCGCACCATCGTGGAGCTGCCGTCGGTCGGGCGCTGGACCGTGATGGTGCAGCGCGAGATCGCCGACCGGTTGCGCGCAGCCCCCGGCAGTCGCACCTACGGCTCACCGAGCGTGCTGGTGCAGCTCGCCTGCGAGGTGAGGCTGGTGCGCAGCGTCGATCCGGCCGTCTTCCGTCCCCGGCCGCGAGTCGAGTCGGCGATCCTCGGCCTGCGGCGGACCGGGCCGGCGGCCGACGAGCCGACGCGCGAGCTCGTTCGCGCCGCCTTCGCCCACCGCCGCAAGGCGCTCGCCCGCTCGCTCGAGCACGTCAAGCCGGGATCGCTGGCGGCGACCCGTGCCGCGCTCGAGTCGCTGGGGCTGCCGAGCGACGCGCGGGCCGAGGCGCTGGCGCCCGACCAGTTCGCCGCGCTCTCGGCAAAGCTGCGGGCCTGAAGCGGGCCGATGCGAGTCCACGCCCCCGCCAAGCTCAACCTGTGCCTCTACCTCGGCCCGCGGCGCGAGGACGGGCTGCACGAGCTCTGCTCGCTCTTCGAGCCGCTGGCGCTGGGCGATCCGATCGAGGTGACCGAGGCGGAGCGCGACGAGGTCCTCTGTGCCGGGGTGGAGGGGGAGAACCTGGCGGCGAGAGCGCTGGCGGCCCTGCGCCAGCGCGGTTGGCAGAGCCCACCGCTGCGGATCGAGATCGAGAAGCGGATCCCGGTCGCGGCCGGTCTCGGCGGTGGCAGCGCCGACGCAGCCGCGGTGCTGCGCTTGGCGCGGGGGGAGGTGGAGGACCCCGAGGAGATCGCCGCCGGCCTCGGTGCCGACGTGCCATCCCAGCTGGTGCCGTGCCTGGCCCTCGTGCAGGGGGCCGGTGAGCGGGTGGAGCGGCTACCGGAGCCCGCCCCGCACGCCGTCGTCCTGCTGCCCGGCGGCGCCGGTCTGAGCACGGCCGAGGTCTTCGCCGAGGCCGACCGGCTCGGGCTCGGGCGTGGTGCGGCCGATCTGGACCGACTCGCGGAGGAGCTGCGCGCCGCCGCCGGGGCCGGATCCTCGCCGCTCGACTACGGCGAGCTGCTCGTCAACGACCTCGAGCCCGCTGCCAGCTCGCTGCGACCCGAGATCGGCGAGGCGCTCGATGCGCTGCGTGCGGCGGGCGCCCCACGCGTCCTGCTGACCGGCTCCGGGCCGACCGCCTTCGGGCTGTTTGAGAGTCTTGCCGAAGCCCGGGCTGCGGCAGCAGGCCTCGAGCGCGACGACGCGATCGTCTGCGAGGCTGGGGCGCCGTGAAGCTGCCGGGTGAGCAGAGCGGCAACCGCAAACGGGTGCTGATCGCGATCGTCGCCGCGGCGATCGCAACCGGCTACTACTTCATCGGCCGCGAGCTCGGGCACATCGACCTGCAGGGTCTGCTCGAAGACGTCTCCAATACTTTGGGCGCCTGGACCTACCTGCTGGTCGGCGTCTTCGCCTTCGCCGAGACGGGCGCCTTCGTCGGCCTCGTCGTGCCCGGCGAGACCGTGATGCTGCTCGGCGGCGCCGTCGCCGGCCAGGGAGCGATCGACATCTACCTGCTGATCGCGATCGCCTGGTTCGCCGCCTGGGCGGGAGACACGACCAGCTTCTTCGTCGGTCGCCGGCTCGGTCGCGAGTTCGTCCTGCGTCACGGACCACGGGTCGGGATCGGCCACGAGCGCTTCGAGCGGGTCGAGGACTACTTCGGGCGCCACGGCGGCAAGACGATCTTCATCGGTCGCTGGATCAGCCTGGTGCGTGCCCTGGCGCCCTTCGTCGCCGGCAGCTCCGACATGCGCTACCGCGCCTTCGTCCCCTACAGCATCCTCGGCACCGGGCTCTGGGCCAGCGCCCACATCCTGATCGGTTACTTCTTCTCGCGCAGCATCGAGAGCGCCGCCGAGTACGCCGGCCGCGGCGCCTTTCTGCTCGGCACGACGATCGCTGTCGTCGCCGGCTTGATCTTCCTCTACCGTCACTTCCGGGTCGAGCAGAACCGGCGCGCCGCGGTTGCCTGGATGGAGCGCCAGACGATCGCCCGCTGGATCGTCGTCCTCGCGCGCCGCTTCCAGCCGCAGCTGCGCTTCCTCTGGGACCGGGTGACCCCCGGCGGCACCTTCGGCCTCGAGTTCACCTCGCTGATGGCGATCCTCGCCGTCGCCGGCTTCGTGCTCGTCGCCTACACGGTGATCGTCAGCGGCGATGCCGGTCCGACGCCGGGGGACACGACCGCGATCGAAATCGCCGAACGCCTGCAGACTGCCTGGCTGGTCGACCTCGCCAAGCTGGTCACCGACCTGGGCAGCTTCGCGGTCACCGGCTCGCTTGCCCTGCTTTGCGCCGTTCTGCTTGCCTGGCGCCGGCGCTGGGCGGAGCTTGGCGTGCTGCTCACCGGCGCGCTGCTGGTCTTCGTGGGCGTCCACGAGCTGAAGGACACGGTTGACCGGGCGCGGCCCGAAGAGGGGCTCGTCGACGTCGCTGGCTCCTCCTTCCCCAGCGCCCACGCCGCCTACTCGACCTTCTACGTCTGGCTGGCGGTGACGATCGTGATGAGGTTGCGAGTGGGTATGGCGCGTGGCGCCGCGGTGGTCGCCGGCGGGATCGCGCTGACGGCCACGGTCGGGCTCTCGCGCGTCTACCTGAACGTTCACTACCTGAGCGACGTCAGCGCCGGTGCGGCGCTGGGCGCCGCGGCCTTCTCCCTCTGCGCCGCCGTTGCCCTGATCGTCACGACTCTAGGCTCCGTCAGAAGACCACCGCGCACGCCTGGCGGCGGCGGACACGGCGCGGTGCAGCGTCCTCAGTCGGCCAAATAGCGCTGCACATGAGTATCCGGTTCCGTCAGGTGACGTGCCTACAGTCGTCTTGTGGGCAGGCCAGACTTCCCTCGCACGATCATGGAGTTCCAGGAGCGCTTCCCCGACGATGTCGCCTGCCTCGAG
>DATNHC010000084.1:0-7246 GCA_035605155.1 Solirubrobacterales bacterium
CCGCTGGCGACCGAGCTGCCGGAGAAGGTCAACAGCTTCTTCTGGGTCCGCGACGGCAAGGACTCTCTGGCGCTTGGCAACATCACCGGTGCGATGGTCTTCCAGTCGACGATCCCAGTCGGCATCGGCCTCGTCTTCACCGATTGGAACCTGACCGGCAACGCGGGCCTCTCGGTCGTCCTCGGTCTAGCCGGTGGCCTGCTCGCCTACGAGGTCCTGCACCGCCGCGGCCGCTTCGGGCTGCCGGCCGTCGTCACGTGGTTCGCCCTCTACACGGCCTTCATCGTCGTGGTGGCGGCGGGCGCGTAGGCGCCAGCGTCCTCTCTTGCCTCGGACGGCAGCTTCGCCGGGATGGCCCGGCTTCAGTTAAGGATTGTTGACTAATTAGCCAAGCATGGTATAGCTGTGCCGCGCTGAGGCCGCCGCCGCGTCGGGATATGAGAGGCAGGCCACGGTCAGGACCTCCGCGCGCTAACCGTAACTCGAATTTCCGGCGGCCTCGCCGCCGTGGAGGAGATGATCAAGTTGAGACTCATCAAGATGCTCGGTCTGGCGGGAGCGACGGCCCTGGCCGCGATGGCATTTGTCGGTGCCGGAACCGCGTCCGCAGACAGCGCGTGCTTAGTCGATCCGCCGGGGGGAGCGCATGGAATGTGTCCCGGGGGCGCGATCTGGAATGGGCCGATCATCGGCTTATCCCAGCAAGCGTTATTCAAACTGCACGGTACCCTCACTACGTGCAAGTCTGAATTCTTAGCCGACTACAACGGCAATTTGGGCCCGCATGTGGGTGTCTTATATTTAGTGTTAAAACTCATATTCACGGAATGCGTGGGCCCGTGTGAAAAAGCATTCGCGGAGAATTTGCCTTACTTACTGTTAGTTTTAATGTCACCTAATTTACATGCAATCCTGAACCATGATTTCAACGGGCCGCCGGCAGTCTTACTGCAGAATTGCTTCATCTTAGGCATTCCGCTCAACTGCTTATACAACCTCCCTCCAAATTCATTACTCAACTACCTGTTAGAGCTGAATAGCCAGCTCTTCCCGTTAGTCGGTGCTTTGAGGGCAAATCTGCCGTTGACCTGGGCCGGAGACGACCCTCTCTGTCCCGGTGCGGCCAATTTCGAAGCGACGTACTTAATCTACGAGGATGTCGGGGGCGTAGAGGGTGCGGAGCTGTTCTTTACAGCATTACCGTAGAAGCGAGCGTGCGCAGTGCGCTCATCGAGTCAACCAACTGACACCAAGCGAAGACCGCGCCCGGTGGGTGCGGTCCTCGCCCTCGCCACGACGATTGCCCTGATCTCTGCCTGCGGGGGAGAGGATTCGGAGCTGACGAAGGCGGAGTTCGTCGAGCGCGCCAACGCGGTCTGCTTGCAGACGAGGGAAAGAATCGAAGCCGAGTTCACGGCCTATGGTGAAAGCAGGGCGGCCAGGGAAGCCGTAAGGGCCCAGCGGGCAGACGAGCTGAGCGCCGAGAAAGCCAACGAAGCAGCGGCGACCGTCGCCGAGAGGATCCTGATCCCGGCGATGCGCCGGCAGTTGGAAGAGCTTCGCGATGTCGGGCTTCCCGGCGGGGACGAGAAGCGGGCGGCGGCGTTGCTGGACGCCCTCGAGGACGGAATCGCGAGAGCCGAAGCACGGCCCGAAAGGGCGGCAAGGGACGGTACGGAAGCCTTTGGCGAGCTTCGCAGACTGGCGGACGAGTACGGCATCGAAAGCTGCTGAGGCGGAAAGGCCGGTTTGGACGAGGGCGGCGCCAGCTCAGGTGGCGGCGAGCTCTGTGAGCGCCTTCAGCACGACGTCGTCGTGCGTCTTGGGCGAGACCTTCGGAAAGACATGGGCGATCTTGCCGGCCGGATCGATGATGAAGGTCGCGCGCTGCACGCCCATGTACTTCTTGCCGTACATCGACTTCTCGACCCAGGTGCCGTAGGCCTCGGCGACGGCGTGGTCGGCATCGGCCAGAAGGGTGAACTCGAGGTTGAATTTCGCCGCGAACTTGCCCACTGCCTCGACCGGGTCGGGTGAGATGCCGATCACGCGTACGCCAGCCCGTTTGTAGTCGGCGCTGCGGTCGCGTACGCCACAGGCCTGGGTCGTGCAGCCAGGGGTATCGGCGCGGGGATAAAAATACAGTACGACCGTCTGACCCTTGAGATCTGAGAGCTTGACCGGATCGCCGTTTTGGTCTGGCAACTCGAAGTCGGGCGCTCGGTCGCCTGGATGAAGCACGAGCGGGAGGCTATCTCAAGCGCAGCGGTTGATCGGATGCTGGCGGAGCGCTCAAGGCAGAAATGCCGGCCGGGACAGGACACGCCAATGGAAGGTGGCTGGGGTCGGGTCGGCCAGCCCCTGCGGGTCGATTGCCCGGACGCGGAAGACGTGCTTCCCCAGCCCCACCTTCCTCCGATGCGGGGACGCGCATGCTCGGTAGGGCCGGCGATCCAGCTTGCACTCGAAGCGGGAGCCAATATCGCTAGAGCCGAAGGCGAAATTGGTCCGGCGGAAACCGGTGAGGGAAGGGCGCGGCAGCGGCGGGAGTACTAGCTTCGTGACCGGCGCGAGGTTGGCCCCGGGGGCGGCAAAGGGGTCGAACTCGTCGGCGCCGATATCGGTCGCGACACCCATAGTCCGCGGCTGCTCGTCGACGTCGAGACCCCCGCTGGCGTCGTCGACGGCGCCCCTGTCGACGGTGGGCGAGTCAGTCAGCTGGTGCAGGTTGTCACGGGCGAGCAACGGGATCGCTTTGATATTGGCGTTGGTGCCCGGCGCGGTGACCGAGGCCCTGCCCCCCGCCCGCGCCTCAAATTCGACCGTTGCGTAGCTCGAGCTCCGAAGATCGATGTCCACCCTGGCGCCGCGGCCTTTGTTGAGCGGCCAGCCTTTCGCAATTACGTCCTTCGCCTCGCCGGCGATCAAGGTCCCGGCCACGTCGATGTTCACCGTCAAGCCTCGCTTGAAGGCACTGAAAATGAACTCCATCCCGACCGAGCCTGGCCCGGTTGCGACCAGGGTGCTATTGCGGATCACGCCGCTTAGCGTTCCCTTGGTGGCGGTATTGGTGCCGATCGCCGGGCCCCCGCCGGAGCCGATGCAGGCGCTGTTGCGGACAGTTCCCTCGTGGAAGTAGCAGGTGGGTTCAATGGTGATCGTGGAGCGCGCGATCACCCCGTTGATCGTGCCTCCAGAAATACTGATCGCCCCGGCGGTGTCCATCAGGTTGCGGATTTCCACATCGGCGACTTCGGCCCCCGCCGGAACGTAGAAGGCGCTGTCGGCGAACGAGTCCGCCGGCATAACGACGACCGGCCGTGGCTTGCCCGGTTCGCCGCGCAGAGTGACCCCCTCGGGAAGATGCACGGGCGGGACGTATCCGAACTCGCCTTCTTCCCTCGCGTAGTAGGTACCGGGGGCGAGTTCGATCACGTCGCCGGCCGCGATCGTCGTCCGCGGGGCGCCGGCGTCGGCCGCCGTGTACACGGAGCAGGGACGCGACGGGTTGGTGCAGGGATCCTTGCCGGTCCCGCCCGGGGCCGCGTACCGGGTCGCCGCCGTCGCGCCGGAGGCGAGCAGCAGCGCCAGCGCCGCCGGTAGCGCCAGCGCCCACCCAGCTCGGCTCAACATGAGATCGGCCGGGCCTCGCGCCCCGGCCACGGGCGCCAAGCCACGAGGAATACCGCAAGTACTAGAACGATTACACGGCAGTTCACCACTCGTACCCTACCCCGCCAGCGGCGCCAAGCGCCTAGGCGGGACTGACGGCAGAGGGCTTAGGTTGGGCGCTACAGCAGGCCGACGCTGTTGATTCCCGCGTCGGCGCGCGGGTAAAAGTAGAGAACGACGGTCTCGCCCGTTAGCGCCGAGAAACTGACCTCGTTGCCGTTCTGGTCGGGCAGGGTGAAGTCGGGGGCGCTTTCCCCGGCGCCGAGCACTACTCGCTGTCCTCGCGGCCGGGGTCCTGGCCGTCCTCGCCCTCGTCGAGCTCGTCGTCGCCCTGCTCGAGGGCGGTCTCGGAGACGGAGCCGCTCGAGCCCGGGTGGTAGCTCGTTTGGAAGTCCTCCAACGCCCGGTCCCGCCGGTCCTCGTCGAGTGGCACCTCGTCGGAGATGCGCACCCACTCAGCGCCCTCGTAGGCCTCCATGTTGAAAACCTCCTGGTCGAGCGAGGTCGAGTCGTCAACGACCACCAGCACCTCGGTCTGCGGGTTGAAATAGGTCCCGGGCTGCATCAGCAGCTCCTCGACCTCATAGAGGTTCTCCTCTGCGGCGCCGGCCATCAGTCGGATCCTAGGCGATCTGCAAGCCGACGCTCGGTCTCGGCCTCGACGTCGAGCGGAGCCTCACCGCGGCGCTGGCGGCGGAACGATTTCGCCTCGATCATCTGGCGCACCTCCGCCTCGCGCATCTCCTCGCCGATCGGTGAGGGCAGCCGCCGAACCGAGCGCGGTGGCAGGTCCGGATCGATCGCATAGGGACCCCTGCCGATCCCCCGCCAGGCCTCGCCGGAGCGGGCGAAGGCGAGGGCGGCGATTGGCAGCACGATCACCGTGATCAGCATCAGCACGCTGCCGTTCTCAACCGCGGTCGCTACCACCAAGCGAACCATGTCCCAAGGGTAGGGCTCCCGACCTGCTGCCGGTATCCGGTACCCTTCGACCTTGGTTGACTGACCAGTCAATCGGTGGTCGTCGTCCCTGCGGCGAGGCCGCATCAACGGCTTACGAACGGACAAAGAAGGAGCCTCGACCAGTGGTTGACTTCACCCTGACCGACGAACAGAAAGACCTGCGCGAGCTGGCGCACAACTTCGCGGAGAAAGAGATCCGCAAAGTCGCCTGGGAGTACGACAAGGACGGCACCTGGCCCCAGGACATCATCGACAAGGCCTGGGAGGTCGGGTTGATGAACACGCACATCCCGGAGGCCTATGGAGGTCCCGGCCTCGACTACCTCTCCGGTTGCCTGATCGAGGAGGAGATGGGCTGGGGCTGCTCCGGCATCGGCACCAGCCTGATGGCCAACGGCCTCGCCTCGGCCCCGATCACCCTCGGCGGCTCCGAGGAGACCAAGAAGAAGTACCTCGGCATGCTCTGCGAGGAGCCGAAGCTGGCCTCCTTCTGCCTGACAGAGCCCGACGCCGGCTCCGACGTCTCCGGCATGAAGACGCGGGCGGTCAAGAAGGGCGACAAGTACGTGATCAGCGGCTCAAAGTGCTTCATCACGAACGGCACCTACGCCGACTACTTCACGGTTTACGCCAAGACCGATCCCGAGGCCGGCCACCGCGGGATCAGCGCCTTCGTCGTCGATGCCGACCTGCCCGGGGTCAGCGTCGACAAGAAGGAGGACAAGATGGGTCAGCGGGCTTCGAACACCGCGACGATCTCCTTCGACGAGGTCGAGATCCCAGTAGAGAACCTGCTCGGCGAGGAAAACAAGGGCTTCAAGCTGGCGATGATGACCCTCGACCGCACCCGTCCCGGCGTCTCGGCGATGGCGGTCGGCATCGGCCGCGCCGCCTTTGAGTACGCGGCCGAGTACTCCAAGGAAAGAGTCCAGTTCGGCGTGCCGATCGCGATGCACCAGGCGATCCAGTTCATGATCGCCGACATGGCGACCAAGGTCGACGCCGGCCGGCTATTGGTCTGGAACTCGGCGGTCCTGCTCGACCAGGGCAAGCGCAACACGCTCGTCTCCTCGGAGGCCAAGCGCTTCGCCGCCGACTCGGCGATGGAGATTACGGTTGACGCCGTCCAGGTCTACGGCGGCTACGGCTTCATCAAGGAGTACCCGGTGGAGAAGCTGATGCGCGACGCCAAGATCATGCAGCTGTATGAGGGCACCAGCCAGATCCAGCGCTTGGTCATCGCCCGCGAGGTGCTGCTCCCGCGCAACATCGAGGAGACCACGCCCGAGGCCGAGGCAAAGGCCAAGGAGTCGGAGGGCAGCCAGTCCGAGCAGGCTGCGGCGACGGTTTAGCCCACACCTGCAGCGGTCCAACGACAGCGCTGCACCATGCTTTCTCACGAGCCGCCGGGCTATGGCCCGGCGGCTCTTTTTTTGGGGTCAACACGGGGGTAAGGTGCAAGTGGGCAGCCAAGGAGGGAGCACACATTGGATGAGAGAGCGCTGAACGCTGACGACATCCGCATGGAGAGGCGACTCGCCGAGATGCAGTCCGACTTCCAGGCGGAGCTGCGGAGGATCTGGCGGAGCGAGGAATGGGAGCAGCTCAGCCCTGACGAGCGCCGCAATTTGGCGACTTGGATCGTGGAATTGATCGAGTCCGACGTGCGCCAAGCGATGGAAGCCCCCAGCTTCGGCGTGCGTGGCGAGGAGCACCTGAGCCGCACCGTCTCGCTGGTGGACGAACGTGGCTGGCGCGAACTGAACCGGATTCAAGACGATGCGCTCTGGGCCATCCTCGCAGTCAAATCAGAAAGCGCCGACCGTCTCGCCGAAAGTGGCGAGGATGCCATACCCGTGCTGTCGGCCATGCTTTGCGTGGAGATGTTGGCGCCTCCACGCCCTGTGGAGTAGCTCCCTAGGCGACCCGTGCGCCCTGGCGGGCGGTCTTCTGGCGGCGCAGCTTGTCGAGCTCGACCTTGCGCAGGCGGATCGACTCGGGGGTGATTTCAACGCACTCATCCTCGCGCAGGAACTCGACCGCGGCTTCCAGCGAGAGCCGCGTCGGCGGCGCCATCCGCTCCAGCACGTCAGCGCTGGCGGCACGCATGTTGGTCTGCTGCTTCTCCTTGATCGCGTTGACGTCGAGGTCCTCGGCGCGGGCGTTCTCGCCGATGATCATCCCCTCGTAGACCTCCTCGCCGGGCCCGACGAAAAGCGTGCCGCGATCCTGCAGGCCGAGCAGGGCGTAGCTGGCGCTCTTGCCGCGCCGGTCGGCGACGATCGAGCCGGTTGGGCGCAGGCGCAGCTCGCCCGCCCAGCGCTCCCAGCTCTCAAAGACGTGGTGCATGACGCCGGTGCCCCGCGTCTCGGTGAGGAACTCGGTGCGCAGGCCGATCAGGCCGCGCGCCGGCACCAGGTAGTCCATCCGCACCCACCCGGTCGAGTGGTTGACCATCTGCTCGAGCCGTCCCTTGCGGGCGGCGAGCATCTGGGTGACGTCGCCGACGTGCTCCTCGGGAACGTCGATCGCCAAGCGCTCGACCGGCTCGTGGGTCTTGCCTTCGATCTCCCGCGTCACCACCTGCGGCTGCCCCGCGGTCAGCTCGTAG
>DATNHC010000085.1:0-22673 GCA_035605155.1 Solirubrobacterales bacterium
TCCTTGCGGCGGGCGATCAGCGCTTCGTGGCCCTCGGCGGTGGAGAAGAAGCCGCCGCGCTCGGGGTCGCCGAAGCGAGCGATCGTCGTCTCGGCGAGCTCGCGGGCCCGTTCGAACCAGGCTGGCTCGCAGCTCGCCTCATAGAGGGTGAGCAGCGCCTCGAGCAGGAAGGCGTGGTCCTCCAGGTAGGCGTTCAGGTGCGAGCGGCCGTCCTTGTAGGTGCGCAGCAGGTTGCCCTCGGCGTCGCGCAGCCGCTCCCAGACGAACTCGGCGCAGGCAGTGGCCGCATCGAGGTAGTCCTGGCGCTCGAGCACCGCGCCGGCCTCGGCAAGGGCGCCGATCGTCAGCGCGTTCCAGGAGGTGAGGCGCTTGTCGTCCAGGCTCGGCCAGGCTCGATCGGCCCGCGCCTGGTAGAGCACGTCGCGCATTTCCTCCAGCCCTTCGGGCTCCGGCGCGCCTACACCTTGAGCGAGGTGCACGATGTTGCGCCCCTCGAAGTTGCCGCCCTCCGTAACCCCGTAGAACTGCATCAAATTCTCTACCTGCGGGGACGAGAATTTGATGCAGTTCGCTGTGGCTGGGCTCTCGGCAGTGAGGGCAGCGCGGATCTCCTCGGGCGTCCAGACGTAGAAGCGGCCCTCCTCGCCCTCTGAATCGGCGTCGAGGGCCGAGAAGAAGCCCCCCTCGGGACCGCGCATCTCGCGCAGCGCCCACTCGAGCGTCCGTTCGCAGACCCGCCGATAGCGCTCCTGACCGAGCGCCTGCCAGCCGTGCAGGTAGGCGCGGGCGAGCTGCGCGTTGTCGTAGAGCATCTTCTCGAAGTGGGGGACGAGCCAGACGGTGTCGACCGAGTAGCGGGCGAAGCCGCCGCCGATCTGGTCATGGACACCGCCGGCCAGCATCGCGTCGAGGGTCAGCTCGACGATCTCGGTCTCGCCGCGGGCCAGCAACAGCTCGAGCGCCGCCGCCGGGGGGAACTTGGGTGCGCCCCCGAAGCCGCCGTGCTGGCGATCGGCGGCGCTGCGGAGGCGCTCGACCGCCTCTTCCAGCAGCGCTGCCTCGGGCGGCTCGGCGGCGGGCTCCACTGCGCCGATGGCGCCCAGGCGCGCGCGCATTTGCGGTGCCCGCTGGCCCAGCTCCTCGCGCTTGTTCTCGAAGGCGTCGACGACTGCTTCCATCACCATGCGGAAGCTCGGCATGCCGCGCCCCTCGTCGGGCGGGAAGTAGGTGCCGCCGTAGAAGGGCACGCCCTCGGGATCGAGGAAGACCGTCATCGGCCAGCCGCCCTGGCCGCTGATCGCCTGTACCGCCTCCATGTAGAGGGCGTCGACGTCGGGGCGCTCCTCGCGGTCGACCTTGACGTTGACGAAGTGCTGGTTCATGTAGGCCGCGGTCTCGGCGTCCTCGAAGGACTCGCGCTCCATCACGTGGCACCAGTGACAGGCCGAGTAGCCGACCGAGAGCAGGATCGGCCGGTCCTCAACACGGGCGCGGGCCAGCGCCTCCTCGCCCCACGGGTACCAATCGACCGGGTTCTCGCGGTGCTGGAGCAGGTAGGGGCTGGTCTCCTGCGCCAGGCGATTGCTCATCGGCTCACACTACCCGCGGTGGACAGAAGGAACCCGCCAATACCTAAACGCCAACTTTTTGCGCCGTCCGGGTAGCTGAAATTGGGTTCATTTACAGCGGCTCATACGTGGGCCGCGATCCGATCCATGGCTGCAGGGGCTACCTTCCCAAGGTGACCAACGCGCGACTGCCGATTCAGAGCAAGCCGGAGATCGAGTCGGTGCTCGCCAAGCTCGAGCCCGAGGACCGCCAGGTGGTCGAGGGCGCCCTCGCGCATGCCGAGAAGACCGAGGCGCAGCTGCGCTACATCGCCGATCACGACTCGCTCACCGGCCTGCTCGATCGGCGGCGCTTTCGCTCTGAGCTCGACCAGTACGTCTCCTTCACCGCTCGTTACGGCGGTCAGGGGGCGGTGATGATCATCGACATCGATGGGCTCAAGGCGATCAACGACTCGCTTGGCCACCACGCCGGCGATCAGCTGATCCGCCGCGTCGCCGGCATCATGCGCGAACGGGTGCGCACCACCGACATCGTCGCGCGCCTCTCCGGCGACGAGTTCGCCGTGCTGATGCCACAGACCGACACCGCCGGTGCCTTGCAGCTGGGCGAGGACCTTCGCCTCCAGGTGGCCGAGAGCGCCGCCCTATCGGAGGCGGAGAGCGCCACGATCAGCGTGGGGATCACGATGTTCGGCGGCGAGCGCGACGTCGGCGCCGAGTCCGTGCTGGTCGCCGCCGACCAGGCGATGTACCGGGCAAAGGAGGAGGGCCGCAATCAGATCGCCCTCTTCCAGGATCCAGAGGAACCACAGCGGCAACAGCGCCGCCGGCAGACGACCAGCGCCCGGATCCGCGACGCCCTCACCCAGGACCGTCTCAGCCTGCACACGCAACCGATTCACAATCTCGCCTCGGGTGGGATCGAGCGTTACGAGCTGCTCCTGCGGATGACCGACGAAGACGGTGAGCTGCTTCCCGCCGCTTCCTTCATCGAGGCGGCCGAGCGCTCCGGCATGGTCCAGGAGCTCGACCGATGGGTCGTCGTCCGCGCCCTCGAGCTGCTCGCCACCCGCGAGCGGGAAGGCGCGCCGGTCTCCCTGCACGTCAACCTCTCCGGCGCCTCGGTTGCCGATATCTCAGTGCTCGAATTCATCGAGCGTCGCCTCGACGAGGGCACCGCCGACCCCTCGCGCTGCACCTTCGAGCTGACCGAGACCGGGCATGTGCACGACTACGAAGCAGCGACCGGCTTCGCCGATCGGCTTACCGAGTTCGGCTGCCAGGTGGCGATCGACGACTACGGCGCCGGCTTCGGGCCCTTCCACTACCTCAAGCGGATCCCCTTCGACCTGATCAAGATCGATGGCTCCTTCATCCGCGACATGCCCAACAGCGACGCCGACCAGCTCACGGTGCAGGCGATCGTCCAGATCGCCCGCGGGCTCGGCAAGACGACGATCGCAGAGTACGTCCAGGACGACCTCACCACGCAGATGCTGCGTGAATACGGCGTCGACATGGCACAGGGCTACCACCTGGGCCGCCCGGTCGACGTCGCCGAGGCGCTTTAGCCAGAGACGGGGCCGTTGCGCAGTTGGGCGCGCTTGATCTTGCCGCTGCTCGTCTTCGGCAGCTGCTCGACGAACTCGACGATGCGGGGGAACTTGTAGGGCGCGGTCTCCCGCTTGCAGTGCTCCTGCAGCTCGCGCGCCAGGTCCGCTCCCGGCGCTTGCTCGCGGGGCACGACGATGGCCCGCACGACGGAGCCTCGCTCTGGGTCCGGAGCGGCGACCGCGGCCGCTTCGGCAACGGCGGGGTGGGAGAGCAGCGCCGCCTCGACCTCGGCGGGTCCGATCCGGTAGCCGGAGGAGAGGATGATGTCGTCGTCGCGCCCTTCGAAGTAGAGGTAGCCGTCGTCGTCGGCGCGGACCAGGTCGCCGGTACGCCACCACTCGCCCTCGAAGCGCTCACCGTCGAGGTAGTGGGAGAAGAAGGTGGGAGAGGAGACGGCGCGCAGCTGCAGCTCGCCCTCGACGATTCGTGTCTCCAGGCCGGGCAGGGGCTTGCCCATCGAGCCGGGGCGCACCGGCTCGCCCGCCAGGTTGCCGCTGATGTGGCCCGTCTCGGTCTGGCCGTAGCCGTCGGCCGGCTCGAGGTCCATGGTCTCTCGAAAGGCGACGATCGTCTCTGCCTCAAGAGGCTCGCCGGCGGACACCATGCGGCGCAGTCCGGGCTGGGGCCGCAGTTGGGTGCGCTTGGCCAGCATCCGGTACTCGGTAGGCGCCTGGCAGAGGACATTGACCCCGAGCGCCTCAGCGATGTCGAGCCGCTCTGCCGGGTCGAAGCGACCGTCGTGGAGGACCGCGGCAGCGCCGCTCAGCCAGGGGGCGAGAAAGACGTTACGCGCCGACTTCGACCAGCCGGTCGCTGTCGTGCACCAGACGAGCTCCTCCTTGTGCGATCCGAGCCAATGCTCTGCCTGGCTCTGTTGGCCCGGCAGGTAGCGGTAGGCGTGGACGACGCCGCGGGGCTCGCCGGTCGTGCCCGAGGTGAAGACGATCAGCGCCGGGTCCTCGGCGCCCATGGTCTCGACCGCCGCCGGGGTCTCCTGCGGTCGGTCCTCGTCGAGCACGATGGCGACCTCATCCATCGTCATCGCCTCGACTCCGCCTGGCAGCTCCGCGAGCAGCCGCTCTTCGCCGACGCAGAGCGCCGGGTCGGCGGCGGCAACCCGTAGCTCGAGATCGTGGCGGCGCAGCTGCGTGCTGCAGGGCAGGGCCACGGCGCCCATGCGCCAGCAGGCGAGCAGTGACAGCACCCACTCGATCCGGTTGCCGACCAGGGTCATCACCACGTCCCCTCGGCGCACCCCTCGCGCCGCGAAGGCGCCGGAGAGCCCGGCAGAGCGAGCAATCAGTTCGCCGAAGTACCAGTCGCGCCGATTCCCCTCAGCGTCAACCGCAACGATCCCAAGCCGCGAAGCCGGCGACCCCTCCATCACATCGATGAAATTCACGCTCGGCAGTCTGCCCTAAGGATCAGGTCGGGTGTCCCTCCCCGGGAGGCCGTTGCGCAGCTGGGTCGTCCCTAAAGGGCTCAAGCCGTGTTACATGAGCCTCCCGGGGAGGGACACCCGACCTGATCCAGGGGGAGCTGCACGACCTAGCTCAAGCGCGCGATCAGCTCGTGTGAAGAGGAGGGTGGGTGCCCCTCCCGATGAGGCTCAAGAAGCAACGCTCCGAAGCGCCATAAGCGATTCAGCTGCGCGACGGCCTCAGCGGGAGGGGCACCCACCCTCCTGCTACCGCAGTTCGCTAGAGCTCTTACCAAGCAGCTGCCGGGCCACGATCAGCAGCTGGATCTGCTGCGTCCCCTCGAAGATGTCGAGAATCTTCGCGTCGCGCGCCCACTTCTCGAGTAGCTCGTTCTCGCCGTAGCCGACGCTGCCGCAGAGCTCGACGCAACCGAGCGCCACGTCGACGCAGGTGCGCCCCGCCTTGGCCTTCGCCATCGAGGCCTGCAGCGAGTTGGGCTTGCCGTTATCGGCCATCCAGGCCGCCTGCAGGGTGAGCAGCAGGGAGGCCTCGTAGTCGGACTCCATCTCCAGGTAGCGAGCCGCCGCCGCGGACTGCGAGAGCGCCGGCCTGTCGTAGTCGATCTCGACACCCGCTTCCTCGAGTCGCTTGCGGGTCTCCTCCAGCGAGGCGCGAGCGACGCCGACCGCCATTGCCGCGACCAGTGGCCGCGTGTTGTCGAAGGTCTGCATGGCGCCGCCGAAGCCCTGCTTGACGTCGATCTCCGGATTGCCCAGCAAAGCCTCTTTCGGCACCCGGCAGTCCTGCAGGGTGAAGTTGGCGGTGTCCGAGGCACGGATGCCGAGCTTGTGCTCGAGCCGGTCGAGCTTCAGCCCGGGGTTGTCGCGCTCGACGATGAACGACTTGATCGCCGCCCGTCCCTTCTCGCGGTCGAGCGAGGCCCAGACGACGATCAGGTCGGCGCGGTCGCCGGAGGTGACGAAGATCTTCTCGCCGTTGAGCACGTACTCGTCGCCGTCGAGCTCGGCCGTGGTGCGGATCGCAGCCGAGTCCGAGCCCGCCTCGGGCTCGGTGATCGCCATGGCCGCCCACTTGCCGCCGTAGCGCTCGAGCTGCTCGTCGCTGGCCACCGAGGCGATCGCCGAGTTGCCCAGGCCCTGGCGGGGCATCGAGAGCAGCAGGCCGACGTCGCCCCAGCAGAGCTCGATGATGCCGAGCACGGTGGAGAGGTTGGAGCCGTTGCGGTTGGCGCCCTCGCCGTTGTCGTTGGACTCGCGCCGCACGCCGGCGGCGCCGGCGCCGCCGATCTCGGAGCCCTCGTTCATGCCGTCGATCAGCGAGGCGAGCATGTCGAGCTCCTTGGGGTAGGAGTGCTCGGCCTCGTCGTACTTGCGCGATATCGGACGGAAGACCTCGGTCGCGACCTGGTTGGCCTGGCTGACCAGCGGCCTGAACTTCTTCGGTATCTCGAGATTGATCATGATCCTGTTCCTTGTCTGGGGCCTTCGCTTCTAGTGCCTGTCTCGCGACGGGCTTTAGACGAGCAGGGCGCCCTCCATGACGCCCGCTGCGCGGAGGTCGCGGTACCAGCGCTCGACCGGGTGCTCCTTGACGAAGCCGTGACCGCCGAGCAGCTGCACTCCTTCGGAGCCGATCTGCATGCCCTTCTGGGTGCAGAGCCGGCGGGCCATCGCCGTCTCGCGGGCGAAGTCCTGGCCCTGGTCGGCGCGGCTGGCGGCGCGGTAGGTGGCGAGGCGCATCCCTTCGCTCTCGATGCCGATGTCGGAGACGCCGAAGGCGACCGCCTGGCGGTTGGAGATCGGTTCGCCGAAGGCGGTGCGCTCGTTGACGTACTGCTTGACGTAGTCGAGCGTCGCCTCGGCGGCGCCGACGGCGAGCGAGCACCAGGCGATCCGCGCTCGTTGCACGCACTCGAGGTAGGCATCGCGCTCGCCCTCGCCCATCAGCGCCGTGGGGGGGATGCGGACGTCCTCGAGTAGGAGTCGACCCGTGGCAGCGGGGCGCAGCCCCATCGCCGGCTCGTCTTCCACCGAGAGTCCCTTCGCGCCGGACTCGACCAGGAAGAGCGCCGGCCCCTCCTCTGCCTCGGCAGCGATGACGAAGAGCTCGCACTCGGCAGGCCGGGCGACGAGCGACTTGACACCGGCGAGCACCCAGTCCGAGCCGACCAGCCGTGCTTTGGTCTCGAGCTTCAGCGGGTCGAAGAGCGGCCGTGGCTCGAGGATCGCCAGCGCTGCAGCGGGGGTGTCCTCGCCGGTGAAGGCGGGCAGGTAGGTGGCCTCCTGCTCGGCCGTGCCCCAGTGGCCGATCGCGGTGGCGACGGCGCCGGGGGCGAGCGCGGCGTAGGCAAAGCCCATGTCGCCATGGGCGAGCGCCTCACCGATCAAGACGCTGGTCACCGCCGCCTGTTCGTGCATCACGCCACCGAGCTCCTCGGGGACGCCGAGCATGTTGATGCCGAGCTCGTTGGCCTGCGCCAGCAGCTCGGCCGGTGCGGCGCGGTCGAAGTCGGCCTGCTTGGAGATGGGCCGGACCTTCGCCTCGGCGAAGTCGCGCACCCCTTCCTGCAGCATCTGCTGCTCGTCGTCGGGGGTGATGTCGAAGAGCGCGCGTGGCTTGCTCGGCGCCTGGCGTGCGGGCCGGCCCAGCTTCTGGGCCGCCTTGAAGGTGCGGCCGGCGGCGGTTGCCGAGCGGAAGCCGCTCTTGGTGCCGGTGAACAGGGCCCGCTCGACCTGCTTGCGGATGCGGATCCTGTCGAGCAGATCGGAACCGGCGAGCCGGTTGAGCCAGCGCAGGCCGAGGCCCATGCTGCGCTCGGCCATTCCCTTGTCGTCGGTGACGGTGGGCATCTCTACTTTTTCCTCCCGCTTCGGGGTTTGGCCTCGAGCGGCTCCAGATGGCCGTCGAGGTGCGGTGTGCCGCGCTTGGCGTCGCGCACCGTGAAGTCGATCTCGTCGCCGTCGGCAAAGCTCGCGAACTCGACCCTGCCCGGCAGCAGGATCGGCTTGCGGAAGCGCACCTCGACGGCGAAGGCGTCGGGCAGGCGACTCTCCAGCACCGCCAGGCAGCGGGCCTTGGTCCACATTCCGTGGGCGATCGCACGCTCGAAGCCGAGCGGCTTGGCGCTCCAGGCGTGCATGTGAATCGGATTGCGATCGCCGGACACCGCCGCGTAACGCCGTCCTAGATCCCCGCTCAACTTCCATACCGCATCCGCCCCCGAGCCCTCCCCGCGAACTGCATCAAATTCTCTACCTGGCAGACCGGAAATTTGATGCAGTTCGGCTTTGTCGCCGCTGGGGCCGCGGCGCAGCATTGTGCTGGTGCTGTCCCAGACGATTTGGCGGCCGGACTTGACCTTGGTGAGGAGGCTGAAGGTGCGGCCCTTGGGGTGAGGCTGCAGCTTGGTGGGGCGCACCTGGATCGTCAGCTCCTCGTCGACGCCGATGCGCCGATGCTGGGTGATGCGGTTCTCGACGTGGACGAGCCCAACCGCGCCGAAGGGGAACCGACCGTCGGCCATTACCGCCATCTGCAGCGGGAAGGCGAGCACGTGCGGGTAGCTGGGGGGGAGGTGGTCGCGCAGGGCGAACTCGCAGACGCGGGCGTAGGCGGCGACCCGCTCCGGGTCGGCCTTGACGGCTGGCAGCTCGAGCTCGATCTCGGGGATCTCGCCGCCGCCACCGGGCACGAAGGGCAGCAGCGAGGCTCCCGGGATCATCGGCGCCGCCGCGCGCGCATAGAGCGGCAGGATGCTTGGCGAGCTCTCGAGCGTGCGCGTCTCCATCATGCTCCCAGCAGGCTCTGGCCGCAGACGCGAACGACGTTGCCGTTGACGCCGGCTGAGGCAGGGCTGGCGAACCAGGCGATCGTCTCAGCGACGTCGACCGGCAGGCCGCCCTGCGACATGCTGTTCATGCGCCGCCCCGCTTCGCGGATCGGAATCGGCATCTGGGCGGTCATCTGCGTCTCGATGAAGCCGGGGGCGACGGCGTTGATCGTCGCTTCCTGCTCGGCGAGCCCGGGAGCGAGCGCTTCGACCATGCCGATCACGCCGGCCTTCGAGGTCGCGTAGTTGGTCTGGCCGGAGTTGCCGGCGATTCCGCTCATCGAGGAGACGCAGACGATGCGGCCGTTGGGGCGCAGCAGCTTGCGCTCGAGCAGCTCGTCGTTGATCCGCTCCTCGCTGGAGAGGTTGATCTCGATCAGGGTGCTCCAGCGATCCTCGGGCATCTTGGCGATCGTGCGGTCGCGGGTGACGCCAGCGTTGTGGACGACGACGTCGACGCCGCCTTTGAGCTGCTCGGCGATCGCCTGTGGGGCACCGTCTTCGGTGATGTCGAGCTCGATCGTCTCGGCGCTCAGTCGCTCGGCGACCCTGGCCAGGTCATCGGCGAGGGCCGGTACGTCGAGCAGGACGAGCTCGGCGCCGTCGCGGCGCAGGGTCTCGGCGATCGCCTCGCCGATCCCGCGCGAGGCGCCGGTGACCAGGGCCCGCTTGCCGGCCAGGGGGCGATCCCAATCGACCTCCTGCGTCTCGGCGACGGCGGCACCGACCTCGATCACCTGCCCGGAGACGTAGGCGGAGCGCGGCGAGAGCAGGAAGCGCAGGGTGGAGGCGATCTGCTCCTCGGCGCCCGCGGCCACGTAGACCAGCTGCACGGCGATGCCGCGGCCGATCTCCTTGCCGAGCGAGCGGGTGAAGCCCTCCAGGGCGCGCTGTGCGGTCGCCGCACGGGCCGGCAGCCCAGTCGGCGGTGCGCCCAGCACGACGACACGGCCGGAGCGCTGCAGGCGCCTCACGTTGGGGTGGAAGAAACGCTGCAACTCGACCAGCTCGGTCGAGTCCGAGATCCCTGTAGCGTCGAAGACGAGCGCCTTGACCGGGCTGTCGGACTTCTCCGGGCGAGGCGCGCCGATCTCACCCAGCAGGCGCTCGATCGGCTTGCCGAGCCGCCCGCCCGGCGCGCCGCCCGCCAGCACCGCGCCGGAGACGACCGGGGCGCCGGGCCCGTGGCGCTCCAGCTCGACCGGTTGCGGCAGCCCGAGGCGGGGGGCGATGAAGCGCCCCGGGGGCGAGTTGACCAGCTGCGAGTAGAGGTCGCTCACCGTGCCTCACCGGTGCCTTCGAGGATGGCGACGACGCCCTGACCGGCTGCGGCGCAGATGCTGATCACGCCACGGCCAGAGCCCTTTTCGCCGAGCGCCTTGGCGAGACTGGCGACGATGCGGCCGCCGGTAGCGGCGAAGGGGTGGCCGGCGGCCAGCGAGCCGCCGTTGACGTTGAGCTTCTCGCGGTCGATCGAGCCCAGTGGCTTGTCGCGCCCCAACCGCTCGCGGCAGAAGCCCTCGTCCTCCCAAGCGCGCAGCGTGCAGAGCACCTGGGCGGCGAAGGCCTCGTGGATCTCGTAGAGGTCGAAGTCCTGCAGGCTGAGCCCGGCGCGGTCGAGCATCCTCGGCATCGCGTAGGCCGGCGCCATCAGCAGCCCCTCGCGCTTGTGCACGTGGTCGATCGCCGCCGTTTGGCCGTCGGCGAAGTAGGCGAGGACCGGCAGATCGCGCTCCTTGGCCCACTCCTCGCTGGCCAGCAGCACCGCCGAGGCGCCGTCGCTGAGCGGGGTCGAGTTGGCCGCGGTCATCGTCCCCTGCTCGCCGCCGAAGACCGGGCCGAGCTTGGCCAGCTTCTCGGGTGAGGAGTCGGGACGCAGGTTCTGGTCGCGCTCGAGCCCGAGATAGGGGGCGACGAGGTCGTCCATGAAGCCGCGCTCGTAGGCCGCCGCCAGGCTGTGGTGGCTGCGCACCGCGAGCTCGTCCTGCTCCTCGCGGCCGACTTCCCACTCGGCGGCCATGATCGCGCAGTGCTCGCCCATCGAGAGCCCGGTACGCGGCTCCTCGTTGCGGGGAATCGAGGGGACGAGGTGGCCGGGGCGGACCCGGGTCAGCTGCTTGACGCGCCCCAGGTTCGACTTCTCGCGGTTGGCGTCGAGCAGGATCTGGCGCAGATCCTCGTTGAGGCCGATCGGTGCGTCTGACGTGGTGTCGGCGCCGCAGGCGATGCCGGCGTCGATCTGGCCGAGGGCGATCTTGTTGGCGACGAGGATCGTCGTCTCCAGTCCGGTGCCGCAGGCCTGCTGCACGTCGTAAGCCGGGGTCTCGGGAGCGAGGCGGGTGCCGAGCACGCTCTCACGGGTCAGGTCACGATCGCGCGAGTGCTTGAGCACGGCGCCGCCGGCGACCTCGCCGAGCGTCTCACCCTCGAGCCCTAAGCGGGCGACGAGCCCGTCGAGGGCGGCGGTGAGCATGTCCTGGTTCGAGGCGCGCGAATAGACGGAATTGGAGCGCGCGAACGGGATCCGGTTGCCGCCGACGATGGCGACCCGGCGTGGCTTATCGGTCAACTGGTCTCAACCTTTCGTTACAGAGATCGATGCACAGGTTAACTTGCCACCGATCCATGTCAACGTTCAAGCTACCCGCCGTGCGCAACCGCACACATCGAGCTGCGACGGGTTCCAGGGGCGACGGAGGCAAGGCCTCTCGCCCGGACAAATGCCGGGCTAATGAGCCCGGCATTTTGAGTATCCGCCCGTTCGAGAGGCCTTGCCTCCGTCGCTCTCGAAGGCCGTCTGGCTCCTGAGCTGGACAGGCCGGGGGTGAAGGCCGCTCAAGCCTCTGAGAAGCCGAGCCTTAGGTAGATCCGCCGCAAGGGTGCGGGTGCCCACCAGTTCCACTCGCCGAAGAGGCGCATCAGGGAAGGGACGAGCAGGGCGCGGACGACTGTGGCGTCGATCAGCACACCGAAGGCCATGCCGATCGCGATCTGCTTGACGAAGAAGACGGTGCTGACGCCGAAGGCGAGGAAGACGACGGCGATCGCCACGGCCGCTGCGGTGATCACGCGGCCGGTGCGGGCGATGCCGACGGCGACCGCCTCCTCGTTGGAGTCGCCGAGGTCACGGCGTTCCTTGATCCGCGCCATGACCAGCACGGCGTAGTCGGTGGCGAGACCGAAGATCACGGCGAAGAGGAAGACGAGGCTGGTCACCTCGACCGCCGCCGGGCCGGTGTAGTCCAGCGGCGAGTCGAGCCAGCCCTCTTGGAAGGCAAGCACCAGGATGCCGAGCGTTGCGCCCAGTGTGAGCGTGTTCATCAGCAGCGTCTTCAGCGGCAGCAGCACCGAGCCGGTGAGCAGGAAGAGCAGGATCAGGGTGGTGAGGGCAATGATCGCCACGACCAACGGCGCATGCTCGAGCAGGCTCTGCTTCTGGTCGATGAAGCGCGCCGTGTTGCCTGAGACGAGCACCGCCGCGGCGCCCGGAGGGCCGAGGTCGCGGATCTCGTGCAGCGAGTCCTGGGAGGTGCCGCTGAGCGCCGGTCCGGAGAGGGCGAAGTTGGCGTAGGCGGCGTCCTCGGAAGCGCGCACGAAGGGCGTGCCGCGGACGATGCCGTCGACGCCTTCGACCTGCCGTTGGAAGGCGGCCAGCTGCCGGTCGCTCGCCCTGCCGTCGACAGCGACGGTGACCGCCTCTGTGATGTCGCGCGGGTAGTGAGCTTCCAGGTACTTGTAGGCGTCATAGGAGGGCTGGTTGGGCGGCACCGCTTCGGCGCTCGGCCCGGTCAGCGTCGTCCAGAGCAGCGGAGCGGCGGCCGCGAGCAGCAGCGCCGAGCTGGCCAGGGCGACGGCGACAGGGTGGCGCATGACGCCGCGCGCCAGCCGGTACCAGCCGTCCGAGGTGTCGGAGACCGCTGGGCCGCGGCGGATCGAGAGGGCGTCGATGCGGGTGCCGAGCAGCGCCAGCAGCGAGGGCACGACGAGGATTGCGATCAGCGAGGAGAGCACGGCCACCGAGGCGCCGGCAACCGCCATCGAGTAGAGGAAGCGCTGTGGCATGAAGATCAGCGCCGCCATCGCCGCCGCCACGGTGAGCCCGGAGAAGACTGCCGTACGGCCTGCCGTCTGCACCGTGCGACGGTGCGCCTCGCGGGTCGGGCCGTCGCGGCCCAGCTCCTCGCGGTAGCGCGAGACCATCAGCAGCGCGTAGTCGACGGCGAGTCCGAGACTGAGCCCCGTGGCGATATTGAGCGCGAACAGCGAGGTGTCGGTGATGCCGGACATGATTCGCAGCACGAGCAGCGTGCCGACGATCGAGATCACTCCGATCAGCAGCGGAATCGAGGCGGCGACCACGCCGCGGAAGACGAAGAGCAGCAACAGCGCCAGCAGCGGGAAGGCGATCAGCTCGG
This sequence comes from Solirubrobacterales bacterium, assembly GCA_035605155.1. Lineage (GTDB taxonomy): Bacteria > Actinomycetota > Thermoleophilia > Solirubrobacterales > 70-9 > VRUE01. The sequence continues at coordinate 12,872 of DATNHC010000085.1, forward strand.
CCTTGGTCAGGTCTTCGCGGGTCTGGTCGTTGGTCTCGTTGAAGCCCTGGGCGAAGCCGCCCTGGGCGACGTCGAGCGAGCTCGACGCGATCACCTCGGCAACGCCCTCGGCGGCGATCCCGCCAGCGTCCTCGATGTCCTCGGTCGAGAGGTAGCCGGCGATCGCCAGCGATTGTCCGTCGCGGGCGATCAGGGCGGCGCCGGCGCGGCGGTCCCGCAGCGGATTGAGCACCCGCCCGACGTATTCCACCCTTGCCATCTGCGTGCTGATCCGGCCGACCTCGCCGCGCACAGCGGGGTCGGCCAGGTCGAGCCTGCCGCCGTTCGGGGCGCGCACGACGAGCACGATCGCCGGGTTCGGGTCATATCCGAGGTCCTCGCGCAGCAGGCGCGTGGCCTGCTCGCTCTCCGAGCTCGAGTCGGTGAACCCGGCAGCCTTGAGGTGCTGCTCGACGTCGCGGCCAACGGCGAGCGAGAGCAGAGCGAAGACGCCGACGGCGGCAAGAACCAGCTTCGGATGCTTCCAGGTGAGGTCGGCGATCCGGGTCATCGGAGGTTCAACGCGCCGACGGAGGCAGGCGTGAGACGAGCCATGGCCGGCACTGTACCAGAAATCAAAGTTACCACTTTGAATCTCAAATTAAGCTGATAGAATTGAGCAATGACGCGCCGCAATTACGGACAGGCCTGCAGCGTCGCCGGTGCGCTTGACCGCATAGGCGAGCGCTGGTCGCTGCTGATCGTGCGCGAGCTGCTGCTCGGGCCGCTGCGCTTCTCCGACCTCGCTCGCGCCGTCGGCGGCGCGCCCACCGACGTGCTGACCAAACGCCTGCGCGACCTCGAGGGCGACGGGATCGTCGAGCGGCGCGAGCTCGATCCGCCGGCCTCCGCGGTCGTCTACGAGCTGACCGAGCTCGGCCAGGAGCTCGAGCGTCCGCTGATCGAGCTCGGCCGCTGGGGCCTCAACTTCTTCGCGGTCGAGGACGTCGACAGCATCGAAGCCTCCTGGCTGCCCAACTCGATGCGCGTGATCCTGCGCCCTCCGGCTGACGCGGAGATGACGGTACAGCTGCGCAGCAGCGGCACCAGCTTCCGCCTGACGGTGGCAAACGGCTGGATCGACGCCGAGCGCGGCGAGCTTGTCGATCCCGACCTGACCCTGGCCGGCGATCCACGCGCGGTGCTCGCCGCCCTCGTCGTCGGCGGCGAGGCGGAGGAGGGGATCGAGGTGGAAGGCGACGCCGCTGCGCTCGAAGCGCTGCGGGCGATGGTCGACCTGCCGAACCGCCTACGCGAGGAAGCGCTGGCCGAAGCCCCGCAGGCGGCTGCTAGGAGCTAGAGAGCTCGGTGCCGTCGTAGAGCTTCTTGACCCGGACCGTTGCCGGCGGGGCGGCCTCGATGCAGAGGCCGCAGAGGACGCACTCGTCGAGGTTCTCCTCGACGATCTCGACCCGCCCATCGGCGTCCTTGAAGATGTCGACCGGGCAGACTTCCTCCAGCTTGGCGGCAAGCGCCGCGTCGCCGGCGACCGAGTCGTCGACCTCGACGTCGATGAAGACCTTGCTCAGCGTCTCGCTCATGTCGTTACCCCCAGCTTCTCCTTGACCGCGTCGGGGATCTCGTCGATGCGCTCGACGACGCGGATGCCCGCCGCTTCGAGCCGGGCGATCTTCTCCGTCGCGGTGTCCTCGACGCCCTCGACGATAGTGCCGGCGTGGCCGAAGCTCATCCCCTTCATCTCCTCGTCGTCCATGAACTTGCCGGCCATGAAGGCGACGATTGGCAGGCGCGAGTCGTTCTCGTTCACCCATTCGGAGAGCTGCGCCTCCATGCGCCCACCGGGCTCGGTGTAGATCACGATCGCCTGGGTCTGCTCGTCGGCCTCGAAATAGGGCATCAGCTCGGCGTAGGTCGAGCCGATGATCGCGTCGCCGCCGATCGAGACAGCGGTCGAGACGCCCAGGCCGGCCTGGGTCAGCGAGGAGGAGATCTCCGTGGTCATCCCGCCCGAGCGGCTCATAACGCCGACCGGGCCAGGCGCGTAGGCCTTGGCCGCGTCCACGGCGGGGCCACCTATTCCTCCCATCTTGCAGACCTCGGGCACGATCAGGCCGAGGCAGTTGGGACCGATGATGCGCGCTCCGCGCAGGTTGGCCAGCCCGACCATCTGGGCGACGTCGCGGCGTGGGATGCGCTCGGTGACGATCACGATCAGCTCGATGCCGTTCTCGATCGCCTCCAGCACCGCGTCCTTGGTGAAGGCGGGGGGGACGGTGACGACCGAGCCGTCGATCGGCCCGCCGTGGTGGTCGACCGCCTGAGCGACGGTGTCGAAGACAGGCACGCCGTGGACCTCGCGGCCCTTGCGGCCCGGGGTGACACCGCCGACCACCTTGGAGCCGTAGTCGAGGCACTCGCGGGTCAGGTTGACCGCCTCGCGCCCGGTGATCCCCTGGACGATGAAGGTCGTCTCCTTTGAGAGCAAGATGCTCATCGGGCGCCCCCTGTCGCGTTATGCCCGCATAGCGGGAAAAAAGCGCCACTCACGCCGGCGCCCCCTGGATCTTGGCGACGGCGCGGCCGGCGGCCTCCCACATCGAGACCGAGCGGTCGCAGTACTCGACGCCGTATTTCTCGAGGATCTTGAAGCCCTCGTCCTCCCAGGCGCCGGGGATGCGGAAGATCGCGATCGTCTCGCCGGGGTCCTTGCCCAGCTCGAGGCAGGCCTTGATCACGCCTCGGGCGACGATGTCGACCCGGGTGTTGGAGACGATCGACATCATCACCGCGATCTTCTCGACGCCGTCCTTTTCGAGCACCTCCTTGGCCAGGCCGCAGGCCTTGGCGACCGAGGGGTTGCCGCCGATCTCGGAGTAGTTGGCCGGCTTGCCGCCCTGGCTGCGCACCGCGTCGGTCAGGGTCAGCGAGCCCCCGCCGGCGCCGATCACCAGGCCGAGGTTGCCCTCGAAGCCGTGGTCCTTGCCCTGGATCACGCCGCGGTGGTCGGCCGCGTCGATCGCGGCGACGTTGCGCTCGAAGTCGGAGGGCTCATAGGTCTCGCGGGTGTCCTCCTCGGCGATCTCGAGCTGCTTGCGGAGCAACCCTTTCTGGCGGCCGACCGCCTCGTTCTCCATCTCCATGTGGGCGTCGAGGGCGACGAAGCTGCCGTCGGCGAGCTCGGCCAGGGGGTTGATCTCGGCCAGGGTCATGTCGTTGTCGCGGAAGAGGCGGGCAAGGCGGGCGAGGACCGGCGTCGCCCGGTTCAGCTGCGAGCCCGTGACCCCGGTGGCGGCGACGACCTGCTTGGCCTCGAAGTCGGCGATCGGCAGCAGGTTGGAGACATGACCGCGGCCGACGTGGTCGGGGTGCTGCTCGGCGACCTCCTCGATGTCGATGCCGCCCATGTCGCTGAAGAGCATCAGCGGTGCCTTCGCCGTGCCGTCCCAGACGACGCCCGCGTAGTACTCCTGCTTGACCTCCGCCTTTGGGTCGACGAGCACGCCCCGCGGCATCTGCCCGTTGATCTCCAGCTTCAGGATCGCCTCGGCGTGCTCAGCCGCCTCCGCGGGCGTATCCGCAAACTTGACCCCGCCGGCCTTCATCCGCCCGCCGCTCAGCACCTGCGACTTGATCACCACAGGCCCACCGATCTCCTCAGCGGCTTTACGAGCCTCCTCTGCAGTCGTGCAGAAGCCGTATTTGGTGACGGGAATCCCCGCCAGCTCGACGATTTTCCGTGCCTCGTACTCGAAGAACCTCATAGCGGCCGGGGACCCTATCCAAATCCGCTCCTCGGGCGGGTGGCGTGGGGGAGGGGGGTCGAGGACAGCCCGTGGACTGCCCGCAGGCCCCCCTCCCCCATGACAGGCCCCGCCCGCCAGCCGCACGGTCCTGAGATACTTCGCCGCGATGAGGCGGTTCTACGTGCTGCTCGGCGCCATAGCTGCTCTGGTCCTGCCCGGCTGCGGCGAAACTGTGATCGACAGCGCCAAGACCGAGGACGCGCTGCAGGCGAACCTCTCTAAATCGCTGGAAACGAAGGTCGCGGCAGTCGAATGTCCGTCCGATCAAAAGGTTGAGGCGGGCGCCACGTTTACTTGCAGCGTGAAGCTCACAGACGGCAAGGAAGAAACGGCGACGCTGAAGATCCTCAACGAGGACGCAGACGTCAGCGTGATCAATCTCCACAGCACCCAATGAATAAAGTGCCGCGGATGAGCCAAACCATCGCGGCCGATGCGCCGACCACGCACACACAGCTCCTCGACTGGGTCGGGGAGATCGCAGACCTGACCCAGCCCGACGCTGTCCACTGGTGCGACGGCTCGGCCGAGGAGTACGACTCTCTCGCCCAGACCCTGATCGACGCCGGCACCTTCGAGCGCCTCTCTGACGCCAAGCGGCCCAACTCCTACCTCGCCCTCTCCGACCCCGCCGACGTCGCGCGGGTCGAAGATCGCACCTTCATCTGCTCCGAGCGGGAGATCGATGCCGGCCCGACCAACAACTGGCGCGACCCGGCGGAGATGCGCGAGACGCTGAACGGTCTTTTTGAGGGCTGCATGCAGGGTCGCACGATGTACGTCGTGCCCTTCTCGATGGGCCCACTGGGCTCGCCGATTGCTCATATCGGCGTGCAGCTCACCGACTCCCCCTACGTCGCCGTCTCGATGCGGATCATGACCCGCATGGGCGCCGCCGCGCTCGACGTCCTCGGCGCCGATGGCGAGTTCGTGCCCTGTGTGCACTCGGTCGGCATGCCGCTCACCGAGGGCGTCGAAGACGTGCCCTGGCCCTGCAACGAGGACAACAAGTACATCGTCCACTACCCCGAGACGCGTGAGATCTGGTCCTTCGGCTCCGGCTACGGCGGCAACGCGCTGCTCGGCAAGAAGTGCTTCGCGCTGCGCATCGCCTCGGCGATGGCCCGCGACGAGGGCTGGCTGGCCGAGCACATGCTGATCCTCAAGCTGACCTCGCCAGAGGGCACCGTCAAGTACGTCACCGCCGCGTTCCCCTCGGCCTGCGGCAAGACCAACCTGGCGATGTTGATCCCGACGATCCCCGGCTGGAAGGTCGAGACGGTCGGCGACGACATCGCCTGGATGAAGTTCGGCGCGGACGGCCGCCTCCACGCGGTCAATCCCGAGGCCGGCTTCTTCGGCGTCGCGCCGGGCACCGGCGAGGCGACCAACCCGAACGCGATGCGGACGATCGAGAGCAACTCGATCTTCACCAACTGCGCCAAGACCGACGACGGCGACGTCTGGTGGGAGGGGATGACCTCCGAGCCGCCCGCTCACCTGATCGACTGGCACGGCGAGGACTGGACGCCGGACTCCGAGACACCCTCCTCGCATCCCAACGCGCGCTTCACGACGCCGGCGGCGCAGTGCCCGACGATCGCTCCCGAGTGGGAAGACCCGGCCGGCGTGCCGATCGACGCCTTCCTCTTCGGCGGCCGCCGGGCGACCGTGGTGCCGCTGGTCCACGAGGCCTTCGACTGGGAGCACGGCGTCTTCCTGGCAGCGACGATGTCATCCGAGACCACCGCCGCCGCAGCCGGTGAGGTCGGCGCGCTGCGCTTCGACCCAATGGCGATGCTGCCCTTCTGCGGCTACAACATGGGCGACTACTTCGCCCACTGGCTGAAGACCGGCCAGCGCGAGGGCGCCCAGCTGCCGCGCATCTTCTACGTCAACTGGTTCCGCAAGGACGCCGACGGCAAGTTCCTCTGGCCGGGCTTCGGCGAGAACAGCCGCGTGCTCGAGTGGGTCTTCCGCCGCTGCGAGGGGACGGCCGAAGCGGTCGAGACGCCGATCGGCCTGCTGCCGACAGAGGGCGCGATCAACACCGAGGGCCTGGCGATCGACGACGATGCGATGCGCGAGCTGCTGACGGTTGACGAGGACCTGCTGCGCCAGCAGCTGCCTCAGCTCGAGGAGCACCTCGCCAGGTTTGGCGAGAATTTGCCTGTCGAGCTGGGTGAGCAGCTGGCGCGGCTCGAGGGCCGCTTGCGATAGGGCTTCCCAACGCCCAGCCCGCTAGCTATCTTTTCCGCTTGCCTTCGCGCCGTGCAGATGTTCTTCTGGCGGCTGCCCTTGCCGGGGCGGTCGTCTGCCTCGATCTGCTCTGGGGGCTCGCCGGGGGTTCGACCGGCGCACTCGCATACGGGCTGGTTGACGAGCCGGCCCACCTCGGCACCTGCGCCCTGCTGCTGCTCGCGATCGCAGCGGCGAGCGGTCGCAGTCTGGTGCCTCCATTCGTCGCAGCTGCCCTGATCTCCTGCGTGGCAATCGACGTCGACCACCTGCCTGGCTACCTGGGTTGGGATGGCCTGATCGGCGCCATGCCGCGGCCCTACACGCACTCGCTGCTGCTCGTCGGCTCGCTGCTCGCCCTGGCCTGGACGATGCGAAGCTTGCGGCTTCGGCAGGTTCTGCTCGGCGCTGCCTTTGGAGTCTCGACGCACCTGCTCCGCGACCTCACGACGGGCCCCGGCGTGCCCCTCGGCTGGCCCGTATCGGACGGGATCGCGAGCCTGCCCTATCCGGTCTTCGCCGCGATCCTGACGACCCTGGTCCTGATCGTCGCTGTCCCCTACAGATCGCCACTCGTGTCCCGCTTCGGGCTGACGGTCGCCCTTGCCGGGCTGCTCCTCGTTCCGGGCCTCCTCGTCGGCGGGGTCGCCCAGGCCCACACGGTCGGCGTCGGCGCCTATATCCGGGGCGCCGACCAGAATCCCTCGCTGATCGACGACTTCAACGCGAAGGTTGGTCGCCAGGCGACGATCGTCCTCTCCTACAAGGAGTGGAGTCAGCCCCCCTTCCACCGCGATCAGCTGGAGGGCATCTGGAACCGTGGCGCTGTGCCGCTGATCACCTGGGAACCGGTCGGGATCCCGCTGGGGGCGATTGCGCGCGGTGACTACGACGGCTACGTATGGGACGCCGCCGCCTCGGCCGCCGCCTGGGACAGGCCCCTGATGGTTCGCTTCGGCCAGGAGATGAATGGCGATTGGTTCACCTGGGGCGGGCATCCCGCTGCCTTCAAGAGGGCCTGGCGGCATCTCGTCAAGGTGTTCCGCCATGCGGGGGCCGACAAGGTCCGCTGGGTCTGGACTCCATACGCCAACAGTCGCGGCGGCCAGCTGCCCTTCGCTCCCTACTACCCCGGGGCGCAGTGGGTGGACTGGGTAGGGCTCGACGCGATCAACTGGGGCTCCCCCTTCAAGTGGCGGACGTTCGAGCAGATCGTCGGCGAGTCCTACCGTCAGTTGGTGGAGCTCAGTCAGAAGCCCGTAATCCTCGCCGAGACCGGCTCGGGGGAGCTTGGCGGCAGCAAGGCGCGTTGGTTCGGCACGATGCTGCGACACAACGTCCCTCGCATGTCGCACGTGCGTGCCGTCGCATTCTGGAGCGCCGCCGACCCGCGCGGGGATCTGCGCGTCGACGCCTCTCCGGCGACGCTCGCGGCGATTCGCAACGCGCTGGGCAGGCCGCTCTACCGGTCCACGCGATTTTCGCTGCTGAGGACCCCACCTCACCTGGGAAGGTAGAGGTGCGGGCCCGGTCGGCCGTGCTGCTCGCAGTGCTCGCTCTGGCCGGCGCGGCTCCAGACGCCGGCGCGACGGAGAGACCGCCGCTCGCTTTCGGGGCGTACATACCCGATGCCCCCTACCGGCCTGCCCTGATCGACACCTTCGCCGAGCGCGTGGGGCGCCGCCCGGTGATCGTCCTCTCCTACAAGGACTGGGGGAGCCTGCCCTTCGACAGCGAGGAGCTCGACTCCGTTTGGCGCCGAGGCGCGGTGCCGCTCCTCACCTGGGAGCCGTGGACCTCCAGCGGTCGTCCTTTTCCCCTGGACCAGATCGCGGCCAAGCGCTTCGACCGCTACCTGCGCAGGGCGGCCGGCTCGGCCGCCAGCTGGGGGAAGCCGCTCTTCGTACGCTTCGCCCATGAGATGAACGGAACCTGGTTCCCTTGGGGGCGTGGACACGGCAGCTCCGCGCGGGACTATAGGAAGGCCTGGAAGCACATCGTCGATCTCTTTCGCTTCCAGGGCGCCACAAACGTGCGCTGGGTCTGGTCGCCCAACGAGGACTCGGGCGGTGGCCTCCAGCTCGCGCCCTACTACCCGGGCGACGAGTGGGTCGACTGGGTCGCGCTGGACGGATTCAGCTTCGGCGACTCGGTCGGCTGGCCCTCTTTCACGACGCTCTTCGCCAGCACCTACGAGCGCCTGGCCAAGTTCACCGATCGGCCGATGATGATCGCCGAGACCGGTGTCGGCGAGGACGGTGGCGACAAGAGCGCTTGGATCGTCAGCGCGCTGCGCCGGGAGGCGCCGCGCTTCCCGCGGCTGCGCGCCCTGATCTGGTTCGACGACGAGCGGCCCAATGCGGACTTCCGCATAGACAGCTCTCCGGAGTCTCTGCAGGCCTTTCGCCAAGCGATCGCCGGCCCGGCCTTCGCCGCTACGCGCACCGACTTCCTCGCGACGCCGGCAAGGCTGCGGGGCGGGGCGACCTCGCCGCCGGAGCCCGACGGAGGCTACGGCGCACCCTCGCTGCTCGAACGGATCGAGCAGGAGCTCGAGGACCGATTGGGGCTGGTGGCGGCGCTGGCTGCCGTTGCGCTGCTCTGCCTGGCGGCCGTTTTCGGGATCCAGCTCCGCCGGCGCCAACGGCCGGCGTCCTGACGATGGTCGGCGGGAGGCGCGGCGACCTGGCGATCCTCTGCTACCACGCGGTAAGCGACTCCTGGCCAAGTGTCGGGGCGGTGGCGGCGGGGGTGCTCGATCGGCAGGTCCGCCAGCTGCTGGCGCGCGACTACCGACCGTCGACGCTCAGCGCCGCGCTCGCCTCCGAGGACGACGAGCCGGTCGTCGTCGTCACCTTCGACGACGCTTTCCAGTCGGTGCTCGAGCACGGCTTTCCGGTGCTCGAGCCGCTTGGGGTCCCCGCGACCCTTTTCGTGCCGACCGACTTCGTCGCCGAGGGCGCGCCGATGACCTGGTCAACGCTCGGCCAGTGGCTGGGGACCGAGCACGAGGCGGAGCTGCGCTGCATGTCCTGGGACGGGGTCCGCAGCCTTGCTGCGGCCGGTTGGGAGATCGGCTCACACACGTGCTCTCATCCGAAGCTGACCGAGATCGACCGCGATCGGGCGCAAGCCGAGCTGGGGCGCTCCAAGCATGCCTGCGAGGATGCCCTGCAGACGCCATGCACCGCGCTGGCCTACCCCTTCGGCCTGCACGATCCGGACGTGGTGAGGCTTGCCGGAGGCGCCGGCTATGAGTGCGCCGTGACCCTGGGCGAGCGGCTGCTCGGCCCGCGCCTGCGCCAGGATCCGCTGCGCCTCTCCCGAGAGGGCATCTACCGGTCGACCTCCTGGCGGCAGTTCCTGGCCGCCACCTCGCCGCTGCTGGGCAGGGTCCGCGGCAGCCGGATCTTTCGTGCGCTTGCGCCGGCCCCCTAGCCGCATCGCAGGCCGGTTTCCGTGCATGGGACCTACCAACTAATCCAGGCCCACTCGGACATCCGTCCAGGGGTTGAGGTCGCCGTTCCCGGACCGCCCCTGGGAGTCCGACGCGGTTGGTGTGAAGACACCGATCCGAAGCAAGCTCGCTGCCCTCGCAGTCGCCGTCGCCTCGGTTGCCGCCATGGCGGCGCCCGCCCCGGCAGGCGCCACGATCCAGCTCGGCGCCTACACCCCCGGCGCACCGGCCCAGCCCGAGGCCCTCGCCGACTACGCCTCGATGGTCGGGCGCCAACCGGACATCGTCCTCTGGTACCGCGACT
>DATNHC010000086.1:0-12899 GCA_035605155.1 Solirubrobacterales bacterium
GGTGGCGATGCCGCCCATGACGCCGGACTCGTGCAGCACCTTCGTCAAGTCGCGGAAGCTGACCTCGAGCCGCTCACGCCGGTCCCAGAGCTTCGCCGACTCGTTGACGAGGCCTTCGCGCCGGCGGTAGAGCTGGGTGAGCTCACCGACGAGCTCGGAATCGGCCTCCTCGCCGCGTTCGCCGAGAACCTCCTCGATCAGCGCGTCGACGTTGGGGATCTCGAGCGACTCGGCGAGACGCGACTGCGCGACGCCGATCGCGGTCGCCAGCTCCTTGAGCTCGTCTTCGCAGTCCTCGAGCCGCTGCTCGACCTCGCCGAGTTCCTTGTCGCGCTTGAGGAAGAGGGCACGGATCCGGGCGAGAACGTCTTCGGAGAGGTCGGCCGACTCCTTGACGAGCCGGTGGTAGGTGTCCGCCATCGTCGTGCGGACCTCTTTCTCCACTTCGACGGAGATCTGCTGGTAGCGCTCCTTGTGCGTCTCGTAGGCCCAGGTGCGGATCGTCCCGAAGGGCACCTTGAGTTTGGCCGAGCGGAGGAGCTTTTCGGTCGGCTTCTGCCGGCCGCCCTCGACAGCGAAGGCCGCGAGCGCGAGGTTGATTTCGTCGTTGCTGTAATCGCGTTTCGCCACGGCCTTCTCCTTTCTAGCTGGTCAGTCGGCGCCCTCCCCCATCCGTCGCCGCAACTCCTCGACCGCGCTCTTGCCGGGTTCGCCTTTGGGGGGCTCGGCGTCGGTGAGCCCGAGGGCCAGGCGCACGAGCTCGGACTCGTCGACGCCGGCCGGGATCTTCCGCGCCGGCAGCGAGACGCCGTCCTGCGCGAGCTCGCGGATCTTGTCCTTTTCAGCCTGCGAGGCGCGCATCTTCCACTGCTTGTCGCGGGGTTCGTCAACCTGCGGTCCCCGCTTCATCGGGCCGAATGCCATGTGCCTACTACAGCGGGTCGGGCGGGTCGTCGTCGAAGGGCCACTTGTCGGTCTTCGGTGGCCGGTCGAGCTTGCCGCAGCTCGAGCAAGGTTCGTGGGGGTCGGACTTCGCCACGCCGCAGAGGCCGCAGACGATCGCCTCCTCCTCGAGCTCGGGGGCAACGCCGCCGACGTCGCGGTCGAGGTCGGGCTGCTCCTCCTGATCCTCGAGCAACTTGACGAAGGCGAGCATTTCGCCGCGCAGGTCGTCGGGCAGGGGCCACGTCTCGACCTCGGCCCGGATCTCCGCGACGGTCTTGTTCTCGAAGAGGTAGGCGAGCTCGGTGTTCCCCATCCCGCGCAGCCGGTCGACGACCTCGGCGCGGTTGATATGGCCGCCGATCGGGACGTTGGTGAGGCGAAGCAGGACCGGCGGGTGGGCGGTGCCGAAGACGACGAGCTCGACGTTCTCGCCGGCAGCGATCCGCTCGCGCTCCTCGGCGGTCAGCTCCCAGGTCGAGGAGATCAGCGGCGTGCCGTCCGATTCGCCGACCGACACCCAGAGGTCGTTGTCCTCGTTGCCGCCCTCGAGCGAGAGGACGTGGTTGGAGGCGACGGTGCGGCGTGGCTTCAAAGCAGAACCTCCGCAAGTAGGTGGACGATGTAGACGACGGAGCCACCGAGGACAACCCCGTAGACGAGCACCCACAGGTAGGGGCTCACGAGAGCAGGGCTTCGACGCCGCGGACGACGCCGAGCCAGAAGATGAACTCGCACTCGAGGAAGGCGATGAACCAGGCCCAAGCACCGAGCACTTCGGCCCAGTGAGGCTCCATGCGCGCAGCCCTCCTATCCGGCTCGCCGGCCACGGTCAGGCCCCCATCGGCTCGGGCTCTGGCCGGGAGAGGCAGGTTTCGCAGACCCAGGCTTCGTCCTTGCGCTCGGTGAGGCGGAAGACGCGCTCTCCGTGGCGCAGGGTCCGGCCGCAGTCAGCACAGGATTCGCCGTCGCGGGGCGGGTAGGGATCGTCCCGCCGGTTCACTGACGTCTCGGCCCAAGCGCCCATCAGAGCATCCAGTTCCGCATCCCGGCCAGGTTGTGCGGCCGGAGCTGTTCCTCAGCGCGGACGTCGGCGAGCTCGGCGATCGCGTCGGTGCCGTAGACGGCGATCAGCTCGCGCAGCTTCTCGAGGGCTTTGCAGAAGCCGAGCCGTTCCATATCGAGTTCGCGCTCCCGCGTCTTCGACAACTTGCCCTCGGGGTACTTCGGCTCCATCGACAAGAAGGCCGTCACGAGCTTGGCGAGGCCCTGCTGCTTGGACTTCGGCGCCCGCTCGAGGCCGAGCTCTTCGAGTTCCTCGAGCAGCGTGTCGGCGGTGCTCTCGCGCGCCATCAGCCTCGCCTCCCCTGCTCCCAGGCCACCCCGGCAAGGAAGGCGGCGATCTGCGACGTGGCGAGCGCCAACTGCGGCCCCTTGATCGCCAGCATCAACAAACCCGGCACGAGCTCGCGGGAGACGGCCTCAATGAGATGGTCGAGCGGAACGCCGAACTCCCTGGCGACCGCCGCGGTGATCTCGTCGGCGTCGATCTTTTCGGCCTCCTGCATCCGGCCGAGAAGGCGCTCGCTGACGTCCTTGAAGACCTCTTGGATCGAGACGGGCTCGGGGGCGGGCATATCAGTACCCCCCCCCGCTGAGGATCGCGCGGCCATCAGTCGATCCTCTTGGCGACCGTCACCGGCAGGAGCCAGCGCAGGAGGGCGAAGGCGCAGTCACGTTCCTCGGCGAAGCGGCTTTCGCCCGACCGGGCCTCTTCGCGCTCGCGGAGGAAGCGCTCGACGTCGGCCTCGAGCTGCTTGATCGTCGCGTCGCGGCGACCGTCGACCTCCTTGGCGCCGTGGCCGAGCTGCTCTTCGGCGCAGTCGACGCAGGCCCGCGGGATCCCGAAGTCCGAGAGGAGCTCCGCGACGGCGTCGCGGACGCGCTCGGCCGGGAAGACGTAGTCGGGGTGGTCTTCGAGCAGCGGCCGGGTCGCGGCTCCGGCGGCCTGGTAGGCGACCTCGGACACCCAGGCATCGTCGCGGCCGTAGGGGATCGTGATCTCGAGGAAGGGCGTCCGGCTCGAGGGCCGCATCGGGAAGCTGCCGACCCCGGCGCCGTCCTGATCCTCGAGCTCGATGAAGCGGTACTCGGGCGGCGTGTCGGCGTCGGAAACGTCCTCGAGCACGATCACGAGCTCGCGGGTGCCGGGCTTGACCTTGCCCTCGGCGCGGATCTTGTCGATCGCCTTCTGCTGGCCGTCGACGGTCGAGGCGAGCAGCCGCTTGGACTCTTCTCCGGCCAGCACCCGCCGGATGCAGATCTCGGCCCGCTCGGTCAGGGTCAGGGTGCGCGGAGTGCCGGGCTCGCCGGTCGCGCCCGTCGACCGCGGGATCGAGATCCGGTCGAACTCGTTGCCGGCGCCGATCGCGTCGCGGCGGTACTCGACGAGCTCGTCCGCCAGGGCCGTCACACGGTCGGAGATCGTCAGGATCGCGCCCTCGCGGGTCCGGGGGATCTTCATGCCGTCGAGGGTGTCCATCGCCACCGAAGCCGGCGAGCCGGACTCCGGGGTGGCGCCCTGATCGACGACGCGGATCAGCGCCTCCTCGATCGCGTCCGCCAGCTCGAGGCAGGAACGCTTCGTGGCCTTGCCGCCGACGCCGGAGATCAGCCGCATGGCGAAGTTGTCGATCACCCCGAGGATCAGCGCCCGCCGGGTGCCCTCCGCGGGGGGCTCGCCTTGCCAGCCATCCGGCGGCCCCGGCACACCCGGACTGTCGGCGTGGGATTCCTCACCGCGCTCACCGGCCGCGCCAAGCGCCTCGAGCGGCACCCTGCCGGTGCGCCCGATTTGGGAGGAGTCCGAGGACTCCACGATCGTCGCCTCGACGGACTCGCCATCACCGCCACCGCCGACCTCGGGGTCGAGGAAGAGGGTCGTCTCGCCGTCGACGAGATCGCCGTCGCCGACCAAGTGCGTGAGCTGGCGACCGTCCTCCGTCCGCAGCTCCCACTCGACCCCGTCGCCCCGCCGCGTGATCCCCGCCGCGGTGAGCACCTGATCGACGACCTCGCCGACCGTCGCCGTGGTGCTCGTCTCGACCTTGATCGGGACGCCGTTGACGACGACCTTCAAGTCGCAGGCAATCACGTCCGAGGTCTGCAAGTGCTTGTCGTCCTCGCTCGACGTGCCGCCGCCGGGCCAGCGGATCGTGTAGCGCCAGTAGCCGGACTGATCGCGGAACTCCGTCCACGACCGAGACTCGACGCGGCCCACCCGACTCGCGGGCTCGATCGCGGCGTCAGGGGTGGGCTCGACGGTGCTGCCAAGGTCGAACTGCGGTGCTGGGATCTCCACGTCTCTCCTCCGGTTGTGCTGGGCTCCTGGGGAGAGGGCGGGCAACTCGCCACCGGCACGACCGCCAGGGTCTAGATGGCGAGGCCCTACGCCGTGCCCTGGGGAGTGTGCCGCCCCCGTAGCTGTCCGGCGATTCCTCGAGCGGGCACCCTAGCGACTCCGGGGGTCGGACGTGTACACAAGGCCGCTCTTTGGGCCAAATCCGATACGGCTGGGTGGAGATATATATCTCGCAGCGACACGGGATTCGCACACTCCCCCCTCCCCCTTTTCGCATCCGCTCACGCGCACCGCTTCGCGCCTGCGACGCCGACGCGATCACGCCTAATCGAGAGGGTGCCGAGCGGGAGGCGAGACGGAGAGCCGAGCGAGGGTTGACATTCCGGCTGTTATGTCCGATCAACCGAGGCAGGCCCGACGTGCTGACCCTCGCGCGTGTTTGATCTTCGCTCGCGTCGATCCGGTGGGCCGTATCCAGCCGAGCGACCGAGCAAGAGCGCCAGATCGAACATGTGTCCACCGATCCCGATCACCGTGCTATCGCGCTCGCGGTGCTGTACCGTGGGCGATACATGAACGCAGCACCGACGAAGGGAGCAACATGAGCACCGAACGCATCGAACGCATCCGCGCTGAAGAGGCGCGAGTCGGCGACCGGATCAAGGCACCGGACGGCCGCGCCTTCTACGAGCTGACCGTCGCCCATCCCAAGCCCGGACTAGAGAACGACGAGGAGATGGTCGAGCTTGGCACCGGCTGGGGCTCTGTCGTCTTGCAGCCCGGCGAGATCGTCGAGCGGGAGAACTGGCAGGTTGGCGAAGCCGAGCGGGAAATCGAAGAGCACAAGCGCTCACGTCTCGACGACATAGCCGCCCTGGTCAAGCTGGCGAGCCTGCCCGACGACGAGGCGCTCAACGAGTGGAGCAACGACGAGTTGCTCGCCCATGACATCGGCTACGGCGAAGCTGGCCCGCTGAGTCTCGACACGGTGAGGGAGCAGGCCGACGAGCGGCTCAACGAGTACCCGCTCAGTGTCGAAGCCACCATGACGTTTGAAGTCGTGATCGGAACGGGTGGCCCGGATGATCGCTTGCTCTTCGAGTGCGTCGGCGTCGACGCTGGGCCTCACGATGGCGGCGGTGATCGCTGGGAGATCAACCGCGTGATCTATCGCTACTCGTGGACCGGGTCGGCCGAGCGCGTCCTCTCGGGTGAGGATCGGGAGACGGCCGAAGAGCTGGCCCGCCGTGTGGTGCCGGAGCTGGTCGAATGAGGGTGCAAGTCTGCGGGCCGAACCTGCACGATCAGAGCAAGGGTGAATTCCACGTCCACGCCGACGGGTGCGCCGACCTACGCAACTACGGGCCGGGCAAGCGTCTAGGGGGCGAGGAGCCCTGGGCGCTCGACGTGAGCGACCGCCTGGGAATCGTGGGCGAGGTCTACGACTGGATACCTGGCGAGGAGGCGGCGGCCTACCTGGGCGAGTTCCACTTCGCCCCGTGCGTCGCCTCGTTGCGCGAGAAGGCGGTCCAGGTGGGCGAGTACGTCGCCATTGACCTCGACGAGAACAACCGCAAGCCCGCTGGGACGTTCGGCTGGGGCGTCTGCCGCCACGGCCACGGCTTGCAGGACTTGCCGCCGCTGAGTGAACGGCAGGCCCGCAGCCTCGCGGAGAAGCTCAACGCATAGCCGCGCTTGGAGCGCCGCCCCGGTTCGATTCCGGGGCGCGGCCTTGTATCGAACGCAGTACAACCGAAGGAGACACCATGAACGCAGAAACCGAGATGGCCGGCGCTGACGGCCTGGGAGCCGCGCCAAGCGACGACAAGGCCCGCTGCGACGACTGCCGCCGCATCTGGCCGGTAGCCGAGCTGGTCGAGCCCGAGCGACTGAGCGAACGGCTCGACCCCGGCGGCACCGTGCCCGCTGGCGAGTGCCCGGAGTGTGGCGCGCTCGCCTACCCCGTCGAGGCCGAGCCCGCCGACCCACTCGACGAGCTGGCGAAGGAGATCGGCTACAGCGACGGCGCGGACGACGACGAGAGCGGCGGCGTGGACGCGCTGATCGACTACAAGAACGCCTTGGAGGATCGCTGCCGCCAGCTCGAAAACTCACTAGGCGAGATCGGGCATTGCCTCCCCAAGAACGAATCGTGGGACGGCGGCCCCGGTCGCTTGGAGGACATCGCCGCCATCCTCGACCGGGGGCTCGTCGAGCGCCCCAACACGAGCGAGTACGAACGACACTAGGGCGGCCTGGCGGCGCTGGCGCGGGTTCGATCCCCGCGCCGCCCTTTGTATCAACCGCAGTACAAACCCGAAGGGAGTTCGCATGGACGAGCAAGGCACCATCTACGCGCTCGTAGTCGTCCTCGAAGCCGACAGCCGAGAGGAAGCCTTCGACCGCATCAGCGAGGAGATCGCACCCGAACCGGCAAACGCTCACTTCGTCGGAGAACCGTTCAAGATCGACCGAGACGACGAGTACGACAGTGAGAGCGTCGCCGGGCAAATCCTCGGGGCTGTCAAGCGAGAGCGGCAGAGCCAACAGCTCACGGCCCAAGCGCTCAACCCCGAGCCCGCCTACACCGTGATTGGTCGCTACCGCGACAACGACCAGACGTACATCGTCACCGTCTACACCTACAACGGGACCAAGGCCGCCGCAAAGCTGGCGCGGGAAGCCTGCTCGGAGGAGAGCGAGATACCGCTTGACGAGCTGGACCTCGACATCGTCGCCATCTTCGAGGGAGAGCCCGCCGTGGTCGCGCGGAGAGACGAGCAAGCGCTGTGAGAGGGCCGGATATGACGACGAAAGAGGGACGGGCCGGGCTGACTGCTCGGCTCGCCCGCAAAGCCGACAAGAGCCCGCCAGAGCCGCGCCCACCGCGCCGCCTGGTCGACCTCGTCGATTGGGACGCGATCCCGCGCAACCGGAAGGGAGCGAAGTGAGAGACGCCGCGCAGATACGACTAGAGATCGGCGCGACCGAGCAGGAACTCCACGAACACGAAGAGCGCGGAGCGGAGCTGCGGCAGCGGCTCGGCCGAGCGCTCGCGGAGGCCCGCGACCATCCCGAGCTGACGCTCGAAGAGGGCCGCCAGGTGCCCGAGCGGGAGATCCTGCGGCAGCGCGCCAACCGACTGATCAAGGAGGCCGAGGCGGCAGCCGCCGCGCGCTGACGAGACAGCTATGGAGTCGAGGGCCGGGGGTTTCGTCTCCGGCCCTCGCTCTGTCGGCGGCGAGTGCCGTCCGCCGCGCTTTCGCCACGGCGCACCCCGGCGCGACCATCGACTCCATTCCGGCGGGCCGGAATGACGAGACAGCTACGGAGTGGCGGCCCCAGGGGTCGAACCTGGCCCTCCGGGGTTGCATCGCAGATCAGCGACAGCTACGACGTATCTGCTCGAGCGCACCCGGCGACTTTCCCTACCGTCCCGACCGCCGTGAGGAGTCCTCCACCGGGCGCCGTGCGGCCCCTCCGTCCGCCCCCAGCAAAGGCGGTCCCCCAGGGCCATGCGCGCATCGACTCGGTCGCTTGGTCCGCTGGCTCCCGCGAGCCGCGGCCCGGCGAAGATTCCCGCCGCCTTGAGTGCCGCCAGGGAACGGCGACGGCGGGCGAGGAGGAGATCCTCTGCCTCGCGGCCCAAGGGCGCGCATCATCGCTGATGGCTCTTGGCCGGCCGCCGGGTTATGTGGGCGGCCTGCTCGCGGGCACAGCCATGATACCGCTCAGAAGGCCGGAAAGCGCCGTTCGGCCAGGGATTCCAGACCACGTTCGTCAACAAACTCCTCGACGTCGTCCGGCAACGCCGATCTAGGCACGACGAGAGCCTTCGGGCGCCCGTCCTGATGATCGAAGGAGACGTGGTGCACGAGGCACCCCGGCCCGCCGTTGCGGGGATCCCATTCGAGCTCGACGAACTCGATCGCGGTCAGCCCGAAGAGCGGCGGGTGGTGGCGGATTTCCTGCTTGCCGAAGAAGTGGAACGCCTGCCACTTGCGGTCGTTGGCGCAGGGCCGCTCGTAGGGGTCGAAGCTGGCAAGCCAACACGCCGGTTCATCGTTGAGGAAGGGCACCGGCCGGGGCCGACGCATAGCCGCCTCCCAGAACTCGTGAGCGAGCCCAGGAGGCGGCTTGGCGATCGTCACGAATCGTCGTCGACTTCTTCGAGCGAGGTCTGACCGGGGATCATCTCTTCCCGCTCGGCCTCGCTCTTGGCGCGGCACATCTTGCCGCACTGCTCGCACTCGGTCAGCGGGATCCGCGCGGCCGGGACCGACTGGCCGTACTTCTCCCGCAGCGCCGAGCGCGACAGCGTCTCGCAGTCGGCGAGGACGTCCTCGAGCTCGACGTCGCCCTTGCGCAGCGCCGGCAGCACCACGGCGAGCTTCGACATCTCGAGCTCGGCGAGCTGTTCCTGCGAGACACCCCGCTTGACGACGAGCTCCTCGTAGACCTCGATCAACTGGTAGGTCTGCGAGCGCTTGAGCCCGATCTCGGGGGTGCCGAGCCACGACTCGAACTTGTCGTGGCCGAGGGGCTCCCACATGCGCTCGGTGTAGAACTCGTGCAGGTGCCCGGCGAGGGCGATCCAGACCTGCTTGATCGCCCCCGTCCCGGTCTTGATCTTCTGCTCGACGGCAAACGCTTTCTCGGCCGCGCGCTCCTCCGGCGTTTTGCGTTTGCGCGTCGAGGCTTTTTTCGTCGACTTCGCCATCGCCTAGAAGGGGATGTCGTCGTCTTTGCCGCCGCCCGACCCGATCTCCTCGGCGCCGAACTCCTCCTTGAGCTTCTCGACGACCTCCTCGCCGCCGGCCAGCTTGGTGTAGCTGACGACCTCGGAGAATTTTTTGCTCGGGTCTTTGCGGCCGGGCTTTTCGCGGACGACGATCTTGGCCTGGCGGCCCTTGATCGAGATCCATTCAAACTCGCCCGCGGGAACATCGACGCCGAAGACCTCATAGAGCTGGGCGACCTTGCCGAGCGCGTCGGGCGTGATGTGCACCCAATCGCGGATCTCGCCGCCCTGTTCTTCGCCGCCGATCGCCTCGAGGGTGAGGATCACCACCGGGTGATCACCCTCGTAGCCGTCCTTGCCGGGTTCCTTGATCTCCTCGTCGACGACACGGATCGGGTGAGTCCCGCTTCGCAGGATCAACCCGCCACCCTTCCAGGGCTCGACGTCGTCGAGGCTCATCTTGAATCCCATCACTTGCCTCCTTTTTTGGCCGCCGCCTTGGTGGTGGTCGACGTGGTTTTCTCCTCGGCGCCGGACTCCTCGGCCTGCTCGGCCTCGGGCTCGGCGGCAAGTTCGGTCTGCCCGCCCGACATCGCCTCAACCGCAGTGGGGATCCACTCGGAGAGGTCGACATCGCGCATCTTGCCGAGCGCCCCCGAGCGGTCCTTCGCCCGCTTGCCGTTGGCTTCGACGAGCTGGGCGACGTAGCGGCGCGGCGTGTCCTCTGACTCGGGGAGGACAGCGCAGTAGCCGACGACGTCGACGGCGGCGACGAGCTTCTCGGGCAGCTTCTTCCCGCCCGTCGCCGGCCGCTTGATCGAGGCGCCGTCGTCCTCGTCGAGCTGCTCGTGAGCGATCAGCACGACGTTGATCGGCAGATCCTTGATCGCCCGCACGAACCGTTCGATCTTGGTGTTGACGTCGCCGTAGTTCTGCAACGACGCGCGCCCGCTGCCGGCGAGCTCCTCGACGAGCCGCTGGTAGACCTCGCCGACCGAGTCGATCACGAGCGTTTTCTCTTCGCAGCCCTCGCGGACGTGGACGAAGATGTCGTCGAGGTCCTTGGCGCACGTGATCGCCTTCTCGTGGATCTTGTCGTCGCCCCACTTGCCTCGAGCGAAGCGCAGGGCGCTCTCACCTTCGGCGTTGCCGACCAAGATCGGGCCGGGGGCAGAGCAGGCGTTGACCGTCTTCCCGGTGCCGCCAGGGCCGTAGAGCAGGATGTTCATCGTCGGCGCGACGGCCGAGGGCTGGACAAACTCGAGCGGGGTCATGCTGGGACTACCTCCGTTCCTTCGGGATCGCGGTCACGCTTCGGTGGCCGCCTGTCGAACAGCGAATCCACGAGCTCGGTGTCGTGGGGGTCGTTGCAGATTTCGCGGAAGCGGCAGCCGTTGCAGTTCTGCGGCTTGACGTTCCGCACCGGGTAGACCTGGCCGCTGTCGACGTTGGCGACCTGGCGGCCGAGGGAGACGAGCTCGGTACCCGACTCCTCGATCTCGCGGGGGGTCAAGAAGACGCGCTCGCGCTGGGACCAACGGCGATCGGCGAGGGCCTGCACCATCGCCGGATCGACGTCGACGCCGTACTCGGCGCAGGCCGCCTCGTAGAGCTCGGGGGTGGTGAGCTGCGCCTTGTCGGTCGACGGCGCTTTCCACACCATCTTCTTCTCCCCGGTGGGCTCCTTCGTCTCTTTGTCGAGGACGTCGACCTCGACTTCTTTGCCGACCCCTTTTTTGGAGTTGACGATCTTCGGCGGCTTTGGCTGGGCGTTGAGTCGCTCGTCGACGATCACCCCGGCGACCGGCTTGCCGTACTCCCGTTCATAGGCCCAGGCGTAGTAGCGGATCTGGCGACCGTTGGTGATCAGCTCGAGCGCCGAGAGGTTTTCCCGCAGCTTGAACTCGACGAGCCAGATCCGACCCTCCTCGTCCACGAGCACACCGTCGAAGAAGACCTGTAGGCGGTAGCGATTGGAGTCACCTTTGCCCGACCTCGAGGGCAGCGGCACCATCAGCTCGTGCTCGAGCCCGGAGAGGCCGGCGAGCGGCACCGGGCGCGTCTCCTCTTCGGCTGCGTACTGCTCGAGCAATGCCCGCAACTTCGCCGCCATCTGCCGATGCGCGTCGGCGTCGTAGAAACCCTTTTCCTCGAGCTTCTTGGCTTCGTCGTCGAGCGACTTGGTCAACGCAGCGAGCCCGGCCTCGAGGTCGACGGCATGGAAGGCCGCGACTCCTGCGCCCCACGCGCGGCCCTCTTGCAGCCGCACCGGCACCGCCTTCGGCTTCAAGCAGTCGCCGGCCAGGTAGCCGCCGTAGTTGAAGTCCCATTGGGCCTGACAGGTGAGCAGGTTGCCCGACTCAGTGAAGCTGATCGCTCGAATCATCGCTGGGGGTTCCTTCCGTAGCGGCGGGATTTACAGGTGTCGAAGTGGTGGCGGTGGCGCGACCGGGAGTAGTCCTGAGGCAGCCGCGCCGGCCGGCACTTGAGCACCCCGAATTCGCGGTAAAGGACGAAGCTGCCCTCGTGGCAATCGGGGGTCGCGTCGACCGGGATGGTGCGATCGCCCAGGCGGGCAAAGTTGATCGGCTCGGAGCAGTCGCGGCAGTTCGGCATTGTCAGAAGATGTCCTCGGGTCGCACTTCGCTGGGGGCATCTACCTTGTCCGGCCGGCCGGACGTAACCGTGGGCCGCCGACCCTCCCTATTTGCGGCGTCGCGCTCGAGCTTGGCCTCCTCCTTCGTCCTGCCGGCGCCGGGGCAGCGCTTCCGCATCCCCGGCCGGCCCCAATCGTGGTCGTACATCGCACCGTCCTTCTTGACTCGAGGGTGCCCGAGGCAGAAGGGGCACTGCACCTTTTCGGCCGAGGGGCTCACTCGTCGACCGCCGTTCGCATCGCGTCCTCGCCGAGCTGGTTGAGCAGCTTGCGAATGAAGCGGATCTTCCCCGGCGCGTAGTTGCCGGTGGCTTCGAGCTTCTCGAGGCGTTGGTCGATCTCGTAGAGCGGCGACATCACCACCCGCTCCTTCTTCTCTCGGGCCTGCCGGGTGATCTCTTCCTGGGCCTCGCGGCTGACCGCCTCGGGCTCGCCGGGAACAGCCTGGCCCTGGCGATCGGTGTAGGCCGATTCCTCTCCGGCCTCGGCTATCGCCGCCGGGTCGGTGACGTTCTTCGGCACCCCTTCGTCGTCGAAGCTGGCGCGGATCTCGCGGTAGTCGGTGCTGTGCGGGTTCTGCCGGAGCAGCCGGGCCGGCTCGGTCGGGACGGCCGGCGGGTTGTCGACGAGCCCGCCACCGACCTCGTCTTCGATCTTCACTCGACGCTTCGCCATCAGTCGTCCCTTCGTTGGTCGTGGCCAGGGGGCGGTAGGTGGGTGTTGCCGACTTCGAGCTCCTCTTGCTCGTGAACCGGCGGGGGTTTAAGCCACATGAACTGATGGGTGCGGCTGTTCTGGGCGACGCGGATCTTCTTCTTGAGGCCGTTGCGGACCTTGTCGTAGTAGAGCTCGCCTTCGGGCTTGACGTTGGCCTCTTCGTCCTGATCGCGGTGGAGGAAGAGCACGGCGTTGGCGGCCTGAGCCAGCGTCCCCGAGCCCTTTAGATCGACACACAGTGGCCGCGGCTTCACCCCCTTCGGATCCTTCAATCGGTTCCGGTTCAGGTGGGCGACGAGGATCACGTGGCAGTTGGCGCGGGAGGCAACCTGCTTGAAGCGACGGGTGATCTCGGCCGCGACCTCGACCCGCTCGAAACCGGGGATTTCGGTGACGGGGTCGACGGCGACGACGTCGTAATCGCCGTAGATGATCCGCTCGCAGATCCGGTCGACGTTCCAGTCGAAGGCCTCGAAGTAGTC
>DATNHC010000087.1:0-19629 GCA_035605155.1 Solirubrobacterales bacterium
GCCAGGGAGAGCTCCCCGCCACGCCGCGTCGCCATAGCCGTGACCTCGACGCCGACTATGTCACCGAGATCCAAGTCGACCAGCAGCCGGTAGGGCTCCTCGCCAAGCAGATCCTCGCGGGCGTGCAGCTGGATCTGACCGCTGCCGTCGCGCAAATCGAGGAAGCAAGCCTTGCCGTGCCCGCGTCGCCCAACCAGTCGACCGGCAACCCGATGCCGAGAATCCGTCTCGATCCCCGGCGCCAACCCCTCATGCGCCGCCCGCACCTCAGCAACATCCTCCCGCTCAACGAACTCAGGCGGAAACGGATCGATCCCCGCCCCTCTGATGCGCTCCAGCTTTTCGCGCCGGTCACGCAGAACGTCAGAAAGCTCTGGCTGTTCGCTCTCACTCATTGGCGCGCGAGCCTATCGGGGGAGTGACGAGCCGGTCCCGGTAGGGGTGGAACGTCTCGTACTTTTTGCGCGCCTTGCTGCGGGCGACAGCGGTTCTACGCTCCTACGCAAAAAGTTAAGTGGAACCCCTACCGGGACCGGCTCCGCCCCTGCCGGGACGGGCTCACCGGTGGCTGGCCCTACGCGGTCTCGATCTTCGTGATCTTCAGTTTCTTCTTCGGCCCCCGCGGAACCTCGACTGTGACGATGTCATTCCGTTTGTGCCCGATCAGCGCTTTGCCGATCGGCGACTCGTTGGAGAGCTTCTGCTCCAGCGGGTCGGCCTCGGTCGAGCCGACGATCTGGAACTTCTGCGAGTCGCCGGTCTTCTGATCCTTGACGTGGACGATCGAGCCGAACTGCACCTCGTCGGTGCCGAGGCCCTTCTCGTCGATCACGGTCGCCCGTCGCAGTCTCTCTTCGAGCTGCGCGATCCGCTGCTCGAGCAAGGCTTGCTCGTTCTTGGCGTCGTCGTACTCGGCGTTCTCGGAGATGTCACCGAACTCGCGTGCCTCCTTGATCCGCCCAGCGACCTCACGCCGCTTGACGGTCGAGAGGTGATCGATCTCCTCCTTGAGCTTCTCCAGGCCCTCTGGGGTGATTACGGACTGGCGACTCACTTGTCCTGACCTCGCTTTGCTCGATTGAGACGGGGGAAATCGGCTTCTAGACCGAAAAAACGCCCAGGTGCGGCGGCGATTCGCTCACCACACCAGGGCCGAAGTCGCGGGATTATAGCGAGGGAGCCAAAGTGGCCAGATCGGCGATCAGGCAACGGGCGCGAGGCAGGTCGGCGCTGCGCTGCAGCTCGTCCGCCAGCTCCGGCGGTGCGCCCAGCGACTCCATGTACCAGGGATAGAACTTGCGCAGGTAGCGGCTCGCTCGCTCGCTGCCCAGGTGCTCCTCGGCCCGGTCGATCACCCAGAGCAGCTCGGCGCCGACCTCGGCCCGATCGGGCGGCCCGCGGCGCGCCCCGGTCAGCTCTTCGAAGACCCATGGGTTGCCGAGCGAGCCGCGAGCGATCATCACCGCAGCGGCGCCCGACTCCTCGTATGCACGCCGCGCCGCATCGGCGCTCTGCAGACCGCCGGAGACGATCACCGGCACCTCGATGCGCTCGACCAGCTCGCGGGTGAGCGCGTAATCGGGGCTGCCCTTGTGACCGACGGTCGCTGCACGCGGGTGGAAGCCGATGGCCGCCACGCCAGCCTCCTCGGCGAGTCTCACGGCGAGGTCGAAGCCGGATCGCTCACCGACGGCTATCCCCGAGCGCAGCTTGACGGTGACCGGCAGGCCGCTGCCCTCGATCGCTCCTCGGGCCACCGCCAGGGCAAGCTCGTGGTCGCGCAGCAGCTCGGCGCCGGCGCCAGTCTTGCGCACCTTGCGCACGGGGCAGCCCATGTTGATGTCGATCAAGTCGGCGCCCGCTTCCGCGGCGATCGCCGCGCCGGAGCGCATCACCTCTGCGTCGTGTCCGAAGAGCTGCACCGAGACCGGGTGCTCGTCGGGGTGGATCCGCATCAGCTCGCGCAGGGTGCGCTCGTTGCGGTGGTGCAAGCCGAAGCTCGAGACCATCTCGGAGACGGCCAGACCGGCCCCATGGCGCTTGGCCTGCAGACGCACGAACCAGTTGCCGATCCCAGCCAGCGGCGCCAGCAGGACTCTGTTGGGGATCTCGACCCTGCCAATCTGGAAAGGCGTCACCAAGGAAGGTCGAGCCGCCCCCGGACGCGGAAGCGAGGACCTGTCCATATCCGATTCTTCAGGTCCTCGCGAGAGCGGAGGAGGCGGCGGTTTATGCGGCATTGCGGGCATGGATGAGACGCAGCCCCTTGAGAGTAAGCATGTCGTCGACGTCGTCGATCGTCTCGGTGAAGGGGACGACGGTCTCGGCGAGGCCGCCGGTGGCGAGCAGCCGCGCCTCGCCCAGCTCGGCTTCGATGCGGCGCACGATCCCATCGATCATCCCGGCGAAGCCGAAGACGAAGCCCGACTGGATCGCAGCACGGCTCGAGCGGCCAATTGCCGTCTCGGGTGCTTCGAGGTCGATGCGAGTGATGCGCGCGGCCCGGTCGATTAGCGCTGTCAGCGAGATCTCCAGGCCGGGGCCGATCGCGCCACCGAGGTATTCGCCCTCGGCGGAGACCACGTCAATGTTGATCCCGGTGCCGAAGTCGACCACGATGCAAGCCTCATCGAAGCGCTCGTAGGCGGCGATCGAGTTGACCAGGCGGTCGGCGCCGACCTCGAGCGGGTTGTCGATGCGGATCGGCATGCCGGTCTTGACCCCGGGGCCGATCGTCAGGCACTCGCTGCCGATGTAGCGCTCGGTGAGCTGCTCGAACTGGGTGCCGAGCGGCGGTACCACGGAGGAGACGCAGACGGCATCGAGCTCGTCCAGCGACATCTCGCAAAGCGCGAAGAGGCCCGCGATACGCTCCGCCAGCTCGTCCCCTGTCGCCCCCGAGCGCGTCTGGAAGCGCCAGTGCTCGACCAGCTGCTCGCCGTCGAAGACGCCCAGGTGCGTTTGGGTGTTGCCGACGTCGGCCGCAAGAAGCACGCGCGCGATTATCCCGGACCGGGTACGATCGCCGCCGTGAAGGTGCGGCTCTACACGATCCCGGGTTCGCATCCGGGGGTTGCGGTGCAGGCGATGCTGAAGGCGAAGGGCATCCCCTTCAAGCGCACCGACCTCTTCCCGGTGATGCAGAAGCTCGTCGTCCGCGCGATGGGCTTTCCGAAACAGACGGTGCCGGCGATCAAAATCGACGGGCGCAAGGTGCAGGGCTCGCGCGAGATCACCCGCGAGCTCGACCGCATCCAGCCCGAGCCGCCGCTTTTCCCCGAGGATCCTGAGAAGCGCCGCGCGGTCGAAGAGGCCGAGCGCTTCGGCGACGAGGAGCTCCAGCACCCGATCCGCCAGATGATCTGGTGGACGCTGCGCAAGGACAAGGCGCCGCTGCGCAGCTACTCGGAGGGCGCCAAGCTGGGCATCCCGATCGGCCTCGCAGTTGCCACCGCAGCACCGATCCTGGCACTCACCGCCCGCTACAACGAGGCAACGGACGAGAACGTGCGCCGTGACCTCGCCGCCCTGCCGGGTTACCTCGACCGCATCGACGCCTGGATCGAGGCCGGCGTGCTGGACGGCGAGCAGCTCAACGCCGCCGACTACCAGATCGCTCCAAGCCTGCGACTGGCAATGTCGATGCAGGACCTGCGCCCGATCATCGACGCGCGTCCTGCCGGCAAGTTCGCCCGACGGGTGATCCCCGATTACCCGGGCGACGCGCCGCCGGTCTTCCCGCCGGCCTGGATGCAGCCGCTGCGGGCGGCGGACTCAGTCGCTGGTTGAAGGATCGTCGGGGCTGGGACCCCGAAAATCCTTCAACGAAGCTCAGGTCAGAGTCGCTCGGCGCGCTGACCGGGGCCTAGCGCCGCAAGGGCTTCGGAGAGGCGGGTTCCGTCTGGCAGGGTCAGCTGCGGATCCAGCTCCAGCAGGGGGACGAGGACGAAGCGGCGGTTGGTCACCTCGGGATGCGGCAGCGTCAGCCGCTCGGTGCTGAGCACGAGCTCGCCGAGCAACAGCAAGTCGACGTCGAGTGGGCGAGGGCTGTGGCGGGGCGCGTCGAGCGTGCGACCACGGGCTACCTCGATCTCCTTGCAGAGGTCGAGCAGCGCCTCGGGCTCCAGCTCGGTGCGGATGCGGATCGCGGCGTTGAGGAAATCGGGCTGGTCGAGCACCTCGCCGACCGGCTCGGTCTCATACGTCGAGGAGACCGCCTCGACCTCCACCCCGTGCTCGCGCAGCAGCTCGATCGCGGCGCGCAGGTGCGACTGGCGATCGCCGACGTTCGAACCGAGGCCGAGGTAGCCCGTCCTCACCGCCGCTAGGCCTCTTCGGCCTCGTCCTCGTCGACGTCATCGGCGCGCTCCTGTGAGACCTCGACGGCGACCTCCTGGATCGCCAACGGCAGAGGCGGCTCGGGCTTGGCAGCGCGGACGCGTACCGACTCACAGCCGTAGCGTTCCATCAGACGCTCTCCCACCACCTGGGCGAGGCGCTCGAGGGTCCGGTAGCTGCGCTCGGTCGCGGCAAGAGCGACGATGTCGCAAACCGCGGCGTAGTCGACCGTGTCCTCGATCCGGTCGGTGAGCACCGCGTCACAGTCGGGCACGTCGAAGGAGACGTCGAACTCGAGCCGCTGGCCGACCTCCTGCTCGGAGTCGCTGACCCCGTGATGGGTGTAGATCGAGAGCCCGCGCAGCTCGACCTCGACACTCGACTCGATGCCATTGCCGTGTGCCTCCACTACACAACCCTCCGCTTCGCCCGCGGCGCGAAGGACCAGATATGCGCGCTTGCTCGCTCCGCGATCACAGCAACCTACCCAAGGATCGCGTCCGCGACCCGCAGCGCCTGCGCGATCTCGGCGACGTCGTGGACGCGCAGCACGTCGGCGCCCTCAGCGGCAGCGAGAACCGAAGAGGCGATCGAGCCACCGATTCGGTCGTCCACTTCGGATCCGTCCACCTTGCCGATGAAGCTCTTGCGAGAGGCGCCGACCACCAGTGGCCGCCCCAGCTTCCGCAGCTCGCCGAGACGACGCAGCAGCTCGAGGTTGTGGTCGAGCTCCTTGCCGAACCCGATCCCCGGGTCGAGCCAGATGCGCTGCTCGGCAATCCCGGCGTTTGTGGCGAATTGCAGTCGCTCTGTCAGGAATCCCTTGACCTCGTCGATCACGTCGTCGTAGGTAGGTCCTTCCTGCATCGAGAGAGGATCCCCTTTCATGTGCATGAGCACAACGTCGACGCCGCGATCCGCGCACAAGCCAGCCATCCCCGGATCTCCTCGCAGCGCCGTCACGTCGTTGACGATCCCCGCTCCAGCCTCGATCGCCGCCTCGGCCACGGCTGCCTTGGAGGTGTCAACCGAGATCGTCGCCCCACTTCTGCCCAACCCCTGCACCACCGGCTCGACCCTGCGCAGCTCCTCAGCCTCCTCCACCGGCTCTGCCCCCGGCCGTGTCGATTCCCCCCCCACGTCCAGTATCTCCGCCCCGTCCCGCACAAGCTCCTCGCCATGCGCGATCGCCGCCGCCGCGTCCAGGTAGAGACCTCCGTCCGAGAACGAGTCCGGCGTCACGTTGACGACACCCATCAGCTTCACCATGACGACCCCGCGGACGCGTGCTCGCGTACCACCGGGGGCGTACCCGGCTGTCGAGTGGAGGCGAGGGGGTGCCTCCCGAACGGGCGGATACTCAAAGCAGCAGCGCTAATTAGCGCTGCTGCTTGTCCGGGTGGGAGGCACCCCATCGCCTCCTACCATCAACTGGCGTCGCCGCCCGCGTACCCAGGCCTGGGCCGCGGCATCGGCCGCGCGCCCTCGCGCTGCGCCCGTTCGGGCTCCGGCGCCGGCTCGGCCGGCGCCTCCGCCTCCTCCTCGTCGGCGAAAACCTCATCCTCGGGCTTGCCATCGAGCAGGGCGACAAACTGCTCGGCGTCGATCGTCTCGCGCCCGAGCAGGATCTTCGAGATCCGGTCGAGCTCCTCGCGGCGCTCGCCGAGCAGGTCCTTGGCGGTCTGGTGAGCGGCCTCGACGATGCGACGAATCTCATCGTCGATCTCGCGTGCGATCTCGTCGGAATAGTCGGGTTCGGCGCTGAATTCGCGGCCGAGGAAGGGTTGACCGCGATCGTGGCCGAAGACACGCGGTCCGAGCCGCTCCGACATGCCGAAGCGCATCACCATCTGCTTCGCCGTCGCGGTCACCTTCTCGAGGTCGTTGGAGGCGCCGGTGGTGATCTCGCCGAAGACGATCTCCTCGGCGGCGCGGCCGCCCAGCGTCATCGCCATCGTGTCAGTCAGCTCGGCACGCGAGGTGAGGAACTTGTCCTCGATCGGCAGGCTGATCGTGTAGCCGAGCGCCTGGCCGCGGCTGATGATCGAGATCTTGTGAACCGGGTCGCAGTTGGGTAGCAGGTGGCCGACGATCGCGTGCCCAAGCTCGTGGTAGGCGGTGATCAGCCGCTCCTTCTCGCTCATCACGCGGGTTTTCTTCTCGGGGCCGGCGATCACCCGCATGATCCCCTCCTCGAGCTCGTGCATGGTGATCTCGCGCTTGCCCTGGCGGGCGGTGAGCAGCGCCGCCTCGTTGATCAGGTTGGCGAGGTCGGCGCCGGTGAAGCCGGGGGTTTGACCGGCGAGCGTGTCGAGGTCGATCGCCTTGGACAGCGGCTTGCCGCGGGTGTGCACCTCGAGGATGTGCTTGCGGCCTTTGCGGTCAGGTCGATCGACGACCACCTGACGATCGAAACGGCCGGGCCGCAGGAGGGCCGGGTCGAGGATATCGGGACGGTTGGTCGCGGCGATCAAGATGATGTTGTCTTTCATCTCGAAGCCGTCCATCTCGACGAGCAGCTGGTTCAGCGTCTGCTCGCGCTCGTCGTGGCCGCCGCCCATGCCGGCCCCGCGGTGGCGGCCGACGGCGTCGATCTCGTCCATGAAGATGATGCAGGGAGAGTTTTGCTTGGCCTGCTCGAAGAGGTCGCGGACACGGCTGGCGCCGACGCCGACGAACATCTCGACGAAGTCCGAGCCGGAGATCGAGAAGAAGGGCACGCCCGCCTCGCCGGCGACCGCGCGAGCGAGCAGCGTCTTGCCGGTGCCGGGTGGGCCGTAGAGCAGCACGCCCTTGGGGATGCGGGCGCCGAGCGCCTGGAACTTCTTCGGGTTCTCGAGGAACTCCTTGATCTCGTGCAGCTCCTGCACGGCCTCGTCGACCCCGGCGACGTCGCGGAAGGTGATTTTCGGTGCGTCGACCGACATCCGCTTCGCCTTCGATTTGCCGAAGTTCATCACCCGTGAGCCGCCGCCCTGCATCTGGTTCATGAGGAAGATCCAGAAGCCGAAGAAGAGGACGAAGGGCAGGATGTAGGTGAGCAGCGAGAGCAGGCTGGAGCCACCGGTGCCCTTGACGGTCGTCTTGACGTCACCGTTCTGGTCGATCAGGTTGAGCAGCGACTGCTCGGTGTTGTTGGGATAGCCGGTTGAGAAGCTCTCGCCGTTCGTACGCTTGACGTCGAGCGTGTTGTCCTTCGTGTTGATCGTCAGCTCGTCGATCTTGCCGCTGGCGATCAGGCCGGTCTTCGGGGCGACAAGCTCGTTGTAGGAAGGGGCCTCCGTGCCCGAGCCAGGGCTGATCACCCGCTGGGCAACGAAGGCGAGGATCACCACCAGCAGGATCGGGAAAGCTGCGCTCTTGAAAAAACGCCTCACAGGGAAAAATCAGCGTACCAGGGCGGTTTTGGTGCTAGGCGTCGAGAGCAGCGACGTAGGAGAGGTTGCGGTAGTGCTGGGCGTGGTCCAACCCGTAGCCGATCGCGAAGCGGTTGGGGATCTCGAAGCCGACGTAGCGTGGCGAGAGATCGACACGCAGCCGCTCGGGCTTGGTCAGCAGCGCACAGACCTCCAGCGAGGCCGGGTTACGCGCCCGCAAGTTGCGCATCAGGTACTGGAGGGTGAGGCCGGAGTCGATGATGTCCTCGACGATCAACACGTGGCGGTCTTCGATCGGCGCGTCGAGATCCTTGAGGATCCGCACCACGCCGGAGGAATCCGTCTGCGAGCCGTAGCTGGAGACGGCCATGAAGTCGATCTCGCAGGGCACGCTCACGTTGCGCATCAGATCGGCGAGGAAGAGCACGGCGCCCTTCAGCACGCCGACCATGAAGAGGTCACGGCCCGCGTACTCCTCGCTGATCTGCCGCCCCAGCTCGGCGACACGCCGCTGCAGGTCCTCGCTCGAGACAAGGGTCTCGCCGATCGCGGGGTCGCTCACCGGCCGCAGTCTAGATATAGAGGGAGGCCTCAGCGCTCGGCCCGCAGGACACCCCGCTCGGCCACCGCGCGAACCCCGCCGCCGAGGTCGAGCATCGCCGTGCCGGTACGGCGCAGGGCGGCAACCTCGTCGGCGTGATTTGCGGCGCCGGGGATGGGGCGACCGGCGGCGCAATCGGCAAGCCGTTGGACGACGAGGCGGCGCAGAGCGGGCTGCAACTGCGCCAGCCGGTCGAGCTCGATCGTGCCCCGCGCCGAGCCGTTCCCGCCGCTCAGCTCGGCGTCGACCAGAGCATCGAGGATCTCGGCCTCGTCGCGCAGCAGCTCGGCCGTGCGCAGCACGTTGCGGGCAGCCGCCGGGTGGATCTCGGCGAGAGCCGGCGCGAGTCGGTGGCGCACCCGATTGCGCGCGTAGCCGGTCTCCTCGTTGGTGGGGTCGTCGCGCCATTCGAGGCCACGCTCTTCGCAGTAAGCGGTCGTCTGCTGGCGGGTGAAGCCGAGCAGCGGCCGCACCAGGCTGCCGTCGCGCGGACGCATGCCGAGCAGGGCGCGGCGGCTGGGCGAAGAGGCGAGCCGGTAGAGGATCGTCTCGACCTGGTCATCGGCGGTGTGTCCGGTGGCGATCAGCGCCTTCCCGGGCAGCGCCAGGCGGGCTGCCGCCGCGTAGCGCGTGTCTCGTGCCCAGGCCTGCATGTTGCCAGCCCCCTGCGGGCGGGTCGGCCGCTCGATCGCGAGGCTCACGCCCACTCGCTCGCAGAGCCGCTCGCAGTGCTCCTGGTCCGCATCGGAGTCGTCGCGCAACCCATAGTTGACGTGCAGGGCGGCCACGGCATCCGCGTCGAGCAGACGAACCATGAGATCGAGCAGGCAGACCGAGTCCCTGCCACCGGAGAGCATTGCGATCACCGGGTTGCCAGCGGGGAGCAACCCGCGTGCGCGAACTTGATCGAGCATGGCCTCGACGACGGCGCTCACGATTCACTCGACTATAGGCGGGTGCGCAGCCGAGATTGACCCACTTCAGGCCGCGCGAACGATGAAGAGCGGTGTCGGCGCCGGGAAGCCGCGCAGGGTGACCTCGCCGATCGGCTCCGCGAGAAGGCCCTCGCGTTCCTCAATCGTCTCGACCACCCGGTCGGTCGCCAGAACCTCGCCTGCCTGGGCACGACTCACGACCCGGTGGGCGAGGTTGACGTGGGTGCCAAAGTAATCGCCGTCACGGTAAACGGCATTGGCGCAATGGATTCCGACCCGTGGCTGGGGGCGTTTGGGGAAGCGGGCGAGCAGGCCCACCGCCCACTCGGTCAGCGAGGCGGCATCGGGGGAGACGACCATCACCTCGTCGCCGATCGTCTTGACGATCGTCGCGTCGGGCGGCAACGTCACCTCGACCGTCTCGACGAAGTTCTCGACCACGTCGAGCGCCTCGAGGTCGCCCTCCTCCTCGGTGTAGCGGGTAAAGCCGGTGAGGTCGATGAAGCAGAGCGTCACTGGAACCTGACCCAGGTCGGCGGCCGGGTCGAGCTCGTTCTCCATGTGCCCGATCACGTCCTGCTCGAGGAAGAAACGCAGGTAGCGCGTGTGCAGGTAGTCGATCAGCGGCGAGGCAAGGGGCAGGATGTCGCCGGCCAGCTCACCCATCTCCTCGGCCATCTCCAGCTCGGGTACGCCGTCGCGGATCAGCGGTTCATGCACGTAAAGATGGAAGAGGCGCACCTCGGCGTCGGCGATGCGGCGCAGCGACTGGGCGTAGACGCGGACCAGCTGCAGGAAGGCGACGAGCGGGAAGCCAGCGGCGAGCACCCTGGCGCAGTGGCGCAGGGCCTGCACGTCGTGGGGATTGAGCAGCCTGCCCCCCTCCAGCGGCGTGCCGAGAATGACCAGAATGCGCTCGACGAGTTCGGGCTCGAGGCCCGTCTCGCGTGCCACATCGTCGACCGTTGCCTGCTCTTCGGGACGCGGCAAGAGGTCCTCGGTGAAGCCGAAGGCAAGCCTTCCTTCGCGGCCCGCGCGCTTGAGGTCCCCAAGCGAGTGGCCACGCTCGCGCATGCGGGCGACGACCCGCGCCTGCGCGGCTGCGGCGGCGGTCCAGCGGCCGCGGCGCACCGGCACGATTTTCTCCTCCGCCCAGCGCTTCAGCGTCGCCGGCGAGACTCCGGCGCGCCGTGCAGCCTCACTGAGGGATATGCGCTCCTCGGTCAAGACGCCCGAGGCTAGCCGCTACAGAGGAGGAACCGGACACCCCTCCCCGGAGGCTCAGGTAATGACGTTGCGAATTGCAACAAACGATCTGCTGCGCAACGGCCTCCGGGGAGGGGTGTCCGGTTCCTCTTACATCCTTAGGAGGGAATCTCGGACTCCTCGTGCACCTGCAGCACCGGCTCCCCGTCCTCGCCGGTGCGGATGCGAATCGCCTCCTCCACCGGCAGGACGAAGATCTTGCCGTCGCCGACCTCACCCGTACGGGCGTGCTTGAGGATCGTCTCGACGACCAAGCCCTTGTCCTTGTCCTCCACCACGACCTCGAGCTTCAGCTTCGGCCGCACGTTGACGGTGAGCGTCGAGCCGCGATACCGCTCGACGATCCCCTTCTGGCGGCCCGAGCCCTTGGCCTCGAGGATCGACAGGGAGGGAAATCCCTTGTCGAGCAACTCGGTCCGAATCGGCTCGAACGCCTCGTGGCGGATGAACGCCTCTATCTTCTTCATGCGCTCGATCCCTCCTATCGGGTCTCGGTGGCTGTCATCTGGGCAGGTGCCGCAGCGGGTTTGGCCGTTGCCGGTGGACCGCCAAGCTCCAGGCCAGTCGAGTACTCCGGCTGCGGGATGAACTGCTCGGGGTACCCGTACATCCCGTGCTCGGAGATGTCGAGGCCTGCGTCCTCCTCCTCGGCGCTGACTCGCAAACCGATCGTCTTCTTGATCACGAAGAAGACCGTGTAGGAGACGGCGAACACGCAGCTGAAGGCGACCGCGACGCCGAGCGCCTGGGCACCGAGCTGTGAGAACGAGCCGCTGTACCAGAGGCCTGGGTCACCGACTTCGTTGAATTCAGCCAGCCGCGGCGAGGTGAAGATGCCGCAGGCGAGCGTCCCCCAGATCCCGGCCAGGCCGTGCGCGGAGGTGGCACCGACCGGGTCGTCGATCACCTTCTCGATCGCGAAGATGCCGTAGACGACGATCACGCCGGCGATCGCGCCGATGAACGGCGCCGCCCAGTACTCGACGTAGCCTGAGGGCGCGGTGATCGCCACCAGGCCGGCGATCGCGCCGTTGCCGGCCATGCCGATGTCGATCGTCCTCGTCTTCAGGTACATGATCGACACCGCAGCGATCACACCGGCGGCCGCAGCCAGGTTGGTGACGACCACGACTTCGGCGAAGCGGCCGCCCATCGCGCCCAGGGTCGAGCCCGGGTTGAAGCCGAACCAGCCGAGCCAGAGGATCAGCACGCCGAGGCCGACGAGCGGCATCGAGTGCCCCGGGATCGCCCGCGGCTTGCCGTCGGGCCCGTACTTGCCGACGCGCGGGCCGAGCAACAATAGCGCCGCCAGCGCTCCGGTCGCTCCGATCAGGTGGACCACGGTCGAGCCGGCGAAGTCCTGCATGCCGACATTGACCTGCAGCCAGCCGCCGCCGAAGATCCAGTGGCTGAGCACCGGGTAGAGCACGCTGCTGAAGATGACCGCGTAGATGACGTAGGCGCCGAACTTGATCCGCTCCAGCGTTGCGCCCCAGACGATCGCCAGCGAAACTGCGCAGAAGACGAACTGGAAGAACATGAACGCGGCCGGGCTGATCGAATACGTTTCGACGAACGGGATGCTCTTGCCAGCCTCCTCGATCGAGGACCCGACATCGAGGAAGAACCCGTGCGTGCCGGCGATCTCACCGAGCCCACCGAAGGCGAGCGCGAAGCCCACCGCCCAGTAGCAGAGCGAGGCGATCGAGAAGTTGACCAAGACCTTGGCCACCCCGGCGCCGGCGTTCTTGGCCCTGGAGAAACCGACCTCCAGAAGCAGGAAGCCGGCCTGCATGAACATCACCAGCACGGCGGCGACGATCACCCACATCGCGTTGATGCTCGCTTCGGGCGTATCGAGGATCGGCGTCTCGGCGCCGATCGCGATCCCCGGTAGGACGAGCGAGGCAATCGCGGCCACCGGGCCGGCGATCAACAGCCTCTTCTTCATTCCAATTCCCTCCTAGCCCACCGGAGCACGCCCCGGCGGTCGCGGTTTCGCAGTCCAAGCCAAGGTATGGAGAGCGTCGAATGCTGTGTTTGGACGGTTGGAGCAAATCCGCCCGGTGTGTTTCTCACGAGTGGCGACCATGAGCCAACTGCGGCTTCGTTGAAGCTTTTTCCGGCCTATGGCACCTAAAAGGCTTCAACGAACGTGCTCCTCGGGCTGCCGGGTCGCGGTCGAGCAGCATGGCTCGAGATCGGAGAAGCAGCTTCGACCCCACGTCTCCGCGAGTGCTTCGAGACGGTGCTTTTCCTGCAGTGCTGCAGCTCAGCTCCGGCACCGGTGTCGTGCTCGCCGGCGTCTCCCTGGGTCTGGCGATCGCCGCTGTGGTCGGAGCCCTCACCTTCATGCTCGAGCTCAAGCTCCCTACAAGAAGATGCTGATCGCAACGGGCTGCTCGGTGTCTTATCCAACCGTGGAGACGCTGGCCGCGCAGCTGGTCGCGTTCTGCTTCGCGATCGGCAGCTACTTTGCAGCCGGCGAATGGCCAACGACGGGACGAGGCAGAGGGCGAGCGGGGCGCAATAGGGTCGCCCGACGATGCCCGCGCGATTGAGGCCCACAGCCTCCTACGCCGCTGACGCAATCCTCGTCGGCGATCCTGGGCGAGCTCTGCTGCTCGCCCAGGAGCTGCTCGAGCAGCCGCGGATGAGCAACCACGCGCGTGGGCTGTGGGGCTACGCGGGACAGACACCGGCCGGACAGCCGCTCTCGATCCAGTCGACCGGTATGGGCGGGCCGAGCGCCGCGCTCGTGCTTGGCGACCTGGCTGAGCTCGGCGTACGGCGGGGGGTGCGCGTCGGCACCTGCAGCGGCTTGGAGGACGGGCCTGAGCTCGGCGAGCTGGTAGTCGTCACCGAAGCGGTCGCGGGAGGTGGCAGCGCCAGCGCGCTCGGCGTTGGCGCGGGAGAGAGCGCACGCCCCGATACCGATCTGACGGAACGGTTGGAGGAGGCGATCGGCGGCGGGAGGTCGATGCCGGTCAGCAGCTTCGATGCCCACCCGCGGGGCTTTCGCGGAGTCGCTCGGACCAAGGTCGGCGACATGCAGACCGCCTCGCTGCTCGCCGCCGCAGGCTTACTTGGGGTTGCCGCTGGCGCTTTGTTGATCGTCGCCGAAGCCGCGTCAGGGAAGTTGCTCGAGCTGGAGGCCCTGGCCGAGGCGGAGAGACGTGCCGGGAAAGCCGCCGTTGGCGCACTCTCTACCTAAAGTAGAGGGTTAGTCTTCCCTCACGGAGCTGTCCTTGACGGTGATCTGACGACGCAGGGCGCCGATCTCCCGGGCAACCCGGTCGACTTGGTCCTCAACCTCTTCGAGGCGCTGCGAAAGCGAACGCAGGCGACGCTCGAGTCGCTCGACGTCGCCGGCCGAGGGCAGGTTGAGGGCAGCCATCGCCGCTTGCTGGGCCTCGAGCGCCTTCTCGCGCGCCCCGAAGGCGGCGGCCACCGCGTTCTCCAGCACATTGCTGTCAAGAAGCGCCTGGGCGAACTCGCCAATCGCCTGCTCGCTGCGGGCGCGCAGGCCCTCCTGGTCGTCGTACTCCATTGACAGCAGCTTAACCGGCGCATCCGGCACGCCTGAAATCCTGCTGCGCTTAGGCATGGAGAGGACGTTGATTAAGGGCATGTTGGGGGCGGGGCCGAGCCGTTGCGCACCCCTGAACGAGCCAGTAGCTTGGGCGAGCCTGTTTCGCGGGGAGAGGGCGGGAATCAGCTGCACGATCCGTGCCAGCAGATATACAGGCGCCGTCGTATGAGAAACAAGCTCGCACTGACCATCGCTCTGGCCAGCTTCGGCGTCGTCACGGCGCTCTGTGTCGGCTTTGCAGGCGCCGAGGAACTCGGCGATAACGAGCCCCCGCAGACAGCGCCTTCGTCCACCGCTCCGGCGGCGCAGGCTGGTGCCCCGGCCTGCGCAAACCAGGTGGATGACGACGGTGACGGGGCGCTCGACGGCGAAGATCTCGATTGCTCCTCGCCCGCCGATCCAAGCGAGGAACCCGAATCCACAACCGATGAGCCGACTGCCAACAGCGGCGTCGAAGCGCCGGCAAGCGCGACAGCCTCACCTGAAGGCGACGGATTCGAAGCAGGCGCGACGATCGATGGTGGCGCCGGCGACGTGCGACGCAACCAGAGCATTGGCGACGTCAGCGGCGGGCGGGGTGGCAACAACGGCGCCGGCGTGACCGCCCCCAGCGCGACAGGCGGCGTGCAACTACCCGAGAAGCAGACTACGGGTGGCACCCACTACTCCAGCGGCGGCACTCCGACCGCTGCCAACCCAACGACGACGATCGCCCTCTTCGGCCCGGCGCCGATCGGCGTGCCGAACTTCATCATCGACTCCTTCGAGATCCCACCCTTCCTCTTGCCGATCTACCAGGCCTGTGGCACGGAGTACGGCATCCCCTGGCAGGTGCTCGC
This sequence comes from Solirubrobacterales bacterium, assembly GCA_035605155.1. Taxonomy (GTDB): domain Bacteria; phylum Actinomycetota; class Thermoleophilia; order Solirubrobacterales; family 70-9; genus VRUE01. The sequence continues at coordinate 14,949 of DATNHC010000087.1, forward strand.
CTCGATCAACAAGATCGAGACTGGCTTCGGCACCAACATGGGGCCTTCGAGCGCCGGGGCGATCGGCTGGATGCAGTTCCTGCCGTCGAGCTGGGAGGCGTTCGGCCTCGACGCCAACGGCGACGGGCGCGAGGACCCCTACAACCCCGTCGACGCGATCTGCGCCGCGGCCAATTACCTCGACCTCAGCGGCGGCTCGGAGAACCTCTACGACGCGATCTTCGCCTATAACCACGCCGACTGGTACGTGCAGGAGGTGCTCGCCTACGCCCGCGCCTACGGCAAGCTGCCGAGTGACCTGGTTGGGTCGCTGACGGGGCTGACCGAGGGCGCCCACTTCCCGGTCGCCGCCGATGCCCGCTACGCCGACGATCTCTCCGCCCGCGCGGCGCTGGAGCAGGGAGGCTCAGACGCCAAGCAGACCTACGGGGGCGCCGGCGAAGTGATCTCCTCCTCCCCCACCCGACGTGGGATCAACATCTTCGCCGCAGAGGACGCGCCGGTCGTCGCCGTAAACGACGGCGTGATCGAAAAGCTGGGCAGCTCCGAGCAGCTCGGCCGCTTCATCGTCCTGCGCGACGCCTACGGCAACCGCTACACCTATGCCGAGCTGGGCGAGATCGTCCGCAAGGACCGCGCCGTGGTGATGCCGACCGGCAGGGAGCAGCGCATCCCGGTCGACAGCGAGAATCTGCGGCCACGGCTGCGAGCGCTTCCCGGGCGGGTGGAGGAGGAGCAGCTCGACGCTCCGGTCCAGGAAGTCGACGGCGTCACCGAAAACGGAACCCTCAGGGTCGGGTCGAAGGTTATAGCCGGAACGGTGCTGGGCCGGATCGGCGCCGCCGAGGACGAGATCGACTCGCATGTCAACTTCTCGATCCGGCCCGCCGGCAGGGGTGCGCCGCGCATCGACCCGAAGCCGATCCTCGACGGCTGGAAGCTGCTCGAGGCGACGGCGATCTACCGCGCCAAGGGCAAGAGCCCCTTTGCCGAGAAGCTGGGCAGCGCCGGTGTCCTGCTGCTCTCCAAGGAGGCGCTGCAGCGACGGGTGCTGGCCGACGAGCAGATCGAACTGCCCACCTGCGACCGGGTCGAAATCCGCGGCGGCCAGATCGACCGGCGGCTGCTGGCGACGCTCTCCTACCTCTCCGAGCAGGGGTTCCGTCTGACGATCGCCTCGATGCTCTGCGGCCGGCACGGCAGCATCACGACCAGCGGCAACATCTCCAACCACTCCTTCGGCAACGCCGCCGACATCGCGATGATCAACGGCATTCCCGTGCTCGGCAACCAGGGGCCGGGGTCGATCACCGAAACGCTGCTCAGAGCGGTGCTGCGCCTCCAGGGCACCTTCGTCCCCGACGAGCTGATCTCGCTGCAGGAACTCGGCGGCCCCAGCTTCGCGATGGCCGACCACGCCGACCACGTGCACATCGGCTACAGCCCAATCGGCGGCGTCGGCGAGGCCGAGTTCGTGCAACTGCTCAAACCGGACCAGTGGGAGCGACTGGTCGACCGCCTCGGCGAGATCGACAACCCGGAAGTGAAGATAGGCGCCTCCGAGTACTCGCTGCCGGCCGGGCCCGCCAAGGGCGAGTCCGGCGGCACGGGCAGCGGCGAGTAGCCGAGATAATCCGCCCCCTGGCGCAGCTATTCGGATTCACGCAGCTCGACTTCGCCGGCACGCTTGCCGTGACGGATGGACGCTACGTGCTGCGCGAAGCCGACAAGGAGCGTGTGCTGGTCCTCGAAACACTCGGGGCCCCATCACCCCCCCGGCGGCGGCACCGGCGAGTGCGCGAGCCCGCAGCCAACGCCGAGCCGGCACAGCTGCCGCTCTCCCGCGCCACGGTCGTGCGAGCCTTCGACTCATTCGAGGGCGAGAGCGAGGCAGGCGACTGGCTGGCGCAGGCGATCGACGACGACTCGATCGACGCGCTTCTAGACGAAGCTGTCGCGGCGCTCAACCGGGCGCTGCACGCCCACGCCGTGGCGAGCGGCGACCCCTTTGTGCAGATGCTGACTCCCAGCCGGGCCGCTTCCGCGCGTCTCGGCTATGGCAGCGGCGAACAGGTGGCCAAAGGCGACTACAGCACCGCCCGCGAGATCGACGTGCGCACCGGCGGTGCGTCGCGCCGCCAGCAACGCGCCGAGGAGCTGCGCCCCCAGGAGCGGGTTGCCGCGGTCCTCGGAGGACGCGAGCGCTTTGACGCCTGCGAGACGCTGATCCTGCGCGCCCGCACCGACCTCGACGCGGGACGTACCCGCGAGGCAGCCCTACAGCTCCGCGTCGGCTTCGAGGCCCTGCTGACTGAGCTCAAGGGAGCGCTGACCGACCCAGGACACGAGGAAGACATGACAACGCTCACAGCTCGCCGCCACGAGGTCGGCGAGCTGGCGAACCAGGCCCTGCACGGCGACCTCGATCCCGAACGGCTCAATACCCTGCACGAATTGCTCTCCCTCTGCGAGCGAGTCCTCCGTCGCCGCCGCGTCCTCGGAGCCTGAGGCAGGCCACCCCCGAACGGGCGGATACTCAAATCGCCGGCCTAAATTAGGCCGGCGATTGTCCGGGCGGGGGTGCCCCTGCCTCAGGCCCTAAAGAGCAAGCCGCCGCGCGACGACGCTGTCGAGCAGCGACTCGGCAATCTCATGCGCTTCGGCCAAATTGATGCCCTCCAGCGAGGGCACACCGATCACGGTCAGCCCGGCGGCTCGCGCCGCAGCGACACCGGTCGGCGAATCCTCAAGGGCGATCACCGCGGGGCTCGGCTCGACCGCAAGGCGCCGGCAGGCCTCCAGATAGGCGTCAGGCGCCGGCTTCGGGGCTGCGACTTCGTGGGCGCTGAGCACGACGTCGAAGCGATCGGCAAAGCCGACGATCTCGAGCGAGCGCTTGACGAAGAGCAGGGGCGAGTTGGAGACGAGGCCGATCGGCGTGCCGCGCTGTCTGAGGCTGTGCAGGAGCTCACGGGCGCCGACCATGGCCTCCACCCCGTGCTCCAGCTCGGCCACCACGAGGTCGTTGAGCTCCTCAATTAGCTCGACCGCGCGCCCCGGCTCATCGAGACGGCGCTCGAGGATGCCGCCGGCGATCTCGGCCGACGTGCCGACCAGCTCGTGCTTGTGATGTGGCGTGAACTCGACGCCATAGCGCTCGAAGAGGTCCTGCTCCGCCCGGGTCCAGACCGACTCGGTGTCGAGCAACAGGCCGTCGTTGTCGAAGATGACGGCCTCGGGGGCCGCCTCTGCCCCTCTCACGCGAGCGCTGCCACCAGCGCGCTCAGCTCGGCATCGACCTCTCCCTCGAGCTTCAACTCTGCCGCGTCGTCGTAGGGGGTCGGGCCCTTGGTGACGATTGCCAGGCGACCGCCGCGCTCCAACGTCAGTCCGGGCAGACCGGCGACCGGGTAGACGGCAAGCGAAGAGCCAATGCAGAGGATCAGCTCAGCATGCCGGGCGAGGTCCTCAGCCCTTGCCATCGCGCTCTCCGGCAGCAGCTCGCCGAAGAGCACGACGTCGGGCTTGACCACACCGCCGCAGCTCGTGCAGACGGCTATGCCCTCGAGGTCGAAGAGCCCTTCGACCTCGTCGATCCGGAACGACTCCGCGCAGCGCCGGCAGGTCGACGTCTCAATCGAGCCGTGCACCTCGACCACGTTGTCCGAGCCGGCGGCGTGGTGCAGGCGATCGATGTTCTGGGTGATCACGCCGTCGAGCAGTTGACGGCGTTCGAGCTCGGCCAGTGCCTCGTGCGCGGCGTTTGGCCGCTTGTCGCCAAGCGACTGAAAGCGCGGCCCGTAATAGGACCAAAAGCGTGCCGGGTCGCGCTCGAAGACGTCGATGTGAGCAACCTCCGTCGGGTCGACGTTGGCCCAGAGCCCGGTCTCAGGGGTGCGGAAATCAGGGATCCCCGAGGGCACCGAGATCCCGGCTCCAGTCAGCGCGACCGTGGAGCGCGACTCGCGGAGGAGCTCCGCGAGTCGCTCGACCTCCGCGGTCATGCCCTGCTCTACTTGCCGCCCCATCGCGGCGTGCGCTTGCCGAGGAAAGCAGCGATCCCCTCCTTGGCATCATCGCTGCGGAAGGCAGTGGCGAAGCCCTGCTTCTCGGCCTCGATGCCCTCGTCCAGGTCGCCGGCATGCGAGACACGCTTGATCTGCTCAACCGCGAGCGGGGCTTGAGCAGCGAGCTTGCGGCCCCACATCAACGCCGTCTCGAAGAGCTCGTGGTCGGGGACGACGCGGTCAGCGAGGCCGGCTTCGAGCGCCTCGCCGGCGAGGATCGCGTTGCCGACCAGGTTCATCTCCAATGCCTTGCCGGGTCCGACCAGCCGTGGCAGCCGCTGGGTGCCGCCGAAGCCGGGAATGATCCCCAGCTTCACCTCGGGCTGGCCGAAGACCGCCGCCTCGGCGGCGATGCGGAAGTCGCAGGCCATCGCCAGCTCGCAGCCGCCGCCGAAGGCGATCGCGTTGACGGCGGCGATCGTCGCCACCCGGGCCTGGCCGAAGTCGCGCAGCAGGGCGTGGGCGGTGTGGATCAAATCCTCGCCACCGCTCTCGTCCATCTGGGTGAAGGCCTTGATGTCGGCGCCAGCCGAGAAGACGATCGGCACCGATGAGGCGACCACCATCGCACCCAACTCATCACTCTCCTTGACCCGCGCCCAGACCGTCTTCAG
>DATNHC010000088.1:0-12216 GCA_035605155.1 Solirubrobacterales bacterium
TTGCCCATCACGCCAACCACCGGCAGGCCGTGCCGCGCCATCGTGTCGAACTCGATTCCGGCGAAACCGAAGGCGCCGTCGCCGAGCAGCAGGCAGACCTGGCGCTCGGGATGGGCGAGCTTGGCGGCAATCGCCTGCCCCGGGCCGGCGCCGAGGCAGCCGAAGGGACCTGGATCCATCCAACAGCCGGGCTGGTAGGTCTCGACAAAGCGCCCCGCGTAGGAGACGAAGTCGCCTCCGTCGCCGATCACGATCGCGTCGCGCTCCAGCACCTCGCCCAGCTCCTTGTAGACGCGGACCGGGTGCAACGGGCTGCGGGAGTCGTTCAGCTCATCTTGCTCGGCCGCCCGCTTCTCGGCCTCGATCTGACGCAGGTGCTCCAGCCAAGGCGCGGTGCGGCCACCGCCATCTCCCACCGCCTCGCGAATCGCGCCGAGGGTCGCGGCTACGTCACCGACCATGTCGACGTCCGGTTTCCGGTTGGCGCTGAGCTCGTTCGGCGCTGCGTCGAGGCGCAGCAACTTTGCCCCCTCGGCAATGCTGCCGCCAAAGCCGAGTCGGAAGTCGAGCGGCACGCCGATAACCAGGACGACGTCGGCGCCGCCGAGACCCGCCCCGCGAGCGCGGCTAAAGGCAAGCTCATGGTCGGCGGGCAGGCAGCCGCGGCCGAGGCCGTTGAGGAAGACCGGGATTCCAAGCGCCTCGGCGAGCGTCTGCAGCTCGTCCTCGCCACGTCCCCAGTAGAGCCCGCTGCCGGCCATGATCGCTGGGCGCTCGGCTCCGGCAAGCAACGCCGCGGCCTGCTCGATTCCCTCGGCGACGCGCACCTCGGGCTCAATCCGCTCCGGGACCCCCAGCTCTGCCTCGGTGAAGACGACGTCGAGCGGATAGTCGACGAAGGTCGGTCCGTAGGGCAGAGCGAGCGCGTTGTCGAGCGCTGCTGCCGTGCGGGCCGCGATCTTCCCCGGCTCCTTGATCGTCTCGGCCGACTTGACCAGAGGCGAGACGAATGGCAGATGGTCGATCTCCTGCAGCGAGCCCGACCCCCAGCGCAGCTCCGGCGCTCGCCCGCCAAGCACGCAGACCGGCGAGCAGTTGGCTTGCGCTCCCGCGATCGCGCTGATTCCGTTGGTCACGCCGGGCCCGGCGGTCAGTGCCGCGACACCGACGCCGCGAGTCGCCTTGGCGAAGCCCTCGGCCGCGAAGGCCGCCGTCTGCTCGTGGCGCACGTCGACGATCTCGATCCCCTCGGCCTTACAGCCGTCGTAAATGGAGAACAGGTGTCCCCCGGAGAGCGTGAAGAGGTGGCTGACGCCTCGCGACTTCAGTGCCCTGGCGACAATCCGTCCCCCATGCGCATCCACCGATCGAGCCTATAACGACTTCCCGGCTACCATCGCCTTGCCCGGGTGGCGAAATTGGCAAAAGCGGCGCCCTTAAAAGGCGTTGCCCCACTGGGGGGCTTGCGGGTTCGAGTCCCGCCCCGGGCATTCGTCACTTTGGTTTTCTAAAACCGCACTAAAAACCGCCGAGGTACCGCAACTACCCCGCTGCTACGGTGTCTGTGAGCTAGAAGACAAACGCCTTCCCTGGCTGCCCTTGGAGGAATCGCTTGGAGGCTTCAGCTCTCACACATGCCAGTCGTCGCGGTTTCCTCGCCCGTCGCTCGCCCCTGCTCAAGCTGCAGGGCGACGCTCATCTGATCGCGATGGCCCGCGCTGGCAACCCGGGCGCCTTCGAGACGATCGTCGACCGCTACCAGGGACGCCTGCTGGGTTTCTGCCGCCAGATGCTCGGCTCCACCGAGGACGCCGAGGACGTCCTGCAGGAGGTCTTCGTCAATGCCTACCGCGCGATGCTCGCCGATGAGCGCGAGATCAACCTGCGCCCCTGGCTCTACCGGATCGCCCGCAACCGCTGCCTCAACCATCTGCGCAAGCCAACCGCCGACGCCCAGGAGTCGATGGACCTGGTCCCGGCGGTCGAGGCCGCCTCGACCGCTGAGAAGGTCCACAACCGCGAGGAGTTCCGCCAGCTGCTTGCCGACGTCGGCAAGCTGCCAGAGACGCAGCGCTCCGCCCTTCTGCTGCGCGAGATGGACGCGATGTCCTACGAGGAGATCGCCCAGGCGATGGAGACCAGCGTGCCCTCGGTCAAGTCGCTGCTGGTACGCGCGCGAATCTCACTGGCCGAGGCGAGCCAGGCGCGCCAGCTGACCTGCGGCGAGGTGCGAATCGACCTCGCCGAGGCCGCCGAGGGGCTGCGCAAGCTCTCGGGCCCAGTGCGCCGCCACGTACGCGACTGCGAGGAATGCGCCGATTTCCGCTCGCAGCTTCGCTCCAACGAGAAGGTCCTGGCGGCTCTGGTCCCGGTCGGGCCGCTCGTCGCCTTCAAGGGATTCATCCTTTCCAAGCTGGGCCTGGGAGGTGCAGGAACCGGAAGCGCGGCAACCGCGACGGGCGCCGGCGCCACCGGCGCCGGCGCAGTCGGCAGCATCGGGGCTGCGGGAGGCGTGGGCGCTGCGCTCAGCTCCGGCGGCGCAGCCGGTGGAATCGGCGCGATCGGCGGGGCGATCGGCAGCAAGGCCGTCGCCGGCGTCGTCACCGCCGCGGTTATCACCGCTGGCGCGGTCGAGGTCCAACAGCAGGTCATTCCACCGACGGAGAGCGGCGCCGCCAAGAGCTCCAGCGTCCTCGACGTTCCGGGCACCGGCCCGCGCCCTGCCCACGCCGCCCTCCCCACACCAGCCCCGCCCTCAGCCGAGCAACCCGCTGCAGCCGCACCGGTCGAGCCCGTAGTCGCAGCCGCCCCCCCGACCGACATCGCCCCACCAGCGACCGAGCCCGTCGACGAAGCTCTCGAGCCGTCGGTCACCGGCGGCACCGAAGGGGAAAGCGTCGAGACCGATTCTCACCCCGCGGCCGGTCTCGACGAAGCGGCGCCGTCCGGGACCAAAGCCGGTGCCCCCGCAGGTGGCGGTACGGTCGTCGTCACGGTTGGCGGCAGTCCTGCTTCGGAAGCCCCGCCAGCTCCAGCCGAAAGCGCTCCGCCCCCGCCACCGCCGAGCAGCCCACCGGCCGAAAGCGCCCCACCACCTGCCGAATCGACGCCCCCACCATCCTCTTCGACGGGCGAAGCAGCAGCTACTGAAGGCCAATCACCTTGAGACGACGCATCAGGCAGGTAGCGGCGAACTTGCGGGTATCGGCCAGCGTGTAGCCGAATAGCTCCCAGTCGTCGCCCTCAGGCGCCCACGGCGGCGAAAGCACTCCATCGGCGACGGGCAGCGCCTCCTCCAGCGTGCGCTGAATCGCCTGCTTGTAGCGATCGTCCTCGCGGGCCATCTCGCGTAGAAAGACCGAGCCGAAGGCAACATGGCGGTGCTCATCGCGGGCGACGTTCTGAAAGCCCTCGACGAAGGCCGGCAGCGTCTCTTCGCGTTCGTTGTAATCCATGATGAAGTGCTGGCCGGTGAGCGCCAGCATCCCCTCGATCACCATGTGGTAGAGGGTCACCGCCTCGACCAGAACCTCGCTGTCCTCGGGCTCGACCGAAAGGCGGTCGGTGCGCCGCTTGAGCATCTCGTCGAAGAGGCGGCCGAAGTTGTCGTTGAGGTGCTCGGAGGTCTGAACCAGCATCTGCGAGAGCTCGTCGGACTCGAGCACGCCCACCTCGCGGTAGAAGCGCTCGAAGAAGCGCACGTGGCGCGCCTCGTCGGCAATCTGCGTGCAGAGGAAGATCCGCTGCTCCTCGGTCGGCGCGGCGCGCATGATCGGACCCAGCTCCTCGGCCACCTTCTGCTCGCCGATGAAGAACGACGAGAGCCCGTACATGCGCTGGAAGCGCTCTTCCTCGTCGAAGCGCTCGTTCCAGTCCTCGTGGTCGCGGCTGAAGTCGAGCTCCTGCGTCTGCCACTGCTGGCGCTCCCAGAGCAGGTAGAGCTCCGCGTAGGTGAGCAGCTTGACGTCCGCCCTGTGGTCGGCCTCCTCCATCAGGGCGGGGTCGCTGGTCGCCTGGAAATCGGACCGGCCGGTACGCGACGCGGTCCCGGATACCTCTCTGGTTCCCATCTCCTACTCCCCTCGACTCGGCTGCGCGGGCTGCGGCCGAGACTAGCACTGGACTGGCTGCTCAGCCAGTCGTATGTGTCTCCCCCGGCTCGAGCACGACCACCTTGGAGGAGGTCTTCTCCTCGACCTCCTGCTTGAAGGCCGCCGTGTCGGTTTCGATCGGGGGAAAGGTGTCGAAGTGCATGGGGATCACCGTGCCGGCGCCGACGAGCTCCGCTGCCACCACGCCATCGTGGCGATCCATCGTGTAGTGGCCGCCGATCGGCAGCAGGGCGACGTCGACGGGATTGCGCTCGGCGATCAGCCTCATGTCGCCGAAGAGGCATGTATCGCCGGCGTGGTAGACGGTGACGCCGCCGAGATTGACCAACAGCCCCGCCGCAGTGCCGACAACGGTGCCGGCCGTCGGGCTGAACGGGGCCTCGGCCGAGCCGGGAAGCGTGCTGGTGTGCCAGGCGGGAACGAGCTTCACCCAGCCCCACTCGAAGCGCACGGTGCCGCCGAGGTTCGGGTCATAGACCTTCTCCACCCCCAGCTCCTCGAGCCATTTGGCGATCTCCACGACCGCCACGCACTCGGCGCCGCTGCGGGTCGCAACCTGGACCGCGTCGGCCATGTGGTCGGCGTGACCATGAGAGATGACCACGTGGGTGGGGTCGACGTCTTCGGCGCTCGCCACCGCCGCGGGATTGTTCGGCTTGAGGAACGGATCGATCAGGACACGTGTCCCGCCGTCGCTCAGCTCGAAGCACGAGTGGCCGTGGAATTTGATCTCCATCTCTCAGCTCTCTCCTTCTGTCTGGATCTCGTTCATCTGCTCGTGAAGTGCCCAGCCCACAGCCACGCCAACCATCATTCCCATCCTCGCCTCCTCGGCGAGCAGCGAGCGCACCGCCGTGAGGCGCCCCTCGGGATCGGGCACTGTGGCGGCCTTGAGCGTCTCGGCGTCGTGCGACTCACCGAACCAACCGCCCTCGGCCAGCGCCGCGGCAAGCACCTTCTGCAACTGTGGGGCGGCGCGGGAAACGACCCTCTCCGCCTCGGCGAAGCGCTCGGCGTCGACCAACCGCTCGATCGCCGCCTCAAGCTGATCGTCCGAAGGCACGGACTGGAGCCTAGTCCGAGGGACGCAAGGCTGAAGCGGCGAGGCCGGAGAGGCCGCCCACGGCGGCGCCGACCAGGCCGGCGAACGGGTCGGCGGTCGACTCGAAGATCGGCAGCGCGAGCAGCACCGCCGCAGCGACGATCACGCCGATCGCGTCGTAGTCGTCGTCGATTGCCCGGCCGGCCTCAGCACGGCGGATCGCGAACCAAGCGGCGAGCGCGCCGAGCGCCATTCCGTTGCCTCCGGCGATCACCTCGACGTCGCCCTGGCCGTTGGCGATGCCGCTGGCGACCAGCATCCCCAGCGAGCCACAGGCAAGCAGCAGCAGCGCCGTCGGGGCCGTTCCGAGGCGGCGCTCCAGCGCGGTGGCGAAGATCGCCAGGCCGACCGCTATGACGAAGAGGTAGCCGACGTCGGTGTAGGCGAACGGGGCGGTGAGGAAGCGCCACCACTGGTCCTCGAGCGGCACGATTAGGCCTCCATAGGCGTCGATCGAGCTCCCAGTGGCCTTCAACACCAGCAGCAGCGCGGCCGAGCCGAGGATCGCCGCCGGCGTCGCGTAGGGCCGGAAGACCGCCGGGGTGCTCGTCTGACCCCGCCGCAGGCGGATGCGGGGCCGCGGGCGGCGGCGGCTTGGCTTCGGCTCGAGCCCGTCGCCGCGGCGCTCCAACTTCGGCGCTCGCTTGCGCAGGCGGGCGCCGCAGTAGGGGCACTCGGTTACGTAGGGACTGACCTCGGAGCCGCAGTTCTTGCAGATGACGCTGAGCTCGGTCTCGCTCATCGCATCGCCTCGCGCACCGCTCGCGGCGCGAAGAACCAGACGCCAGTGACCTCACCCTCGCTCCGCTCGCGAAGAATCAGATATGCACGCTCGCTGCGCTCGGGGTTCGGAGGCACGCTTGCTCGCTCCGCGCTCATCGTCAACCGAGGATAACCCCCGCTGGCAAGCGCTTGGTGGCGGCCGGCGATGGCATACTGAGACGACACCGATCTTCGAGGAGGAAACAGCGTGGAGTTGAAGAGCCTGACCGAGCAGAAATCGTTGCTGGCCACCCTGGCCCCCGGCAAACGAGCCCGCCTGCGGCGCCTGCTCTTCGAGTTTGGCCCCGGCAACGGCACCCTGATGCTGCTGCCGATCGACCAGGGCATCGAGCACGGTCCGCGCGACTTCTTCCCCAACCCGGCGTCGAAGGACCCCGACTACCAGTTCCGCCTCGCCGCCGAGGCCGGCTACTCGGCCCTCGCCTGCCAGATCGGCATGGCGACCAAGTACTACCCCGACTACGCCGGTCAGGTGCCGCTGATCCTCAAGGTCAACGGCAAGACCGACATTCCATCCTCGGCCAAGGCGTTCTCCAGCTGCAACGCCAGCGTCGAGGACGCGGTGCGGCTCGGCGCCGACGCCGTCGGCTACACGCTCTACGTCGGCTCGCCACGCCAGGACGAGGACCTCGCCCAGCTGCGCGCCGTGCGCGAAGACTGCGACCGCTTCGGCATGCCGCTGATCGTCTGGTCCTACCCGCGCGGCGAAGCGATCGAGGCAAAGGGCGGCCAGAACTCCCTCTACGCGATCGATTACGCGGCGCGCATGGCGATGGAGATGGGCGCCGACGTGGTCAAGCTCAACATGCCGAAGATCAACGCAGAGACCGACAAGGACGCGCCGGCCCCGTACAACGAGATGCAGGCCGACGAGGCCGAGGCGATTCGCCAGTGCGTCGAGTCGGCGGGTCGCGCCCTCGTCGTGCTCTCCGGCGGCTCCAAGGTCGACGACGAAACCGTGCTCAACCACACCCGCGAGATCATGCAGGCCGGTGGCTCCGGCGTGATCTTCGGGCGCAACGTCTGGCAGCGCGAATGGAACGACGCGCTCGAGATAATCGCCCAGATCAAGGAGACCTTGTTGTCCTCCGTGAGGCGTATTCCGTAGGCGCACTGCAAACCGGCGCATCTCGGGGTCTTCGGTCGGGCTGGATCGGGTCACGCACTAACTGTGCGCTCCCCTTACCAGCCCTCCCTGCATCCCCCGACCTGCTTGGTTTTCGGCGCCTGGCATGAATAGGGGGACGCTCGGCAGCGTCGTATTGCTACTGACCGTTGCGCTGCTGATCGTCCGTCCCTGGGAGGGAGACGGCAGCGACAAGGGGCCTGGCGCGGCGATGGCCTTCGTCACGCGGGTGGTCGACGGCGACACGGTCGAGGCGCGGATCGGCGGTGAGGTCGAGGACGTCCGCTACATCGGCGTCGACACGCCGGAGACGGTCAAGCCCGGCGCCGCTGTGCAGTGCTTCGGGCCGCAGGCGTCTTCCTTCAACCATCGCCTGGTCGAGCGGCGGCGGGTGCGGCTGGTCTTCGGGGTGGAGCGGCGCGACGACTACGGCAGGCTCCTCGCCTACGTCTACCTCGGGCCACGCTTCGTCAACGCGGCACTGGTTCGGCGGGGCCTCGCGCGCACCCTGACAATCCCCCCCAACGACCGCTTTGCGCCGTTGCTTCGTCGGCTCGAGCTGCGCGCCGCGCGGGCCGCTCGTGGGCTCTGGGGCGCCTGCCCGCCCTGAGCCGTCGTGATGCATCGCACATTCCCTTCGCCTGCAGGCGCTCGTGCGCCTTTGCTACGGTCCCCCGCGGCCCCAGGGCCACCCGATCTATGCGAATGCGTCAGAGCATCTCTCAGTTCGAGACGGCCTTCGAGCAGGAGACCACCCTTGAGCGCCGTCGCCGCGAGCAGCTTCGCCGGCGTGCGGCCAACCGCTCGCGGGCGCGGCGCATCACCCGCACCGAGCAGGAGAGCAAGGTGCGCTTCAGCGTCCTTGCGGTCTGCCTCACGGTGACCGTGGTCGTGGTCGTCGTCGCGATGTTCGAGGCGCTCGCTTTCCTGATGGCTTAGCTGTGGCTCTGCGAACGACCGCCCTCCTTGAATAGACTCGCGCGCCGATGCCACGCCGATCGCTGAAGCCACAGCTCAACCAAATCCGCGCCTGGGTGCGCCAGGGCCGTACCGATGCCTGGATCGCCCACCAGCTCGAAGTGAGCGCCTCCGAGCTGCGCGAGTTCCGCAAACAGCATGGCTTTACGCCAGACGAGGAGGACGCGGCCTCTGGCGAGCTCGATCTCCGCGACGAGATCGAGGCCGAGATCGAGGCGGCAGCGGCCGAGGAACCCGAAGAGGACGAGGTTGAAGCGGAGGAGACCGAGGACGACGAGGAGCGCGCGCGCCCTGCCCGCGATGGCGAGGAGCGCCCGAAACGTCGTCGTCGCCGTGGCCGCCGCGGAGGGCGCGGACGCCGTAAAGAGCTGCAGGCGAGCTTCGACCACGGCGAGACCGACGGCTATGGTCTCTGGCTCGACCCGGCGGTCAAGGACAATCCGGTCTATGCCGAGCACTGGGCCGGCAAGCGCGAGGTGACCGTCCGCATCGAGGCCGACCAGATCGTCATTCGGCGAGCGGGCTCCCCTGAGCCTGCTGGCGAAGACGACGACTGAGCAGGTCTCCGCTTACAGGCTGTTGGCCGGCGGGTCCTGTCGCCGCAGGGGACCCACCACCCCCTGCGGTCGCTGAAGCGTCCTCGGGGGTGGTCCCCCCTACGACGCCACCCGCCGGAGTCGCCGCCATGAAGACCTACTGAGACGGAGGCGTATCGGGCACCCGTTGCAGGGGAGTATTGGCCGAATTGCAGGTGGTCGGGTCCAGCTTGCTTTGGAGCTTCCAGACGGTTACCGGGCCGCTGCGGCGGATCGGTCGTACCGCGCCGCTGCCGCGTAGCCAGCGCGACTCGGGCGATGGCACCGGGTCGTCGGTGTGGAGGAAGTTGAGGAAGGGGCTGGTGACGAGGTAGTCGATGTCAGCGTCGTTGACGGCCGTGCGGAAGGCAGCGCAGGACGGGATCGCGTTGAAGGCGCCGTGCGGACCCTGCTCGCCGAGGTAGACGACGCGGTTGGAGAGGTCGGTGCCGTAGAAGCCGTACTGAAGAAAGCCGGCTGTGGTTCCGGCCAGGCCGATGCGGGTGTCCTCGAGGTCCCGTGCCCATTCGTAGGCATGTTCGAGCTCCATGCCCGGCAGGTCCGAACCAGTCGCAAATCGGTCGCCCAGGTACTCGCGCTGCAGGGGATAGCCGATTGCGAAGACGAGCAGGGCGAGGGCGGCGAAGCCGCCCGCAACCACCCCCGTGGTCGCCCCCCGCGCCCGGGCAAAGAGCAGCGCCGCGGGCACGCCGACGAGGAGGACGGCCAGGCCGATTGCGAAGACACGCGCCGGATCGCGCAGCACCGCGTCGGAGCGGTCGGTGAGGACGAGGACGACGAGCAGCAGGCCGAGCAGGGCCCACTGCCGCCGGCCCTCGCCGAGCCAGCGGCCCAGCGGCAGCAGCACGATGCCGAGCAGTAGCGCCGGGATCGCATAGCGGATGTTGATGCCGAAGCCGATCGGGGCACCCTCGGCCCCGGCGGCGCTGAGCGGCGTGACGAGGTAGGCGAGCAGGCCGAACAGGGCCACCCCACCCATCCAGCGCAACATCCCGTCACGCGCCCACAGCAGGGCCAACAGCCCCCCCGCGACCGCCCCGAGGATCACCAGCGGCCAGAGCCCGCCAAATGCCTGGTGCAGCCCCGGCTCGAAGTGGTCGCGCCAGACGCCGGTGTCGGTCAGGTAGTGGACGATGCTGAAGTCCGGCCGCCCCTCCTGCAAACGCTCAGGGTGCGGCAGGGAGATCGGTCCCAGGCTCGTCGCCTGTGGCAGCGGATTGCCGGCGACGATCAGGTTGCGCAGGTACCAGTAGCCGCCCCCGAGCAGCGCCGGGACGAACCACCATCCGGCCGCGGCCCAGCGGCGGCCGGCGGGGGCAAGGGCGATGACGGCGATCGTGAGGGCGGCGGCCATTGCGACCGCGGTGGACTTGGTGCCTACGGCAAGACCCGTAGCCAGGCCTGCCGCAGCTATCGCCCAGTTGATGCCTGGGGGCATGCTGGCCCGCGGGTCCTGTCGTGAGGCAGGGGGGCCTGCGGGCGAGGTGTACGTCCTCGACCCCCCTACCTCACGCCACCCGCGGGAGAGGCGCCAGGAATTCACGAGGATCGCCGCAGCCGTCAAGAGGAGTGCTGCAGCAACTAGGTCGTTCTTGGCCGCGCCAGGCTCGCGGACGACCAGCGTGTGACACTCGAGGACAACTGCGGCAGCTACCACCGTCAGGTGCCCGCGGCCATAAGGTCGCCCGATGCACCAAGCGGCTAGAAAAGCGATGCCGAGGAAGCCAAAGTTGATGAAGAGCGACAGCGTGTCCCGCTCCGTGAGCAGGATCCCAACGGCGTGCAGAAGCTCTGAATTCTGCGGGTAGAACCAGTTGGTGAAGACGGTCTCCGTGTAATGCAAGCTCGTGACGGAGTGCTCCTGCACCATGTCCGCCGCAAACGGCATGTGGTACCAGAGGGAATCGAAGTTGAAGATTCCTCGATCGAGGGCGTCCTTGGCGGTCAGGCCCCAGTGAGCGACGACCAGGCTGATCACCCCCACGGTCACGAGCATGGCCAGCGTTCCTGGGCCGGCGGGTCCTGTCGCCGCAGGGAACCCACCACCCCCTGCGGTAGCTGAAGCTTCCTCGGGGGTGGTCCCCCCTGCGACGCCACCCCCCGGCGGAGGCGGGGTCTCTGACTGTGAGGAGCGGACGCGCCAAGCGACAGCGCCGGCAAGAAGCAGGGATGACACGACGAGTGCCCAGGCATAGAAGAGCTGGAGGGTGCCGAGGATCTCTGAGAGCCAGATCAGCAGGGCGATGCCAGTGACGGACTCGACGAGGCGCCCCGGTGCACCCTGCCAGGCAGGAAGCAGCTTCTGCCGCAGCCGGTAAGCGCTGAAGCCGATCGAGAGCGCCACGGCTACCAGCGCCAGGACCCCGAGGATGTAGGTGCCGGCGCTAACCACCGGGTGCTCCGGGGTACGCCGCTAGAGCCCGCGCACGACGATCGGCGTCTCTTCCGGCGCGACCATGCCCTGGGCCCGCGCCCTGCCGTTGAGCACGATCGGGTCGTCGGCGTGCTGGACGCGCCAGTGCAGCTGGCTGTTTTCGCGCTGCACCTCGTGCAGCTTGGCTTTGGCCGCCGTCGTCGCCGTGTAGGTCTTGACGAAGTCGATAAGGGGGTTCAGATAGGAGTAGAGCACCGCGGCGAGCACGAGCGTCAGGGCGACTCGGCCGACACGGTCCCAGTGAATGCGGCTGGCGCCTCGCCGAGCAGCTGGCTTGCGACGTGGTGCGGGGCGGCGTTTGGTGCCGGCGGCGGGCCTTCTCCTCGCCTGCGCGCGTGCTGCCATGCCCGGACCTACGCGGCCGGGCTCCGCATTCCTTCACTAACTCGACCGTTGGTGGAACGCCTGCAAGCCCGGAAACGTGGCGGAGTCGCCCAGCTCCTCCTCGATGCGGAGCAGGCGGTTGTACTTGGCAACTCGATCGGAGCGCGAGGGCGCGCCGGTCTTGATCTGGCCCGCCCCGGTGGCGACGGCGAGATCGGCAATCGTCGTGTCCCCGGTCTCGCCCGAGCGGTGTGAGATCACCGCCGTGTAGCCCGCCTCGGTGGCGATGCGGATCGCCTCCAGGGTCTCGGTCAGGGTGCCGATCTGGTTGACCTTGACCAGGATCGAGTTGCCGACCCCGGCCTCGATCCCGCGCCGCAGGCGCTCGGGGTTGGTGACGAAGAGGTCGTCGCCGACCAGCTGCACCCGCTCGCCGAGCTTCTCGGTGAGGAGCTTCCAGCCCTCCCAGTCCTCCTCGTCCATGCCATCCTCGATCGAGACGATCGGGTAGCGCGAGCAGGCATCCTCCCAGTAGGCAGCCATCTCCTCGGGCGAGAGCGAGCGGCCCTCGTGCTCGAGCACGTAAGCGCCGCCCTCGAAGACCTCGCTGGTTGCCGGATCGAGGGCGATGAAGACGTCTGTGCCAGGCACGTACCCCGCTGCCTCGACTCCCGTGAGAACCGCCTGCAGTGCCGCCTCGTTGGACTCCAGGTTGGGCGCGAAGCCGCCCTCGTCGCCGACTGCGGTTGAGTGGCCAGCGG
>DATNHC010000089.1:0-7949 GCA_035605155.1 Solirubrobacterales bacterium
TCCTCAGAGCGACGCGGCCAACTCCCCGGCTGGCTCAATCGCTACAACTACCACCGAAAGCACGGCTCCCTCGGCCATCGCCCGCCAGTTGCTCGTCTCAACGAGCTGCTTGGGAACAACCTGGTTGGGAACTACAGCTAGCCCAGGAGCTCAACCAACTTATGGCGATTGCCGAGCAACAGGCAAAGGTCTCCAAGGACCTCATGAAGCTGGCCGACGGTCTCACGAACTGGATTGAGTCCTCGGATTTCGACGAGACGTGGTCCGAACTGGAGGGCCGCATCCAAGACGTGGTGCGCGCCGATGTCGTCGCTGCGGTGAAGGAGGTCGAGAAAATTGGGCGGGACTACACGGAGGGCGTCTATCCGAGCTACATCCCAGCTGATGCCCGTACGAGGATCGAGGAGCTTCTCCGGGGGCCATACGAGGCGCTCACCAGCGCGGGACTCAAGGAGGTCGAGCCCGGTGCGCAGCTTTCGGCCGACCTGCCGGTCTTCTTCGAGAAGCAGCGCTTCCGCAACCAGAGCCTCGAGAAAGCGCTCGGCCGACAGGAGGCTGGGGGTGCCCGAGCCCGCGAGTACAGCGGCACGATGCTGTTGCGGATCGACCAGATCCTCGCCGACAGGCGCTTCGATTTCATGTTCGGCCCTGAGGGCGAGCAGTGGCCGAGCGCGGCAAATGACCTAGCAGCCTTCTTGCGTGACACCCTCGGACTCCCAAGTGCAACGGGACATGCCGATGAGAGCGAGTTTCAGCAGGGCTCACTGCCGTTCTACGATCGGCAGCGCCGCGGCTCAGATGGTCACAGCGTTGTCATTCTCGACCTGAGCCTTCTTGCCAGCGAGGTACTCGAAAATGTCACTGCTCTCGTCGGTCGTTTGACGCTGGAGTTCCTACAGAGGATTGGCGAGAGTTCGCCAGGGGCGCGTGGCTCACTTCCGGTCGTGTTGGTCTTGGAGGAGGCTCAGAATTACGCCGCCGAGCCTCGCTATGCAGAGGAGGAGTCGGTCTCGCGCAGCGTGTTCGAGCGGATCGCGCGAGAGGGTCGCAAGTATGGGCTTGGCCTCGTCGTCTCCTCCCAGCGTCCGAGCGAGCTGTCGAAGACCCTGCTCTCGCAGTGCAACAGCTTCATCGTCCATCGCTTGCAAAACCCTGCTGACCTTGCCTACTTTCGCCAGATCGTCCCTGGCCTCTTCGGGCCGATGCTCGATCAGCTGCCAGCATTGCCGCAGCGCACGGCGTTGGCACTGGGCGAGTTCGTGAAGGCGCCGGCTCTAGTACGGATTCGCGAGGCCCGCCCGACGCCCCGTAGTCACGATCCACGATTCTTTGCGAGCTGGTCGCGCGACAGTCCGCCGGAGGTCGACGTCGAGGCAATAGCTGCCCAATGGCAGGGTGAAGAAAGCTCAGACCAAGAGAGCCAAGAGACCGAATGTGAGCAATCGACGACGGGCGCGGCAATTCGACTGGGGTTGAGGATGAGCAGGTTGTGGAGGCTGAGACGGCAATGCCCGAGGAGTCGGCCAACGATGCTCCAGCTTCAGATGACGACGTGCCTTTCTAGGGCGTGAACCTCAGTCGCTGTTCGAGGGTCGTAGATCCTCTTCCAGCCCCTCTTTGAACTTCTCCTGGAAGCGCCTGTTGGCGCAGCGGGTAGCGATGTGCCTGTAGATGGGGCTGCCCGGATCTCGGGCTCGACCTCACCGGTTGCGGCTGCTTCTGGCTTCGGCGATGAGGTTCTTCCACCAGCGGGTGGTGCGGCGGTCGCCGGTTTCGGCGAAGGGGGTCATGCGCTCAATTTCTAGTTCCGACATTCGCTGGGCCAGTGTTGCGGTGAGCTTCGCAGCGGTGGGGCTCCTTGGTTGGCCGTTGCGCTTTCGCAGTTCTGGACGTGCTGGTAGGAGGGAGATGCCTAGCCAGGCGAGGAGGATGGCTTGGCCAGAGGCTGGTGGAGCGCTCATAGCGTGGCGGAGGAGGCGCTCGAGGGTCTCCTCGTCTTCCTCCCCTGGATATGAGGCTGAAAGAAGGGTCCAGACTTGGCCGGGTTCGTCGGGGTGGCGCAGCTCCCGGAGGGCTGCGGCGACCGTTGCCTCGAAGACCGCGGCAAGCAGGGTGGGGTCGCGGATCTCGCCTGCGCGATAGGCAATCCGTACCCGCTCTTCCGTCGACGCTCGACCGCCCAAGAGCAGCTCGGCGGCGCGCTGGCTGTCATTCGAGTTGCCGTGGGAGAGCAGCTGTCGCGCCACCTCGAGCTCACCCTTGGCCAAGGCGCCGGCCGCTGCCTGCTCGCAGAGCTCGGCAAGCCCAGGGGGGAGCGCGCCGCGGTCCAAGAGCTGACTCGCGGCGAGCAGTGCCTGCTGTCCGGCGTTCCGCGGAACACGCTGGAGCAGCGCCGAGAGCTCTCGCTGCTCCTGTCGGGCCAGCCCGGAAAGTAGCGCCGGGAGTGCCTTTTCCAGCTGCCTCGACGGCAGCCGCCGGCCGAACGCCAGCCAGTGCCCTTCCTCGTCGAAGTCGAGCGATGCCAGCATCAGCAGGCGCGGGCGCTGCCCCAGCGCCTGGCAGATCTCCACCTCCTTTCCGCGCTCCTCCAGCGCGATCCGCAGCATTGCGACCAGGAGGTGGTCGGGGACCCCGTGGGTTTTGGCGCAGGCGCCGAGATGGCGGGCGGCCTGGTGCAGCAGCGGTTGGCAGCGCTCGGCGTCCAAGTCCTGTGCGGCCACGATTCCGAGCAGCGCCACGGCGTCGTCGGCTGCGATCCCGCCGCGCGCCGATTCCGGCCGTAGCGCGATCCGGAGCAGCTCCTGCTCGAGCTCGGCACGTGCCCGCCCGGGGGGCAGCGCGCTGAGGACCCCGGCACAGCCGCGCGGCTCGCCGCTCGTCGCGAACTGGCGCCCGATGGCCGCGCAGAGACTGTCGAGGTGCGCGGGCGGAATTTGTAGCCGGGCCTGTGCCAAGGACGCAGGAAGCGGAGAGGAACCGCGGGCGGCGATTTCAGCGAGTCGCTCCCGGCCGGGCTCGGTGTGGGCCAGGTAGATGACCGCCTCAGGGCTCGGCGTCGCCGCGATTGGGCCAGGGTCCGGCTCGGTGCCGGTGGCGAGACCGACGAGAGTTCCTGCCGCATCCCAGCGGGTCCCCGGCAACTGGCTGGGACCTGACCTCGAGAGGCTTCCGACGGCGGCCCGCAGCAGTTCGGATTCGGGGTCGTCGCCGAGCAGCCGTTGGGCAATCGCGCGACAGGTGGAGTCGAGTTCGTCGTCGGTGCCGAGATCGCAGACCTGCATCCCGGATGGTCGCTCCGGCGTGCCAACGACGGTAAAGGGGAATACCGGGGAGACCTCATAGGTGGAGAGCGAGATCTCAGCGAGCGCCTCCGGGAATCGCCACCCGAGAACTCGCAATGCCGGCCCAAATACAGAGCCGTCGTCAAGTACGGCGAGGCGTTCGCTGCCGGCCGCCGAAGGTAGATCGCGGGCCAGGGCACCAGCTGGCTCGACCGCGGCTGCTCCGGGCGCAACCCTGGTTTCGAGTGCCTCGTCCCAGTTGATGGGGGGCAGCTCGAAGTCCTGCTTGCCGGCAGCGATCTCGTCGAGTTCCTCCTCGGTCAGGCCAGTCCACCAGAAGCCGGCGCCAAAACTGGAAGCGATCTCCGCCTTCGGCAGCGAGGCGGGACTGCCAACGAGAAGATGGGCGGCGAAGCTCCCCGAGCGCCCGTCGACCCCGGGCACGGCAACCCGCAGAAAGGCGACCCGGTACTCGCGGAGATCGAGCCACCCGAACGAGGCGGGGCCCTCCCCGCCGCCGGGAGGATGGTCGTAGCGGCAGAGCCGGCGAAGGTCGGGCAGCAGGGCGAAGAGCGGAGCTCGCTTGAGGCCGGCCGAGATCGCAGCGATCTGGAACTGGTTGATGCCCTCCGCGCCGCGCGGCGCCCAGGTGTAATGAAGCTGCTCGATCCCGGCGCTGGGGCCCTCAGGCATCGGCGAGGATCGTGGCCAGCGGGTCTACGCAGTTGACGGGGTGGGCTTCGGAACCGGGACCTTCCAGCGGGCCGGGGGGTTTGCCCAGCGCGCTGAAAGCCTGGAAGGTGATCGACGCTGCGCTGCCCCTCGCCTCCAGCCGCCGCCGGTATTCACGCGCGGGCCTGAGGATGTGGAGGGCCCCGAAGCGCTCAAGGAAGTCCTCGACTTCGCGGCTGTTGGCCCGGATGCGCGCGTGGAAGGCTTCAGGCGTCTCGTCCCTGGGGGCGGGCCGGAGGAAGCCGTGGCTTTCCCCGGTCGCTGGTGGGATCAGGTCAGCCTTGGCGATCGCGATCACGACCGGGATCGGTGGGGCGCCGGCGAGCAGGCCATCGTCGCTGAGGCAGACCGAGAGGAGGGTGCCCTGGTCCCAGGCGAGCTCTTCTTCCCCCTCGATCAAGGACGGTGGGATTTTGGCCCGCAGTTCGTCGATGTCGCGCGGGTCGACGACGAAGACGATCCCCCGGGCCCCGTGCAGATAGGTCGCCGATTGGGCTCGCTGCTTGTGGTCGCCGAGCACCTCGCCTGCGACATCGTGGATGGCGAGGCTGAACGGCTCGCATTCGGGCAGGGAGATGTTGAAGACGAGCGGTTGAGCCCGCTCTCTGCCGCCCTCTATCTGAGTCTTCTCGAAAACGGTGCCGTTGCGAAGACGCGTGACGTAGTTTTTGAGGAAGTTGGCGTTGGTCCGGTCGTCGGCGAAGAACTCGGTGCATCCGAGTCTTTTGTCGAGACCGCCGTGCCGAAGCGCCTCCAAGAGGCTGGTCGCCAGCAGATACGTCTTGCCGACGCGGTTTACCCCGACGACCGCGATCACAGCGGTTTCGCGAGTGTCGATCGAGGGGGGGAGGGGGTTCTCGCAGGCAGGACAGGCCCGGGCCGGCACGTCCTCCCGCGGCAGCTTGCCGCTGTCGAGCCGCTCGATCACCCCTCCGTCGTCGCCCAGCGCGCGACCAATGAGGGAGCGCTCCCGCCTGCGTCGCCCCGCGCTCTTGTTCGGAGGCTCGGCCAAGACCGGCCACTTCGTCTTCTCCAGCCTCCGCAGCGGCACGGTTTTCGACGGCAGGGAGACTTCGTCCAGGTCGCTCACATCCACGCCCTCCAGCCCACCCAGGCCCTCAATGCTCGTGGCGACGACCGGGCACTGGCCCAGCTCGATCTCCTCGCTGCAGTAGGGGCAGCGGCGCCGGGTCTTGCGGTGTGCCATCTCAGTCACCGGCGAACGGGCTGCGGCGCTCGGGCGACCGGGTGCCATCACCAGATGCCCCGCGGCCTTTGGCCAGCTTGCCAATCAGGTCCGTCAACACACCGCCACGACCTCCGGTCGACGCATCGGCGGCCGGGACCGAGAAGATCACTCCCCCGATCAGGCCGACCATGAAGGCGAAGTTGGGAATCGCCGCCGCTTCAAGAAACAGCCCCTGCTCGTAGATGGCCTCCGCCAGAATCACCGTCAGGCCGACGATCGTGATCGACCCCAGCCCACAAGCAAGGCGCACGCCCCAAGTCTCGCCACGGAGGACTACCTGGGTGAAGTACCAGCCGAAGGCGGCGGCGACCAAGGCGGCGAGGACTGCGAGCAGCAGCTTCGTCCCGGTTCCCGCCGGATCGGCACCGACCAGGCTGTCGACCACCGAACCGGCGAAGTCGACACCCGTCACCTGAGCGCCGAGCGCGAAGATCGCGCCGAAGGCTAGGGCCAGCGAGCGCATGAAGCGCTCCCGCATTTCGGCCGACCCGATCGCCATCTCCCCCAAGAGCAGGGCGAAGACTAGGAGGGCGCCGACCAAGAGCACGTCCAAAGCGATGTTGTAGGCGGTTGCGATTGGTCCGTTAAGGGCGATTGCCGAGATCGAAACGCTCGTCTTCCCAACCCTCACCACCCCGGCATGGCCGCAGGTTGCCACCACCCGCTGCTCGCCGGTTGGGGCGTCGGCCGACAGCTCGGTTTGGACCCGGCCACGACCGCCGGAGGTGACGTGGAGGACCGGTAGCGCAATAGCCTCGGTCCCTGCGCCGAGGCGCAGCTCGCAGCGCGAGCGGGGGAGGGTGTTGACGGCGACGACAAGCGTCGAGCCAGAGATGTTTGCGGCCACCTGGACCTGCCCGCCACCCCGGGCAGCGTCCGCCGGGGTTGCGGCGATCGCAAGAGCCACCACCGCAAGGCCGCACGCGCTGCGCAGCCAAGCCGAAACCGTCGATCCGCTCACTCCTGCCTCCCCATTCCTCGACCAAACGTCCAATTAATGGGTCGCACCCTAACGTCTCAAAGCAGTTACTGCTTAGTTCCCAAGAGGTACGGACAGGTCATTGTGGAGCCTTCACGGCTTGATCGACACCCCCTCGCAGAGCTTGTAGCCCCAGCCTCGGTAGTTGACGATGAAGCCCTCGACACCGGCCCTGCGCAGCTTGCACCGGATGCTGCTGACGCGCGAATCGATGGTCCGGGTGCTGGCGCCCTCCGGGTGTCCCCAGACCTTGAACAGCAGCTCGTCCTTCGTGAACAGCCGGCCGGGTTCAGAGGCAAGCATGGCCAGCAGGTCGAACTTGAAGGGCGAGGCGAATCTGTTCGAGCTACGGCCGAAGTAGGGGCTTGTGAGGCTCGGCCGATCTATGCACGGTTCGGCGATCGATTCGTAGTCCTGGCGGTAAAACCCGCGCGGGAGTTTGCGGCAACGCTGCTGCGTTACCGCGTGGAGCACAAACTGAGCCAGAGAGCCCTGGCGAAGAAGCTGGGCGTGTCGCAGCCTCGCGTCGTCAAGCTCGAGTCTGGGGAGCACAACT
The DNA here is from genome assembly GCA_035605155.1 of Solirubrobacterales bacterium. GTDB lineage: Bacteria > Actinomycetota > Thermoleophilia > Solirubrobacterales > 70-9 > VRUE01. Next base: position 6,798 of record DATNHC010000089.1, read on the forward strand.
CGGAGGTCGACACGATCATCAATGCGGTCCGCCGTCTGGGGTTTGAGTTCGTGCTGGACGTGGCGCCCGCGGGTCGCAAGCCGGCACTGGTGACGGCGTGAGCTCAGAAGCGCGGGGCGATTCGCCCACGACGATGTTCCGTGGTGGCGGCTTCTTCCGTCTAGATGGTTGATTCCACGCCCTCAGGCGACGTAGTCGACCAAGGCGCGACTCGGACGCCCGAGCCTGTGGTTGAGCGCGACGCATGCGGCCAGTGCCAGGAAGCGCTGGGCGATGCGAGCACGCAGGTTGTGCAGGGTGCGAGCGCCATGGCGCTCGAGGGTGAGGATGTCCTTGCAGGTCCAAAAGATCGACTCGATTCGCTGTCGGATCGGAGCGAGGTGAATGCCGTTGTCGGACTCGTTCTTTCGGGCCGGCCTGAGGATCGTTGCGTCGAGCTGGTCGACCGCCGCGGCGAACTCGCGCCCGGCATAGCCCTTGTCGGCGATGAGGATCTCCCCACCGCTTCGGCTTGCTCTTTGGAGCAGCTCGACCCCGACCTCGCGCTCGTCGCGCTTGGGAGAGGCGAGCGTGAAGGCCTTGGGTGTGCCGTCTGGCGCGAAGAGGCCGTGCAGGCGAAAGCCCCAGAAGAAGCGCGAATGGGAGCCGCACCAGCCGTAGTCGGCCGCATCCGCGAGAGCCGAGCGGCGCGTCGTCTCCACGGAGCGGGCGCACTCAAGCGGGGTGGAGTCGATGAGCAGCACCTCGTCGTGGAAGCCAGGGGACTCGGCGGCAAAGACGCCGATGAGCCACTCGATCGTCTCGGCCAGGCGGGCTCTTCGCTTGTGGAAGCCGGGCTGCTGGGGCAACTCGGGGAAGAGATCGCGAAGACGCTTGCGGGCGACCGCCAGGAAGCGGCGATCGGAGGGGATACCCATGATCGCCTGGGCGACGCAGAGGGTTGCGACCTCCGCGTCGGTGACTCTGCGGCGGGCGTTTCCCGGTTTCTCGGGCAGGAGATCGTTTGCCGTGCAATAAACGACGGTGCAGAGAGTGTCGAGGTCGGCGTGCATCGTGGCCTTTCGGTCGACGGTTGCTTCAGCACCGCCGACTTCGGCCTCTCTGCATTGAAATCCTCGATCACGGCCTTCGCCGTGGAATCAACCATCTAGG
>DATNHC010000090.1:0-4121 GCA_035605155.1 Solirubrobacterales bacterium
CGTCTATCCGTTCGTGAAGACGCGCGAGTGGTACGGGCTCGATCCCGACACCCGCCAGAAGATGATGCGCGAGCACATCCACGTCGGCACGACCTACCCGTCGGTCAAGCTCAACACGACCTACTCGTTCGGCCTCGACGACCAGGAGTTCGTGGTCGCCTTCGAGGGCGACGACCCGGGTGAGTTCCTCGACCTCGTGCAGGAGCTGCGCCCAACCGAGTCGAGCGAGTACACGGAGCTGGAGACGCCGATCTTCACCTGCGTGGCGCTTTCGGCAGGCAAGGCCCTTGACGCGCTCGATGGCGTACCCAGCGCCGTAGCCGCCAGCTCATGACCGCGCAGGCACTTAGCTACGCCATCGACGAGCAGGACCACCTGATCAAGGTCGACGATGGCTACTACCGCTTCGCCGAAGAGAATGGCTGGCCTGAGGCGTCTACCAGCCTTGGCCGCTCGCTCTGGGACTACGTCGCCGGCCACGAGCTGAGAAAGCTGCAGCGGATGTTGGTACGCCGCATCCGTGACGAGGTGGGCCACGTTGAACTGCCCTTCCGCTGCGACGGGCCCGCGGTGCGACGCGAGATGGACATTCGCATCGTCGCCCGTCCAGGCGGCCGCGTCGTCCTCTTTTCGGCCCGCTTGCGCTCAGAGCAGGCGTGGGACGCTCCGCAGCCGCTGCTCGATGCCGACGCCCCGCGAGGCGGGGACACGCTGGAGATGTGCGGCTGGTGCGATCGCTTCGAGGTCGACGGCGACTGGATCGAGGTCGAGGAGGCGGCCCGGCGGCTGCAGCTGTTCAACCGCTCCGAGCTGCCCGCGATCAGCCACGGCATCTGCCCCCCGTGCAACGCGCTGCTGCTTGCCGCATAGGCGACCGCGGCCCCTCGTCCCCTATTCTTTCGCGCTCGCCATGAGCCAGATCGGAACCCCAGAGACCCCTCTGCGCGTCGCCATCATTGGCGCCGGCCCCTCGGGCTTCTACGCGGCAGAGCACATCCTCAAAGACGCCGACACGCACGCCCAGGTCGACCTCTTCGACCGCCTCCCCACTCCCTTCGGCCTCGTCCGCGGCGGCGTTGCCCCCGACCACCCGAAGATCAAGTCGGTGATCCGTGTCTACGAGAAAACCGCAGCGCGCGAGGGTTTTCGCTTCTTCGGCAACGTCAAGGTCGGCCACGACATCGAGGTCGAGGACCTAGAGCGGCTCTACCACGCGATCGTCTTCACGGTCGGCTGCGAGACCGACCGCCAGCTTGGCATCCCCGGCGAAGAGCTGCCCGGTAGCCATGCCGCCACCGCCTTCGTCGGCTGGTACAACGCCCATCCCGACTACGCGGACAACGAGTTCGACCTCTCCTGCGAGCGCGCCGTGGTGATCGGCAACGGCAACGTGGCGATGGACGTCGCCCGCATGCTGGCGCTGACCGACCACGAGCTGCGCCAGACCGACACCGCCGACCACGCGATCGAGCTGCTCGACCGCAAGCAAATCCGTGAGATCGTCGTCCTCGGCCGCCGCGGGCCAGCTCAGGCCGCCTTCACCAACCCGGAGATCAAGGAGCTGGGCGAGATGGAGGATGCCGACGTGATCGTCGATCCGTCTGAGGTCGAGCTCGATCCGGCGAGCGCCGCGTACCTAGAGTCCGAGGAGGCCGACAAGACAACGCGAGTAAACGTCGAGACGCTGCGCGAGTTCTCCCAGCGAACGCCTGAGGGTAAGAAGCAGCGCATCGTGCTGCGCTTCCTCGCCTCCCCGGTCGAGATCAAGGGGGACGGCAAGGTGGAAGGGATCGTGATCGGTCGCAACGAGCTGGTTGACGAGGGTGGCACGCTGCGCGCCAGGGATACCGGCGTTCGCGAAGAGCTCGAGTGCGGGCTGGTACTGCGCTCGGTCGGCTACACGGGCATCCCGATCGAGGGCGTACCCTTCGACGACAAGCGCGGCCTGATCCTCAACGAGGGCGGCCGCGTGCTCGACTCTCACGATGCCGGTCACAGGGTCGGCCACTACACGGCCGGCTGGATCAAGCGCGGCCCGTCCGGCGTGATCGGCACCAACAAGAAGGACGCTCTGGAGACCGTGCAGCACTTGCTTGCGGATGTCGAGTCGCAGACACTGCTCAATCCCGAGAGCCCGGACCCAGCCGCGGTCGAGGCGTTGCTTGTAGAGCGCGGCGTCCGCTATGTCAGCTTCGAGGATTGGCAGGCGATCGACCAAGCCGAGGTGGGCCGCGGCGAGCCCCACGGCCGCCCCCGCGTCAAGTTCGTCCGTGTCGAGGAGATGCTCAACACGCTTGGCGAGCGCGTTTCCGGCTAGCCTTCCGCCGAGACCAGCGTCCGGCGCAGGAAGTAACGACTGCGAGGGGCGTCAGCTCAAGACGTCTTTGCTGACGCTGCCGATGCCGAGCAGGCCGGGACCGACATGGGCTCCGATCACGGGACCCACCTCGGAGGTGAAGGCTGGCTCGCAGCCGAAGATCTCGCGGGCGTCTTCGATCAGGCCGCCGGCTGTCTCAGGGTCCTGGATGTGCTGAACGACCCAAGCGTCGAGGCCCGACTCGTGCCGCTGCCGGGCGTAGTCGCGCAGGCGCTCGATCGAGCGGGCACGGGTGCGGACGCGCTCGACCGGCGTGATCTCCTCCTCGAGCGTGAGGATCGGCTTGATCTTCAGCGCTGAGCCGATCCAGGCGCGGGCGCCGCCGATGCGACCGCCGCGACGCAGGTACTCGAGCGTGTCGATCGCAAACCACATCTTCAGCTCCTCTCGCGCTCGCTGCGCGCGGGCGAGCACCGCGCTGGCGTCGCCACCCGCTTTGGCCGCCGCCGCCGCGGCAAGCACGCAGAGACCGGTGCCGCCACAAGCCGAGCGAGAATCGAAGAGATGGATTCGCTCTCCCTCCTTGCCGTCGGCGATCAGCCGCTCGCGGGCTTGGCCGGCCGCCTCGAAGGTGCCCGAAATGCCAGCCGAGAGGTGAATCGAGGCGATCTCACGGCCTTCCGCCAGCAGCGGTTCGTAGACGGAGACGAAATCCCCGATCGAGGGCTGAGAGGTGGTCGCTCCGTTGTCGGAGGCGCGCAACCGCTCATAGAACTCGGCGTAGTCTGCGATCTCCGCCTCGGCTTCCTGCCGTCCATCAACCGCCACGTAGAGGCTGATTCTGTGGATCCCGTGCGCTGCGATCAGCTCGTTCGGCAGGTAGGCCGTCGTGTCACAGACAACCGCGGTTTCGATGGACGCGCTCAAGGTCGGCGATTCTCGCAGACCTCCCGCTACACTTTGTGAAGTGACTGACCCAATGAACGACTCACCGGCGGCCATCTCGCTGACCGAGAAGGCGGCCGGCAAGATCGCCGAGCTGCTCGGCTCACAGGATTCCGAGGATCAGGCGCTGCGTGTCGCCGTCCGCGGCGGTGGCTGCTCGGGCTTCCAGTATGCGCTCGCCTTCGACCGCGCCAAGGAGGACGACCACGTATTCGAGGTCGGCGACGTCTCGGTCCTCGTCGACAAGGTCAGCATGCAGTTCGTCTTCGGCTCCGAGGTCGACTACGTCGAAGGGCTGCAGGGCGCGGGCTTCCAGGTCAACAACCCGAACGTGGTTGCGGCCTGCGGTTGCGGTTCGTCTTTCCAGGTGAAGGACGACGCGGCCGAGACGGCTGCGGTCTAGTTCGCTTCGGACATTGATCCCACCTGGGGGTGGGAATGTCGGCTGCGCGTTATTCGATCTGCAACGGGGGCGACTGGGCGGGCGGTGCTGACTGCGTCGTGGCAGCCGGTACGTCGGGCTGCTCGACCCCAAGCGCCTCGGCCAGCTCGCCGGAGTCGAGCATCTCCTCGACGATGTCGGCGCCGCCCAGCAGCTCGCCGTTGACGTAGAGCTGTGGGAAGGTCTGCCAGTCGGAGATCTCGGCGGTGACTTCGCGCAACGGCTGCAGGGCGGGCAGCACGTCGATTGCGCCGTACTCGACGTCCATCGTGTCGAGCACCTGCACGACGCGCATCGAGAAGCCGCAGCGCGGCGCCTCCGGCGTGCCCTTCATAAAAAGCAGCACCGGGTTGGCGGCGATCAGCTCCTCGACCTTCTGCTTCAGCTCGGCGTCGGCCACGGACACAGACTAGCTAT
>DATNHC010000091.1:0-18509 GCA_035605155.1 Solirubrobacterales bacterium
AAGAATTCGAACCCGGGAAATTCGTCCCGATCGGCCCGGTTAAGACGATCCACGTCGATCTTCCTCCCGGTCTGACGGTCAACCCGCAGGCGACCCCCCAATGCACGATGGAACAGTTCAACACCCCGCTCCCTCCAGCCCTTGGCGAAGGCCCCAGCTGTCCGCCGGAGACTCAGGTGGGCGAAGAGCGGCTGACGGTCAAGATCATTGCCGGGCCAGGCAAAGGAACAGCGGTGCCGCCGACACCCGGCGCAACCAGAGTTCCGCTCTACAACCTCGAGCCCGGATTTGGCGAACCGGCACGGTTCGGCTTCAAAGTCGGCGCCCCCGGCAGCAAGAAAACCGTGATCCTCGAAACCGCGGTGGCCTGGGAGAGCGACTACCACGAGAGCTTCACGATCCACCTGCCCGACCCGAACCCCGGCACGCTGAGCTGGAAAAGCCGGCTGGTGAACTTCGGTCGCTCCGGTGACGGCACCTACATCACCAACCCGACCACCTGCTTCAGCGCCCAGCTGCCCCCCTACGAGGGCATCTACACGACGTACCTACGGGCCGAGGCAGTGGCTCTGCCCGAAGCCGACTTCCCCAACAGCGCGACGCCGTTCGCATCGGACCTGTCCCTACCGGAGGGCCTGACGCAGACCGGCTGCAACACCGTGCCCTTCGATCCGGGCCTCAACGTGACGCCGGGAACGGATCGGGTCGACTCACCGGCACAACCGACTATCGAGACGACGCTGCCCTTCATCACCGGCGGCGAAACCCAAAGCGAGTCGCACTTGCGCAACGCGGACATCACGCTGCCGCTGGGAATGGGCCTCAACCCGTCGGCGGCCAACGCGCTGCAGTCGTGCACCGACGCCCAGTTCGGCAAGGGCACCCGCAACCCGATTGCCTGTCCAGAGGGCTCGAAGATCGGCACGGTCGAAGTCGAGACGCCGCCGCTGCCGAAAGGTGCGCTGAAGGGCAGTGCCTACCTCGGCGAGCAGCTCAGCCGCGACCCGGAATCCGGCAACGAGTTCCGTCTCTTCGTCGCCGCCGAGTCGGCTCGATACGGGATCTCCGCCCGGCTGATCGGCAACACCAAGGCCAACCCGAAAACCGGGCAGCTGACGACGACGTTCGCCGAAACGCCTCAGGTGCCGTTCACCTCGGTGAAAGTCCATCTCAATCACCCCAGCGGTGTCCTGAGCAGCCCGCCGACGTGTTCGCCGGCAACCACGACCAGCAGGTTCGAACCGTGGTCTACTCCGAAATCGACCAGGACTCCGTCAAGCGGGTTCACGCTCTCGACGGCGCCGGGTGGCGGCAGCTGCCCGAAAACGCTGGCCGAGCGGCCGTTCACACCGAGCTACACGGCCAAATCGGATAGGACGAAGGCCAAGGTCTACAGCCCGTTCCGCGTCCATATCGGGCGCAGTCCGGGTGAGCAGGAGATCAAGGGCGTCGACGTTACTCTGCCGAAGGGTCTCACCGGCAAGCTGAAGGGCATCCCATACTGCTCCGAGGGCGCCATCGCGGCGGCTGAGGGAGCAAGCGGGGCATCCGAGCAGGCAAGCCCCAGCTGTCCGGCGAGTCAGATCGGCACTACCTCGACAAGCGCCGGCACCGGTGCCAATCCGCTGAAGATCGACGGCAAGGCGTACCTCGCCGGCCCGTACAAAGGCGCACCGCTCTCGATGGTCGTGGTCACCCCTGCGGTGGCCGGGCCGTTCGACCTCGGCAACGTGGTCGTTCGGGTGGCGCTGTTCGTCAACAAGAAAACCGCCCAGGTCAACGCGGTCGCCGACCCGATCCCGGATGTGTTCGGTGGCGTCAAGCTCGACTTGCGCACGATCGACGTCGAAATCGATCGCAAGAAGTTCATGCTCAACCCGACCAACTGCCGTGCCGGCGCCGTCAAAGGCGTCATCAACGGCGGCGGAGCCGACCCGACCGATCCGGCCGCGTTCAGCTCCTACCCGGTCTCGGCGTCCTACCGGGCGAGCAAGTGCAAGCGGCTCGGTTTCAAGCCGAAGCTGCAGGTCAAGCTGCTCGGTGGGCCGGGCACCACCCAACGGGCAAAGCACCCGAAGCTGCGGGCGGTCCTCAAGACCCGCAGCGACGATGCCAACGTCCTGCGCACGGCGCTGACCCTCCCGCACGCGCTGTTCCTGGACCAGGGCAACATCGGGACCGTCTGCACGAGGCCGCAGCTGGCCTCGCGCAATTGCCCCAAGAGAGCGGTCTACGGGCACGCCAAGGCGAGGAGCCCGCTGCTCGGCAAGCCATTGAGCGGGCCGGTCTATCTGGTCTCCTCCAACCACAAGCTGCCGGACCTGGTGGCCGACCTGCGCGGCCAGGTCACCATCCAGCTGTACGGTGTGATCAGCACCGTGAACGGCGGCATGAAGACGGTGTTCAACGGCACGCCGGATGTCCCGGTGAGCAAGTTCATCCTCCGCATGGAAGGCGGCAAGGAGAAGGGCCTCCTGGTCAACTCCAGGAACCTCTGCAAAGGCCCGCTGGACGCGGTGCTCAACATGAAGGCGCAGAACGGCAAGAAATTGCGCGACAAGAACCTGCCGCTCAAGGTGAGTGGCTGTTAGCGGGCGGACGGTAGAGACGCCGGCAGCAAAGGGCGCGGCGGCCAATTGGTCGCCGCGCCCAATCTGCTTGCGGGGCTGGGCTAGACCGCGCTGACCAGCGGTCTCATGCCCGGTCGCTGCGAATGGATGAGCAGCGCCGAGGCGCAGACCATGGCGAAGGCGCTCGCCTGCAGGGCGAGGCCGAGCGGGTCGCTCGAGAGCGGGTCGCCGAAGACGAGGACGCCGCCAATGATCTGGGCGGCATTGGCGACGAGACCGATCAAGCCGATCGTCTCGATCGCACCGCCGCGCTGGAGGGCAGCCGCCGCGGCGTACTGGGCGCCGAGCCCGGCGGCCAGGGTCAGCAGGATCCAAGGTGCCAGCACGACCACCGAGACGTCCCCGGCGCCGGTCAATCCCTTGATCGCGATACCGGCAAGCGCGAAGAGCGTTCCCGCGATCGCCGCGAGCACGATCCGGTCGTAGCCGGCGAGGCGCTCGGAGCGATGGTGTCCCAGCGCCAACCCCGCCGCGAGCAGCGCCAGCCCGCCCTCGAAGCCGAGCATGCCGCCCACGGTGAAGCCGGAATGCTCGCCGCTGAAATTGGGAACGGTGAGCACGAGCAGGGCGAGGCCGGTACCGCCGAGCAGCAGTGCTCCCCACTGACGCCGCTCGACCGGATCGCCGAAGAGGCGCTGGGCCATCACGGCAAGGGTCACCGCGCCTCCAGCCAGGACGGCCTGGACGATCGAGATCGGCGCCATCGAGAGGGCGGCGATGTGGACGAGCCAGGCGACCGCGGCGATTCCCCAGCCGGCGACGAACCAGGGTGAGGCAGCCAGGCCGCGAGCGCTGCGCAGCGGCTTGCGGATCGAGACTGGCTCTGCGTGGTGGCAGCCGCGGTGCTTGAACAGCGACGCGAGGTTGGTCAGCAGCGCCGCGGCAACCGCCAGCCCGATTCCTATCTGCACGCGATCCCCACCAGGAACTCCTATCGGCTCGCGGGGCGGCGAAGCTTAGCCCGCTGGCTCGGGGTCGCCGCCGGCGGGTCGGGAAGCTGGAGCCGGCGCCGTGCCCGGCTGACCGCGGATACCGAGGTCCGACAGGCCCGGGCGATGGTGCCGTCGGTTTGGTTGGGCGTGCGGCTTACCTCGAACTCGATCAGCGCCGCCCGACGCAGTTTGGCGCGGGCGTCGACCGGACTGCCTTCCGGCGCCGCGTCGAGCGCCGCCTCGGCGGCGCGCTCACGGCGGCAGACCAGGCAGAAACAGCCTGCCGCGGAGCGGACCCAGGTGGCAGGAAGCGCTGCCGGCTTGCCGTCGGCGTGGCTGGTGCTGACCCCGCAGCCGTCGCAGATCCACTTCTTGGCGGACGTCTGCAGGCTCATGCGGGCACCTTGCGCCGGCGCCGGCGCCGGCGCGCCGCCGGCTTCGAGCCGGCCTGGGGAGCCGGGCGCTCGGTGGCGACGCCTGCGAGGCTGCGCTCGAACTCGTGGATCAGGCCGAGCTCGCGTGCGATGCGGCGCATCTCGGCTGCCTGGTCGGTGAGCACGAAGCTGGTTCCGGCGCCATTGCGCCCGGCCCGGCCTGTGCGGCCGACGCGGTGCACGTAGGAGTCGCGGTCGCCGGGGGCGTCGAAGTTGATCACGTGGGCGATGTCGGCGACGTCGATGCCGCGTGCGGCCACGTCGGTCGCGACCAGCACTTCGACCTCGCCGCGCTCGAAGCGGGCCAAAGCACGTTCGCGCTGTCCCTGGCTCTTGTCGCCGTGCATCGCGACGGCGTCCAGTTCGCGACTGCGCAGCCGCTTGACCAGGCGGTCGGCGCCGCGCTTGGTGCGCACGAAGACCAGCGTGCGACCGCCGTCGGGCCCGCGCAGCTCTCCCGCCAGGTGGTCCAGCTTGGCGCTCTGCGATTCGACGTGGACGAAGCGGTGTTCGATCTCCGCCTCGCTGCGCTCGGGCGCGGCCTGGGTGTGGCGGCGCGGCTTGCGAGTGTAGGCGGCGGCGAGCTTCCCGGTTGCGCCCTCCAGCGTCGCCGAGAAGAAGAGGGTCTGGCGCTGCGGGGGCGTCTGGTCGACGATGCGGCTGACAGCGGGTTTGAAGCCCATGTCGAGCATGCGGTCGGCCTCGTCGAGGACGAGCACGCGCACGCTGCGCAGCGAGATCGCGCCGCGCGCGATCAGGTCCTCGAGCCGGCCCGGGGTGGCGACGACGACGTCGGCACATTGCGCGGCCTTGATCTGCGGGCCGAAGCCGACACCGCCATAGACGGCCGCGACCGAGAGCCGCCGGGCGCGGGCGATCGAGTCGAGCTCGTCGACGATCTGCGCCGCCAGCTCGCGGGTGGGAGCCAGCACCAGCGCCGATGGACGCTTGGCGCCGGGCTCGAGGAGATCTGCCAGCGGGATGCCGAAGGCCAAGGTCTTGCCCGAGCCGGTCGGTGACTGGACGAGTAGGTCGTGGCCGGCGAGCGCGTCTTGGACGACGAGCTGCTGGACCGGGAACGGTTGCGTGATGTCGCGCTCGGCGAGCGCGCGCACCACGGCTTTGGATATGCCGAGGTCGGCAAACGACACGATGTTGTTGCTCCTTCTTGAGCGATTCAGGGGAGATCCAGCGACCCCTAAATGCAAAGCAGAGCACGGAGGGAACGGAACCTCTCGGGTGGCGGAAGCGCCAGACCCGACCCACTCACCGTAGCAGCCTCCGCTGAATTCGCCTGCATGCTGAGGCATTGCACGTAGACTCGACGGAGCCGGACATGGGTTCCGGGAAGCGCATTCGACGCCAGTTCGCGGGCAATGCGCTGCGGCAGCCAACGGAGGGAGCGGTATGTACGACTACGTGATCGTCGGCGCCGGATCGGCCGGCTGCGTCCTCGCGGCGCGCCTCTCGGAGGATCCCGACACGACCGTCCTGCTGCTCGAGGCCGGCCCGCCGGACACCAACCAGAACATCCACGTGCCGCTCGGCTACCTCTCGCTGGCTCGCACGGAGGTCGACTGGCACTACAGCTCGGCGCCGGAGCCCAACTGCGACGGGCGGCGCATCACGCTGCCGCGCGGCAAGGTGCTGGGCGGGTCCTCCTCGATCAACGCGATGGTCTACATCCGCGGCAACCGCCTCGACTACGACGGGTGGGGCCAGCCAGGCTGGACCTGGGACGACCTCTTTCCCTACTTCCTCCAATCCGAGGACAACGAACGCGGCGCATCGCAGTGGCACGGCGTCGGCGGGCCGCTGCCGGTCTCCGACCAGCGCTCGGGCAACCGGATCACCCCGGCCTTCGTCGAGGCCGGGGTCGAGGCAGGCCTTGCCCGCAATGAGGACTTCAACGGCGCCGAGCAGGACGGCGTCGGCATGTACCAGGTGACCCAGCGCGGCGGCATGCGGGCCAGCGCCGCCGTCGCCTACCTGCACCCGGCGATCGAACGGCCGAACCTCACCGTGATGCCCTACATGCACGTCAACCGCGTGCTCTTCGAGGGCACCCGCGCGGTCGGGGTCGAGGCGAGCCAGCTCGGCCAGGCGCAGGAGCTGCGCGCCGAGCGCGAGACGATCCTCTGCGGCGGGACCTACAACTCGCCGCAGCTGCTGATGCTCTCCGGCGTCGGCCCGGCCGAACACCTGACGATGCGCGAAGTCGAGGTGCTGCTCGACCAGCCGGCGGTGGGGGAGAACCTCTCAGACCACCCCGCCACCTACGCCGTCTGGACGACACCCGAGCCCGAGAGCCTGCTGCTTGCGCTGGAGCCGGCGGCGCAGGAGGAGTTCGAGGCCTCCCAGACCGGCCCGTTCGCCTCCAACCTGGCCGAGTCGGGCGGCTTCGCCCGGGTCGGGGCCGGCGCGGAGGCTCCCGACGTGCAGTTCCACGTCGCCCCGATCCACATCGTCGAAGAGGGCATGGGCGACCCCGAGGCGCACGGCGTCTGGATCTCGCCCTGTCTGCTGAGGCCCGAGAGCCGTGGCTCGGTGCGGCTCGCCTCCAACGACCCGACCGCCCACCCCGCCATCCGCAATGCCTTCTACGAGGCCGAGTCGGACATGGCGCGGATGATCGACGCCGTGCGGCTCGTTGCGGAGATCAGCGGACAGCCGTCGCTGCGCCCCTACTGCGCCGCCCCGTATACGGTCCCCGATGGTGACTCCGAGCAGGCCCTCCGCGCCCACATCGCCCGCACCACCTACGAGATCTACCACCCGGTGGGCACCTGCGCGATCGGCTCAGTGGTCGACACCGAGCTGCGCGTCAATGGCGTCGAGGCCCTGCGCGTGGTCGACGCTTCGGTGATGCCGACGGTCCCGCGCGGCAACACCAACGCCCCGACGATCGCGATCGCCGAGCGCGCCGCCGACTTGATCCGCGACCACCGGCCGCTCAGTAGTGCGGAGGACGCCTCCGCCGGAGCGGCGACCGGTTAGCAGCCCCCGCCGCCATCGCCACCATCACCCCCGCTGTCCCCCCCGCCGTAGACGCCGCTCGCTCCGGCGCCAATGAAGAGGCCAACCGGCCTTCTCCAGCGAGCCCGCAGCTCGGCCTGATTCGTCTCGGGAAAACCGGTGATGAACTTGCAGAAGCCGAAGCGACGCCTAACCACCTCGACGGTGCGCCCCGTAGCCGCCACTTCACGTGCCCAATCGACCGCTTCTTCTTCGTCGTCGAATCTCTCTTGCCACTTGCCGTCGAAGCCGACGATGAAGGTAGCCATGCGGAAATGATGCCACCTGAGAGGCCTTCGGCGCCTCGCGTTGATCAGCCCGGGTCGGCGACCGGGACCGGGACCTCGATGCCGTCCTCGGGGACGACGAGGATCGCGCCCTCGCCGGTGACGTAGGCCTCCTCGCCGTGGTAGGTGACGTCCATGCCGACGGCCTCGTCGTGCTCTGAGGCGCGCAGGGGTATCGCGGCGCCGATCAGCTTGAGCAGGACGAAGGTCACGGTGAAGGCATAGACGGGGGCGGCGAGCGCCGCGAGAGCCTGGTCGAGGAGCTGATCGGCGTTGCCGTAGAAGAGGCCGTCGGCGAGGCCGTTCCAGCCGATCTGGGCGACGAGGCCGATGAAGAGGATGCCGGTGAAGCCGGCGATGCCGTGGGCGGCGAGCACGTCGAGCGTCTCATCGACGCGGGTGCGGGGCCGCCAAACGATCACCGCGTAGCAGGGCAGGGCGCCGAGGAAGCCGAGCACCATCGCCCAGCCGGGGCTGATGAAGCCGCCCGCCGGCGTGATCAACACGCAGCCGACGATGATCGCCGTAGCAGCGCCGATCGCCGTCACCTTGCGGCCGCGGATCAGGTCGAGGACGAACCAGGTGACCAGCGCGCAGGCGGGGGTCAGCAGCGTGTTGGTGAAGGCGAGCACGCTGTTGGTGCCGGTGTTGAAACCGCTGCCGCCGTTGAAGCCGAACCAGCCGAACCACAGCAGGCCGGCGCCGAGCAGGACGTAGACCGCGTTGTGGGGCAGCAGCGCCTGCCGTCCGTAGTCCTTGCGCGCGCCGACCACCAGAGCCGCGGCCAGAGCGGAGAAGCCGGACGCCATCTCGACCGGTACGCCACCGGCGAAGTCGAGCGTGCCGCGCTCGGCCAGCCAGCCGCCACCGAAGGCCCAGTGGGCGAGCACGGCGTAGACGAGCACCGACCAGAGCGCGGCGAAGACGAGGAAGGCGCCGAAGCGCATGCGCTCGACCACCGCGCCGGAGACCAGCGCCACGGTGATGATGCAGAAGGTGGCCTGGAAGGCCATGAAGAGCAGGTGGGGGATGGTCGATTCGTCGTTGCGCGGCAGGAAGTCGACGCCCTGCAGGCCGACGTGACCGAAGCCGCCGATCAGATCGCCGGTGCCGTCGAAGGCGAGCGAGTAGCCGACCAGCGCCCAGGTGACCATCGCGACCGCGATCGCCGCGACGCACATCATGAAGGTGTTGAGGGTGTTCTTCGAGCGCACCAGGCCGGCGTAGAAGAGGCCCAGCGCCGGGGTCATCATCAGCACCAGCGCCGTTGCGGCCAGCATCCAGGCGGTGTCGCCGGTGTCGATTGCGGCGACGAGTGTCGGCAGCTCGCTCATCCGTCCACCGGCGTTACGGCGCCATGGTCGGTCTCGCCGGTACGGATGCGCACGGCGCGGTCGAGGGGCAGGACGAAGATCTTGCCGTCGCCGACGGCGCCGGTCCGCGCCCCTTCGCAGAGCGCGTCGACCGTCGGCTGCACGAACTCGTCGGAGACGGCGATCTCGAAGCGCACCTTCTCGGCGAGACCCATCTTCACGGTCGTGCCGCGGTAGGTCTCGACCCGCTCCAGCTCACCGCCATGGCCCTGCACGCGGCTCATCGAGACGCCCCGCACCTCGGCCCGGTAGAGCGCCTCCAGCACGTCGTTGGCCTTCTCGGGCCGCACGATGCCGATCACGAGTTTCAAGCGTCGCTCCCCATTCGTCTCCCTCGAACGCGCGCGAGCCTATCCAATCTCGTCCCGCACGCGTCGAGCCGGCCGCAACGGCCTCCTACACTTGTGCGATGCCCGCAGAGCCGCAGGACTCCACTTTCACCCTCTACCGGCGCGGCATCGAGCTGCTCGAGGAGGAGGACTTCGAGGAGGCGGCGGCGCCGCTCGAGGAGGCGGCACGGCGGGCGCCCGAGAAGTCCTCGGTGCGCGAGGCGCTGGGTCGCGCCTACTTCCGCTCCGGTCGCTTCGCCGCCGCCGCGGTCGAGTTCAAGGCCGTGGTCGAGCGCCACCAGGTCAATGACTACGCCCACTTCTGCCTTGGCCGGGCGCTGGCAAAGACAGGGGAGACCGAGCGCGCTCGGCACCACCTGGCGCTCGCCTCGAACCTGCGTCCGGATCGCAGCGATTACAGCTTCTACCGCGCGATGCTCTAGGCAGCGGCTACGGCGTCGCCGTCTTCGCGATGCACCGCCGGCAGGCTGGCGACGATCGTCGTTCCTTTCCCAGGAGAGCTGCGCAACTCCAGTGTGCCGCCGGCGAGCTCGACCCGTTCCCGCATGCCGATCAAGCCGAAGCCGTCGGTCGCCGCGCTTGGGTCGAAGCCCCGTCCCCGGTCGGCGACCTCGACGTGCAGCAGGCCGCCGCCCTCGTGCACGTCGACCCGTACCCGTCCCGTCTCGCCGTGACGGACGGTGTTGTTGAGCGCCTCCTGCACCATCCGGTAGACGGTGTCCTCGAGCTCGCTGAGCAGGCGGGTCGGGGCGCGTCCATCCTGGAAGTCGAGATTGAGGGTCATCTCGACTTCGATCGTTTCGCCCATGGCGATCCGTTCTCCCAGCGCCTCCAGCGCTGCTCCAAGCCCCAGCTCGTCGAGCGCCGGTGGTCGCAGGTCGGCGATCAGGCGGCGCATCTCGCCAATTGCCGTGTCCACCTGCTCGATTCCCTGCTTGAGCAGGTTGTCGACTTCCTCGGGATCGCTGCGCCGCGCCGCAGCGAGCAACACGCGCAGCCCGGCCATGCTCTGCAGCGACTCGTCGTGCAGCTCGCGCGCCCAGCGGCCCCGCTCGCGCTCGGCGGCGGCGATGCTCTCGCGCGTGCGGTCTTCGGCCACCGACTGGGCTGTGCCGACGGCCGTCGCGGCGCTTGCCGCAAAGGAGACGAGCACGCCCTCGTCCTCGTCGCTGAAGCCGGTATCGCGGCCGAGTGGGTCGAGCGCGACGAGCACGCCGAGGGCATCGCCGCGGAAGACGAGCGGCACCAGCAGCGCGGTCACGCCGATGTCCTGGTTCCCGGGCCGCGCCATCAGGCTCGGGTCGAGGTCGTGGACCCGGCGCGGCGAGCGGGCCTCCAGGACGCGGCCGGGAATCGAGCCCTCGATTGGGATGCAGGCCTTGGCCATGCCACCCTCATGCTCGCCGGCGACGGCGACGGTGGTGAGCTCGTCTGCGCTGCGCAGGAGGATCAGCAGGGAGCGCGCTTCGACCAGCGCCCGGCCTCGCTTGACGACGATCTCGAGGATGCGGTCGAGGTCTGTCTCACCACCGACCGCCCGGGCGATCTCCGTCGTCGCTTCCAGCCGGTGCACGGCGCGCTCCATCTCGTCGCCGCGGCTCTCGACGCTGTGGTAGAGGCGGGCGTTGTCGACGGCGATCGCCGTCCACTCGGCGAGGATCACGGCCGACTGCTCGTCGGCCTCGTCGAACTCGCCTCGCTGCTTCTCGGTCAGGTAGAGGTTGCCCCAGGCGTGGCCGCGGATCATGATCGGCACGCCCAGGAAGGTGGTCATCGGCGGGTGGCCGGGGGGGAAGCCGTAAGAGCGTGGGTGGTGGCCGACGTCGGTGAGGCGCATCGCGCGTGGCTGCTCGATCAACAGGCCGAGCACGCCGCGTCCGCGTGGCAGGTTGCCGATCGCGCGCACGGTCTCCTCGTCGACGCCGTGAGTGATGAAGCGTTCCAGCTCGTGCCGCTCTTCGTCGAGCACGCCGAGCGCCGCGTAGCGAGCGCCGGTCAGCTGGCAGGCGACCTCGAGCACCTGGCGAAAGACCTGCTCGGGATCGAGCTCCGCCACGAGGCTGCGCCCCACGTCGATCAGCTCTCGGAGCCGGGGCTCGTCGAGAGCACTGCTGTCGTATCCCTGTGCCATCCCTGCCCTTCCCCCAGTCCGAGTGGGTGGGCGTACGGCATCGTACCTCTATTTTGTATCAATACTCAATAGCGGCTGATCGCGCAAATTCGCGGAAAAACCCCGATGTCTGAGCGACGGCCGACCGGTTAGATGAACGCATGGGCTCGATTGCTCGACCTTCAGGCGTGAGTAACCTGAACGCGGTGAAGTCCGATTCGGCGTCTGAAACCGATCAGATGGCGACCACGACGATCGTCCTCGCCGACGACCACACCGTGGTGCGCAATGCCCTCCGCCTCCTACTCGACGCCGAGCCCGGCTTCGAGGTGGTTGCCGAGGCAGGCGACGTCGACACCGCCGTACGTTACGTGCGCGGTCACAAGCCGGCGGTGCTGATCCTCGACCTCAACATGCCAGGACGCAGCAGCCTCGATGCGGTGCCCGACATTCTCGAGGCCTCGCCGGAGACCGAGATCGTCGTGCTGACCATGCAGAACGAGCCAGCTTTTGCGCGTCGCGCGTTGCAGGCGGGCGTGCGCGGTTATGTGCTGAAGGAGGCGGCCGACGCCGAGCTGGTCCAGGCGGTGCGCAGCGCCGCCGTCCGCGACACCTACCTGCAGCCGGCGCTCGGGGCCCGCCTCGCAGCCGGCGGCGACGGACAGTCCGACGAGCTGAGCGAGCGCGAGCGCGACGTGCTGCGGCTGATCGCCCTGGGACACACCAACGCCGAGGTCGCCGAACAGCTCTTCATCAGCATCCGCACGGTGGAGAGCCATCGCGCCCATATCCAGCAGAAGCTGCGGCTCTCGAGCCGCGCCGAGCTGGTGCGATATGCGCTCGACCGCGGGATGGTCGAAACGTAGGTTTCAAGTGGGGCGGGTGCTGGTCAGCGGACGAGTGGGAAGACACAGTGGTATTTGCGTGTGTTGGCATGGGAAGTGAATTTCACGCTGCCGCTATCGGCGACAACTATTACTGCAAAGACATCAGTTTCAGTCATATTTGTGATGTCGCTACTCCACTCATCACCATTGTCCAACACCACTCCCGGCTGCTGGGCGTAAGCAGCAAGCTCGAGCGCCTCGGGCAGGGAGCCGCCCTGCACCGCACACGAAGTCGCGGCTGCCGGGGCGCTGACCGCAGTTGCGCTGGCGGAGACCTGCCAGCAGGCTCCCGCGAACTGCTGGGTTGTGGGCATGCAGCCGGCGCTGTGTCCGTTGACGGTCTGCGCGTTGACCGCGTTGACGGCATTGACCGCGGTCTGCGCATCGACTGCGCTCTGTGCCCTGTCGGCCACTTCCGCATGAGCGGCGTCGGGCACCTGGCCGAGGCTCAGCTCGTCGATTTCCGCACCGGTGATCGGCCCGGACTGGCTCAAGGCCGCCTGCAACACACCCGGCTTCAACCGATTCGCAGGGATCGAGCGCAGCTTCACCCTATTGCCGGGCAGTGACTTCACCTTCACCGCCTGGCCATTGATCCTCGCCTTCTTCGCACTCTTCGTCGCGTACACCGTTCCACCCAGCGCAACGAACAAAGCCAACCCCGCGATCAGCAAAGCTGGCGAAGGCAGTCGCATTCCTTGTCTCGTCGCCCGTGAAGCTCGCATTTCGTCCCCCTCGAAGTCGATCTCGCCTTCTGGAAGTCCGCAACAGCGGCGCGACCCTAACCACGCCGCGATGCCCGACCAAGACCGCTGGACGAAAGTTCAGCGATCAGCTCGATCGCTCTTAATGACGGGTCGCGAAGGGCGGGGAGCATGCTCTGATCGGCGCGATAGACTCGCCGACGTAAATACGGTCGGTGGTCAAGGGAAGTCCGGTGAGAAACCGGCGCGGTCCCGCCACTGTGACCGGGTCAAGGATGTCGTCGGCGCTGCTTGCGTCAGCCACTGGGAACGAAACGCAGGTCCCGGGAAGGTGCGACGGACTACCCCGGAAGCCAGGAGACCTGTCCCCGGCCAGCCATGACAACCCTCGAGGAAAGGGTGGCTTAGATGCCAAGACTCGTTTCATTCCGGCTGGCGGCCGCGTGCGCGCTGGCACTCATACTCGTGTTCTCACTCAGCGCGGTAGCGGTGGCCAAGGGGCCAGTCGCGGACCTGCGTGTGGTCGGCGCCGGCGGCAAGGTGCTCAGCGAAACCTCATTCGGCGTTGCCGGCCAGGTTTCGATCAAGACCAGCTCGCAGGCGACCTGCTTCGGGGCAGGCACCGGCGGCAGCGGCAAATCGGTCAAGGTGAAGGGCGCGACGGCGCTCGGCATGCTGCTGCGGGCGGCGCAGTTCACCGCCGCGCTGAAGCCGGTGTCGATCTCCGATCACTTCGACTTCGGTCTCGCCCTCTGTGGGATCGGCGGCACGCAGGCGACCAAATCGGCCTCCTGGTATCTCAAGGTGAACCACGAGAACCCCGAACTCGGCGGTGAGGTGGTGGAGGTCGGCGCCGGGGACGACGTGCTTTGGGCGTTGGCTGGGTTCCCCTACCCGAAGGAGCTCTGGTTGAGCGCCCCGAACAACGTGCAGGCCGAGCAGCCGTTCGGGGTCCGGGTATTCGCCTACGACGACAAAGGCAAGAGGAAGCCTGCCGCGGGCGTGACCGTGTCGGGGGCCTCGGGCCCAACCGACGCGAGCGGCCGCGCGACGGTGACGCTCGGCAAGCCGGCGAAGCTGATTGCCCGCCACGGCAAGGACCTCCCCTCCAACCGCGAGGTGGTCTGCGTCGGGGGCAAATGCCCGCCTAAGTGATCCCTTGCCGCGGCAAGGCGGTCGCGATCGCGCTGCTTGCAGCGGCGTTCGCGTCCGCCGGCTGCGGCCTCGGGCCCGGCGAAGGGGTCGGTCGGGTCGAGCTGACGGTGACGCGGGACTACGGGACCGTGCCCGTGCTTCACCGAGAGCTCGGCGACGTCACCGAGTCGGACTCGGTGATGCGAGTGCTCGAACGCAGCGCCGAGATCACTACCCGCTATGGCGGCGGCTTCGTCTACTCGATCGAGGGGCTCGAGGGCGAGGGCGGCGGTGGCCGCGACTGGTTCTTCTACGTCAACGGCCTCTGGTCGCCGGTCGGCGCCGCCGACTATCCGCTGCACGGCGGTG
The DNA here is from genome assembly GCA_035605155.1 of Solirubrobacterales bacterium. Classification (GTDB taxonomy): domain Bacteria; phylum Actinomycetota; class Thermoleophilia; order Solirubrobacterales; family 70-9; genus VRUE01. Next base: position 14,226 of record DATNHC010000091.1, read on the forward strand.
AGGCGATCTGGTGGGACTACCGGGACTGGACCGTCGGCGAGCGTGTCGCCGCCGCGGTCGGCTCCTGGCCGCAGCCGTTCCTGGATGGCTACGAAGGCGCGCACCACCCGACCGCGGTGATCTGCATGGGAGGCGGGACGTCATGCAGGGAGGTGCGGGGCCGGCTGCGCGACGCCGGTGCCACGCTGACCTCCAACTCCTCCGACGAGGCGATCCGCGTCCTCGTGGGACCCTGGTCGCAGCTGCGAGGCGACCGCGACGCGGAGCTGGTCGAGGACGGGGTCTCGCTCAGCGGTGTCTTCGCCGAGTTCTCCACCGGTGGCCGGGTCATGCGCGGCCTCGACGAGCGCGGCGCGGTTGCCCGTAGCTTCGGGGCGGACGCCGGCCTGGTCGCGGCGACGCGGCGCGAAGAGCGGCCGCCGGCCTGGCTGGTGACCGGCACGAGCCGCTCCGGCGTGGCCGCCGCCGCCGATCTGCTCACGGAAGACGCCCTCCGCGACCACTATGCGGTGGCGGTCGAAGGCGCTGTGGAGACGCCGCTTCCGGTGCGATGAGGTCGCCCTTCGCCTATACGCCGAAACCCGGCCCGCTCCAGGCCGCATCGCCCGCGGCCGCCGTGACCTACCTCGGGGCGCTGGCCGTCGCCGCCTTCCTCTACTCGAGCCCGATCGTGCTCGCCGCCACCGGCGTAGCGGTCGTGCTCGCCGGGCGTCTGGCCGGGGCTCGTAGGGCCGTTCGGGCGGCCCTTTGGATGGGCTTCACCCTGGCCCTGCTCATCGTCCTCGTCAACGCCCTCGTCGTCAGCCGCGGCGAGACGGTGCTGCTGCGGACGGGAGACTGGCCACTGCTGAGCGATGTAATCACGGCCGAGGCGCTCGCCGCAGGAGCTGTGCTCGGCCTGCGCGCCGCCGTGGTGATGGTTGCCTTCGCGGTCTACTCGGCCTGCGTCGATCCCGACCGAGTGCTGCGCGCCCTGCGTCCGCTTGCCGGTCGCTCGGCCTTGACGGCGACGTTGGTCTCGCGCCTTGTTCCGGTCGCGGCAGCCGACGCCGGGCGGCTGCGCGATGCGGCCAAGCTGCGCGGGCCGGGCGCCGCCCCGGTTGGTCGAGCGCCGCTTGCCCGGCGTCTGCTGGCCGGCTCGCTGGACCGCGCGGTCGACGTTGCCGCAACGCTCGAGCTGCGCGGCTACTCGCTCAGCGCTCCGCCGGTCGAGAGCCGCCGCGTCCGCTCCCGCTACGACAGTCGCTTCTTCTTCGCCGGGGCGGCCGTGTCGATCGCCGCGGTGGCCGGCAAGCTCAGCGGCGCCGATGCCTTCTCCGAATACCCGACGGTGGAGATCGGCGCCGGAACGGCAACGCTCGCACTCGCTGGCCTGGTCGTCCTCAGCGGCCTCGCGCCCCTTCACCGCCGTTCAAGCGCCACCGCGCGCCTGCTTCGCTCCGGCGCACATAGAGATCAAACGGAGCATGCTCGGGGAGCCGCTCGTGCCTGACCTGGCGATTCCGACCCGCGCCGCTCCCGCGCTCGCGATCGAGTCGCTCACCTACGCCTACCCGAACGCCCCCGCGCCGGCGCTGTCCGACGTCTCGCTGGAGCTGGCGCCCGGTGAGCTCGTCCTGCTCGCCGGCCGCTCGGCCTCCGGCAAGTCGACCCTGCTGCGCGCCGCCTGCGGCCTCGTGCCCCATTTCCACGGCGGCGAGATCGAGGGCCGTATCGAGGTCGCCGGCATCGATGCCCTTGCCACGGGCCCGGGCGAGCTGGCCGCGGTCGTTGGCTACGTCGCCCAGGACCCGGAGACGCAGGTGGTCTCGACCACCGTCGCAGCCGAGATCGAGCTGCCCCTGGAGATGCGCGGCGATCCACCGAGCTCCCGCGCAAGAGCGGTCGAGGAGGTCGCCCTGGCCCTTGCCATCCCGCAGCTCTTGGATCGAGCTGTGGACACGCTTTCGGGGGGAGAGCTCCAACGCGTGGCCCTCGCTGCGGCTTTGGTCACCCGTCCCAAGCTCGTCCTCCTCGACGAGCCCACCTCGCAGCTCGATCCCGTCGCCGGAGATGAGTTGATCTGGCTTCTTCGTCGCTTGAACGAGGAGTGGGGGGTGACGATCCTCTTGGCAGAGCATCGCCTGGAGCGCTGCTTGGCCGCCTCGGACCGAGTCATTGCTATGGCATCAGGCTCGATCGCCTTCGACGGCCAGCCCCGCGACTTCCTCGCTTGGGCCCAGGACACCGATACAGCTCTCGAGACCCCTGCCGCACGCCTCTTCTCACTTGCCGGCATCGAGCCCCTGCCCACCGGAGTCCGCGATGCGCGCAGGACCCTCTCGTCGACAAAGCGGGGCGAGGGAGGGGAGGCGGACCCCCACCTCACTCAACTTTTCCGCCGGGGAGCAGGGCGTCTCTCGCCGATGGGAGAGGGGCGGAAAAGTACAAGCCGTTCGGAGGGGGTCCGCCTCCCCTCCGACGAGACCCTTGTGTGCCGCGATCTGTGGGTCGAGCTGACCGCAGCGGAGGAGACCAAGGACGTTTTGAAGGGCGTTGAGCTGTCGGTGCAGCGGAGCGAGCGGGTGGCGCTGATGGGTCGCAACGGAGCCGGGAAGAGCACTTTGCTGAAGACGGCAGCAGGCCTGATCGACCCGGTGCGGGGCAAGATCGAGGTACCTGCCGGCATCGCCTTGCTTACCCAGAATCCGAGTGACTTCCTTGTGAGGGAGCGAGTCGGCGACGAGCTGCCGGGAGAGGCCGGGCTGGCGGCGCTTCGCGTGGTTGGGCTGGCGGACTCGGTAGATGCCGACCCACGCGACCTCTCCAGTGGCGAGCGCCAACGCCTGGCGCTGGCGATCGCGCTTGCCGGCCGCATGGAGGGAGAGGAGCTGCCAGGGCTGGTGGCGCTCGACGAGCCTACCCGCGGTATGGACCGCGCGCGCAAGCACGACCTCGTCGAGCTGATCGGCAAGCTTGCCGGCCGCGGCGCCGGCGTCCTCGTCGCCACCCACGACGTCGAGTTCGCTGCTTCCTTCGCCGAGCGGGTCGTGCTGCTCGGCGACGGCGTCGTGATCGCCGACGGTCCCGCCGCCGAGGTTCTCTCTGGCGGCTGGTACTTCGCCACCGAGGTCGCCCGCGTCCTCGACCTGCCCGGCGTCATCACCCCCGAGCAGGGCGCCGCCGCCCTCGGCACCGCGGACGAATCTGCAATTACTCGGCCTGGACCCGAGTCAGCGCAGACTCGTGAAGGGGGGAGGGGCTGATGTCCTGGCAGCTGGCGAGCTTCGTGATCCTCACCGCGGTCCTGCTCGGGGGGTTTGCTTGGTATGAGCGCTCGCGTCCGCCCTCCCAGGTCGTGGCGCTGGTTGCCGTCCTTGCTGCCTTGGCGATCGCCGGCCGGATCGCCTTCGCTGCCTTTCCCAACGTCAAGCCGACGACCGACATCGTGCTTTTCGCCGGCTACGCACTCGGGCCGGCGCCCGGCTTTGCCGTTGGCGCCCTCGCCGGGCTCGTCTCGAACTTCTGGTTCGGTCAGGGCCCCTGGACGCCGTGGCAGATGCTGGGTTGGGGAATGTGCGGCGTGCTCGGCGCGGCGCTGGCGCTTGGCACGCGCAACGCGGGTCGCCTCAGCCTCGCCGCGGCTTGCGGCTTCGCCGGGATCGCCTACGGTGTATTGCTGAACTTCTCGCTGATGGCAACCTACGGCGGAGATCTCTCGCTCGAGCGCTTCCTGGCGCTGCAGGCGCGTGCCCTGCCCTTCGATGCAGCCCACGCGATCGGCAACCTCGCCTTCGCCCTGCTCGCCGGGCCGGCGATGGTGCGCATGCTGGTCCGCTTCCGCGAGCGCTTTCAGTGGCGCATGCCGGCGGTCGCGACCGCCGTGCTCGTCGCTCTGCTGTTGCCGGCGCTCGTCCCGGCTCCCGCCCAGGCCGACTTCGGCCGCGCCGCCGATTGGCTCGAGGGTCAGCAGAACGCCGACGGCGGCTTCGGCTCCTCCACCGAGGACGATTCGAGCGCAGCGATCACCGGCTGGGCGATGCTCGGGCTGGAGGCGGCCGGCCGCAATCCCTTCGACGTCGAGCGTCTCGGCCGCACGCCGATCGACTCGCTGCGCTCGCACATCGACGAAGTGAGCAGCGCCGGCGACCTCGCCCGCACTATCGTCGCCCTGGAGGGCGCTGCCGCCGACCCGCGCTCCTTCGCCGGCCGCAACCTGGTCGCCGAGCTGCGTGAACGGCGCGCGGCAAACGGTTCCTTCGCCGGCTGGCCGGGCACCACCTCGTTCAGCGTGATCGCCCTGCG
>DATNHC010000092.1:0-12909 GCA_035605155.1 Solirubrobacterales bacterium
CGCTGCAGCGCAGCCGCGGTTCGAAGCCGATCGCGACGACGGCCAGCAGGCCGATGACGCTGAGCTCGAAAAGGCCACCCGCCTTGCCTTCGCAGTTGCAACCCAGGGTCTTGGCGCTGAGGAAGGCCCAGCCGCAGAGGCCGACGTAGCCGACGACCAGCATCGTCGTCGCCAAATCGGGGCGGAAGCGGCCCGGCCTGTCGCGGAGTAGGTCGGCTGCAAGCAGCGCCGCGAAGAACAGCGCCGCAGCCCTGCCGACGGTCAGTGGCCCGGCCAGATGGGTCGCCGAGAAAGGAGCGAGGAAAGCGGCGACGGTGAGGCCGAGTTGGGTTCGGGCGAAGCCCGAGGTTGCGGAGGTCATCGACCCCGGGTGACGCTCAAGCGGCCTCGCCCTGGGCCCGGGGCCGCGGCAGCTGGCGCAAAGCGGCGGCAAGCAGGCTGACGAGCTGAGCCACGGTCGCCGTGCCGAGGAGCCAGATGAACGGGAGCAAGGAGATGATGTAGCGCTGCTCCCAGCGAGCGGTCAGCGCCACGCCGACGATGCCGACGCCGCCGACGATGAGCAAGGTGCTGGCGGCCAGTCGGCTCCGCTCCCGGCCGACGAAAGGCAGGATCAGCATCAGCAGGCCCCCGATGGTGAAGACGAAGAGGAGCTTGTTCAGCGACTGGGCGATCTGCCAGGGGATCCGTGTCAACCTCGAGTCGCCGGGAATCTCCTCCGTACCTGGGTTCAGGCCCCGGATATAGCCCCTGGTTTTGAAGACCTGATCGAAGTTTGGATCGCTGGTGAAGGTATGTGGGTCGAGGATTTCGCGGTAGAGGCCAAGCGCCTCGACCGTGTCGTCGGCATAAGCGCCGGGGTCGTCGAGGACCGTTTCGCGGGCGATTGCGCCCATCGCGGCATATGCCTCTCGCGGTGTCTTGCCCTCGCCTACGAAGGCGTTGTAGACGCCGCTGGTGGTGCCGGCGGCAGCGTGCGGCACGTTTGGGTCGGCCGTGTTGTAGACGCGCAGGGCAAGCCGTCCGTCGGCGGTATCGGGAGATGGCGGCATCTCGGCCCAGCTGACGGCTCTCGCGTAGAGCGCCAGCCCACCCTCGTTGGACACATTCGGGTCGCCGAACCGGATCAGGTTGTGGATGCACCAGGGGGCGAGGACGATCGCCATCGCTGCGACCGCGATCGCCGCGCAGCGAAGCGCCGGTCTCCAGGCCCGCGCTCCGACCAGCAGGGCCAGGGGGATCGCGACGAAGCCGATCAAGCCATTCGCTCGCACCAGTGTCGCCACCCCGAACATGACTCCCGCCGCCGCGAGAACCTCCCACCCGTCCTTCCCGGCTCGGACCCGAATCACTGACTCCGCCAGCAGGACGGCGGCGACGAAGAAGGCCACTCCGAACAGGTAGTCCGAGAGCGCGAACTGCTCGACCGCGATCGCCAGCGGGGACGCCGCTGTGAGGAAGCCGGCAACCACGCCAACCAGCGGGGAGAAGTACCGCCAACCGACCAGGACGACGAATGCCGGCAGCGCGATCCCGACGAGGTTCTGCAGGAAGACGACGCCATGGACCGGGTCGATTGCCACCAGTTCGAAGATCGCGAGCAGGGTCGCGTAGCCGGGGGCTCTGACGTTGTCGGTGTAGCCGCCGTGGAAGATGCCTTTGGCGATGGCCAGGTACTGGTCCGTGTCAGACGACGTAAAGGCCGAGCCGAGCAGCGGAGCACGGACGACAATCGCGACGAGCGTTACAGCTCCGAGGGCGATCAACCGCTTTGCATCGGTGAGAAACGCCAGCGCGCCGTTCAGATGCCGAGCCTTCCTCACCGACTCTGAGGCTCCTCCTCGACGGTCCCCATAGAAGGCCATGAGCCTATACTGCCGACGTGCGAGTCGGCAGGGGGTTCCGGAGCGTTTCGCGGTCAACTTTGTTCAAGGCAGCACTTCCCTTCTTCGCGGCTTGGGTCGTCATTCTCGGGATTTCCGCGTGCGGCGACTCCTCTCCGGCGACGTATCGGGTTCCCAACAATCTGATCTCGCAGTCCGAAGCCGAGCGGCAGCGGCCGGGCAGCGTCGAGCACGTCTTCCTCGAATACTGGTCGGACCTGCAGTACCAGTCCTGGGCGGAAGTGGCCGCCTACTACGACCCGGCGTTCCGTGATTCAGTCGGCACGGTGGCGATCATCGGCGGCAAGAAGATCAACGGCTCGAGCTATCCGCAGCTCAAGCCCACGATCGTCCGGGTCGGCGGCAACGACGACTTCACCACGATCAACTATTCACTCCTGTTCATCGACGGCACCAAGGAACTCGCCTCGGTCACATGGCGCAAGAACCGGGGCAGCTGGCAGCTCGTCTTCGATTCGCGGCTGGACGCGGAGCTGAAGCAGTACGCCGAAAACCAGGTCGAACTCGAAGAGAACGGCACCCTGCCGACCGAAGTCAATGACGTCTCGCCCGAGGCGGTACGCGCCGGCGCCGCGGCCGCTCAGGCTCAGGCCCGTTTCGTCCAGCAGGCGCTCGGCCTCAAGACTCTCTGAGCGAGCGCCCGAGCACCTCGCCGACGACGTCGAGATGGCCCTCGACGGATTTCTCGAGGTCGTGCTGGGTCAGAGCATGGCGGCGGGCGCCCTCACCGAGGCGCCGGCGCAGCTCAGCGTCTTCGATCAACCGCTCCAGCGCGGCGGCGATCTCGCGCGGCTCGCGGGAGACCAGGAGACCGCCCTCCGGGGAGACGATCTCGCGGGTGCCGCCACCGTCGGTGCCGACCAGCGGCCGCCCGATCAGGGCCGCCTCGATCAGCGCGTTGGGGCTGCCCTCGTTGTCGGAGAAGAGCAGGGCAGCGTCGTGCTCTGCCCAGAAGCCGTGCACGTCGGTGATCGGGCCACCGGCGTTGACGCGGTCGGCGAGGCCTCGCTCGGCGATCTGCGCCACGACCTGCTCACGCAGCGGGCCCGAGCCCGCCAGGTCGACCCGCCATGGAGTCTGGGTCTGCACCAGCTCCAGCGCGGCCAGCAACCTCGCGTGCCCCTTTTCCGGCCGGTAGTTGGCGAGGTAACCGAGCGCGACGGTCCCTCCGTTGGGAAGTGGCAGCGGCGCGACCGGGGCGTGCCCGTTGCGGACCAGGCGGAGGCGCTCGCGGGGGACTCCGCGGACTACCGCCTCGTCAAGCACGGCCTCGGAGTTGCCGGTGACAAGCCGGGCCCGCCGCTCGGCCCAGCGGATCGGTATGCGGAAGAATGCCCACCGTTCGGACGGCGATCCGCAGACGCTGCGGCGGCCGATCACGACCGGGACCCCGAGGGCGCGAGCGGCTGGGCTGACGGTCGCGGAGGCCTCCTCGAGCCAGGGGTAGGCGACGTCAGGGCGCAGTCGTCGCAGCGCGTCGTAGGTGCGGGGTACCGCGACGGCCGGGCGGATCGGGCGCGGCAAGCGCGAGGGGGAGAGCTGGATCAGCTTCACGCCGAGCTCCTCTAGGCGTTGCGCGTGGCCGGGGTCGCAGGTGGTCGAGAAGGTGAGCACCGAGGCCTCGATGCGCTCGGGATGAGCAGTCGAGATCAGCTGCATCAGCTGGCGCTCGGAGCCACCCAGCCCGAGACCGCCGATGGCGAACGCGACCCGCGGCCTAGCCGGCATCGATCCAGCTCCGGTGCCACTGCTCCAGCACGGCCAGGTTCCACACCCGGTAGGTGTGATCGGCACGGCCCTCGAGGTGCTCTCCGACGAGCCGGCGCACCTCCGCCGCGTCGAAATAGCCGCGCGCCAGGCTGCGGGGGTCGAGCAGGAGGTCCTCGACCCAGGGCCGCAGCTCGCGGCGCAGCCAGGCGCCGACGGGAATGCCGAAGCCCTGCTTGCGACGCCCCACGAGGTCGGCCGGGAGGCCGCGTCGACGGGCCAGCTCCTTGAGGGCCCACTTCGTCGTGCGGCCACGCAGCTTCATCCGTGTCGGCAGCCCCGCCGCGAGCTCCTGTACCCGGTAGTCGAGGAGCGGCGAGCGCACCTCGAGCGCCGTGGACATCGACATCCTGTCCACCTTCAGCAGTAGATCGCCCGGCAGGTAGGTGGCGGTGTCGAGGGCCAGGTAGCGGTCGACTCCCGGGAGGTCCGGGAGGGTCAGCGTCTCCTCCCAGACTGCGGCAGGGTCGCCGGCCGTCCCGATGAAGCCCGGTGTGCAGAGTAGCGACAGATCGGTGGGCGTGAAGTGGGACATCAGCGAGGCGTAGCGCTCACCTGGGGCGAGGGCCTGGAAGCCTGCTGCCCGGCGCAGTCGAATGGCGCGATCCGGAAGCAGAGAGAGCGCCCCGCTTTTAGCCAGCAGCCGTGCGGCGCCGCGTCCGATCTCGCGCTCGCCGACGGCGAGATAGCGCTGATAGCCGGCGAATGCCTCATCGCCGCCGTCGCCGGAGAGCGCCACCGTCACCCGCTCCCTGGTCATCTTCGAGAGCAGCAGGGTGGGGATCGCCGAGGAGTCGGCGAAGGGCTCCCCCGCGTGGCGGACGGCGTCGGCTATCAGCGGCACCATCGCCGGTTCCAGGACCCGGTCCTCGTGCTCGGTGCCATAGATCTCGGCGACCCGGCGGGCGTGCTTGCCCTCGCTGAAGCCTGCCTCGGGAAAGTCGATCGAGAAGGTCTTCACCGCGTTGCAGGCCTCCGCCATGTAGCTGACGACGAGGCTCGAATCGATTCCCCCCGACAGAAACGCTCCGAGCGGGACGTCCGCGACCAGGCGGTCGCGAGTGGCTTCCCCCAGCAGCGAGTCGAGGCGCTCCAGCGACTCCTCCTCTGACCCTTCCTCCGCCTTCGAGAAGTCCAACTGCCAGTAGCGCTCGATCCGGGTCCTCCCCCGTTCGTGCAAGAGCGTCTCCCCCGGAGCGAGCTTGCGGATTCCCGCGAAGCCAGTGCGCGGAGGTGGCACGTACTGCAGCGTCAGGTAGTCGAGCAGCGCCCGCGGATCGGGGCGGCGATCGACCAGGCCGCTGGCCAGGATCGCCCCGGGCTCGCTCGCGTAGAGGATCCCTTCGCCCACTGGGGCCCAGTAGAGGGGCTTGACCCCAAGGCGGTCCCTGGCCAACAGGAGCCTCTCCGCCCGCTCGTCCCAGAGGGCGATGGCGAACATTCCCTGCAGCTCGCGTACGCAGCCGGCGCCGCGCTCCTCGTACAGGTGCGCGATCACCTCGCTGTCGGAGCCGCTGCGGAACTCATGGCCGCGCGACCGCAGCTCCGCCCGCAGGCGGCGGAAGTTGTAGATCTCGCCGTTGCAGGTGACATGGACCTTGCGGTCCTCGCTGGCGATCGGCTGCTCTCCCGTCTCCAGGTCGATGATCGCCAGGCGCCGGAACCCCAGCGCCACCTTGCCGGGCAGGAAGAGCTCTCCCGCGTCGTCGGGCCCACGATAGGCGATCGCATCGCACATCCGGCGTAGGGTCTCCCGATCGCCACCGACGTCGCCGGCCCAGCCCGCGATCCCGCACATCGCTAGCCCACCACCCGGCGCAGCAGTCGCGGCAGCGCGTCGTCGCGGCGGGGAAGTCTGATCGCGTCTCTCATCGGCACGTTTCCGTAGCGGGAGAGGAGATACAGCATCAGGACCCCGGCAAGCCAGTAGGAGACGACCGAGGCGAGCGAGGCGCCGCTGATGCCGATCGCCGGGACGAGGACGAAGTTCAGCGCCACGTTCAGCGCCAGCCCGGCCGTCGCTGCCGCCGAGATCACCAGCGGGGGGGCGATCCTGACGAGCAGGCCGCGGGCGGGTTCCTCTACGGCGAGCGCGACGACGGCGGGCATCAGCAGCACAAAGGGCAGCACGCTGGCCTCCCACTCGGCGCCGTAGACGAAGACGATAAAGGGGTAGGACACAAGCGCCGCCGCCAGGCCGAGCAGCACGGCCACGCCAACGTTCTGGCTGATGAAGTCGACCGTGTAGGAGGCCGCGGCCTTCGCATCGATCTTCGTCTGCGCCTCCAAGGCGGCCAGGGCGATCGTGGCGACCGCGGTGAAGACGATGTCGGCGAGGCTGGCGGAGAGCGAGTACAGGCCGGCCTCGTGCGTGGTGGCGAGCAGGCCGATGAGAAAAAGGTCGACTTTGAGATTGAGCCAGAGGGCGATTGAAGCCGGTTGCAGCCGGATGCCGATGTGAAGCGCCGAGCGGATCAGCCGCGGCTCGGTGATCGGGGAGAGGGCGCGGATGCCGATCTGCCTTGCCAGCACGATCGCCAGGGTCAGCGCGACTCCGGCGATCGTCAGCAGCGCGGCCAGCATCGTCAGCTGGGGGGAGATGCCGACGCCGAGCTCGAGTCCGACTATCAACAGGAACTGGATCACCGCCCCGACCGCGATGATCCAGCCATAGGGGCGCAGCAAGCCCATGCGCAGCAGCAGCGCCGTCGCCATCTGCCCGATCAGGGTGAAGGGGATCGTCGCCGCGGCCAGCGCCACGGTGGCGGTGTTCGCTCCTCCCAGCAGGGCGTCGCGCTCGGATAGCCCGATCGCCAGCGTGGCGGCGGTGCCGAGAAGCCCTAGCGTCAGCGCAAAGAACGAAGCAAGTCGGCCGAGCTCGTCGAGCGATGCTTCCTTGCGGGCCATCATCCGTGCGACCGACTGCTCGACCGAGAGGTGCGAGATGACCCAGACCATCGTCGCCAGGTTGAGCGCAAGCGCGTACTGGCCCCGCCCCTCCGGCCCCAGCGCCCGGGTCGCGATCAGGCTGAGGAGGAAGAGGAAGACGAACTGGACCGCACGGAAGCCGAGCAGGCGCCCGCCGCCTACCATCGCCGAGGAGACGAGCAGCTCGGGCTCGGTCAGCGGCGGCGGCGGCGGCTCGGCGCCCGCGGACCGAGGGTCCACATGCGGTCTCTCGGTCACTCGGCGGGCGCCGCGTCGAGCAGGCGTGAGTAGAGGAGGTCGAGGTCGTCGAGCAGACGGGCCACCGTGAACCTCTCGGCGACGTGCTGCCTGGCGCGAGCGCCCATTCCCCGGCGCAGCTCGGGCTCGCTGGCGATCTGCGCGATCCGCGCAGCGATCGCCGCCTCGTCGCCCGGCGGCGTCAGCAGGCCAGCGCCCTCGACGACGATGTCGGGCACTCCACCGACCTCGGTCGCCACCGCTGGCCGGCCCGCCGCCGCCGCCTCGATCAGGGCCACCGGGGTGCCCTCGTTGTCCGAGGTGAGCAGCGCCGCGTCGCTCGCCGCCGCGATCCGCGGCAGGTCGCGGCGATAGCCGAGGAAGTCGACCGCCCCGGCGCAACCCAGGCTCTGGGCGAGGCTTTCCAGCTGTGGGCGCAGAAGGCCGTCGCCGACGACCGCGACGCGCGCCGGCGCTCCGCTCTGGCGTGCCAGGGCGAGCGAGCGCAGCATCAGCTCGGGCCGCTTGATCGGGACGAGCCGGCCCGTATAGGTGAAGAGCACCTCGTCAGAACCGGCGCCGATCTCTTCGCGAAAGCTCCGCTCGGGATCGAGGCCCAGCGCCAGGAAGGGGTCGAGCTCGAGGCCCAGCGGCACCACCGCGAACTTCACTCGCGGGGCGACCTTCAGCTCGACCAGCTCGTCGACCGTTGCCTTGCTGACGCCGATCAGGCGGTCGCTGACTCTGGCCAGTCCCCGCTCGATCGACCTGAAGACCCTCGTCTTGAGCGGTCCGAAGTAGCCGCGCAGCACATGGCCGTGGTAGGTGTGGATCACGATCGGGCGCTGCCGCCGCGCCAGCAGTGCCGCCAAGCGTCCCAGCATTCCCGCCTTCGCAGTGTGGGTTTCGACGATCTCGGGCCGGAAGGCACGCACCACCCGGATCAGATCGACCAGCGCTAGGAGATCGCGCAGCGGCCGGATCTCGGGGCCCAGCCTGTCGAGGTAGCGAACGGGGATTCCGTCGAGGTCCGAGTGCTCCTCCTCGCCCGCTCCGGCCCTGCCGGTGACGAGCAGCGTCTCGTAGCCTCTCTCAGTGAGCCCGCGACTGAGCAGGGCCACGTGATGCGCCGGACCGCCCAGATTCATTCGCGCAATTACCCGGAGCACCCGGATCGGCGGTTTGGGCGCTGGCATTGGGGTTATTATCGCCGCGAGTCAGCGCGTTGGGCGGGCGTGTGGTCGGTTGCGGCCGGCTTTGACTGGGATCGGTCGATATGGAAGGGCTTGGCACGTGAGATACCTGATAACGGGAGGCGCGGGCTTCATTGGCTCCCACCTTGCCGACGCCCTGATCGCCCGCGGCGACACGGTTCTCATCCTCGACGATCTCAGCACCGGCCGGCGGCAGAACCTCGAGTCGGCGCTCGGCAGCGGCGCCGCCGAGTTGGTCGAGGGATCGATCCTCGACCGGGCGCTGGTCGAGGATTGCGTGGGAGCGACCGACGTCTGCCTTCATCTCGCCGCCGCCGTCGGCGTCGAACTGATCCTCGAACAGCCACTGGAGTCGCTGCTCTGCAACGTCCGCGGGAGCGACATCGTCATCTCGGCGGTGGCGGCCAGGGGCGGCAAGACGCTTGTCGTCTCCTCCTCGGAGGTCTACGGCAAGAACAGCGTCGGCCCGCTGACAGAGACCTCCGACCGAATTCTTGGCCCGCCATCGACGGCGCGCTGGGCGTACTCAACGGCCAAGGCCTTCTCCGAGGTCCTGGCGAATGCCTACGGGTACGAGACCGATGCCGAGTCGGTCGTCGTGCGTCTCTTCAACACCGTCGGGCCGCGGCAGAGCGGCTCCTACGGCATGGTCCTGCCGCGCCTCGTCCAGCAGGCGATCTCCGGCGAGAACCTGACGGTCTACGGCGACGGCACCCAGACCCGGTGCTTCGCCCACGTCGGCGATGTGGTCGACGCGATCCTGCTGCTGCTGGAGACCGAGGAGGCGGTGGGGCGGACGTTCAACATCGGCTCGCCGAACGAGATCTCGATCCGCGACCTTGCCGCCCGCGTGATCGAGCGCACCGGCTCGAGCTCCGGGATCAGCCTGATCCCCTACGAGGAGGCCTACGGCAAAGGCTTCGAGGAAATCGGCCGACGCCACCCCGACCTCGGTCTTATCCATGGCGTCACCGGCTGGTTCCCGGTCCGCACGATCGACGACATGATCGACGACGTCATCGCCGACCAGCCCGCCCACGTTGCTTGAGCTCTCCGAGGGCATTGAGGTGGTTCTCACCTTCCTCCTGACAGCGGCGCTGACCGCGGTCACGGTGCCCGCAGCGATTGCGCTCGCCGGCCGCACCGGCTTCCTCGATGCCCCCGCTGGATACAAGGCGCACCGCCGCCCGACCCCGTATCTCGGCGGCGCCGCCGTCCTCGCAGCCGCCGCGCTGCCAATCCTGCTCTTCGGCGACGACCTCGGCCGCTACTGGCCACTGCTGCTCGGCACCATCGGCCTTGCGGCGGTCGGCACGGTCGACGACCGCGTCAACCTCTCGCCCTACCTGCGGGTCGGCACCGAGCTCCTCGCCGCCTGGCTGCTCTGGACCCAGGGCCTCGGTTGGTCGTTCCTCGACAGCGGCCTGGCGGACTTCTTGCTGACGGCCTTCTGGGTCATCGGCATCGTCAACGCCTTCAACCTCATGGACAACCTCGACGGTGCCGCATCCAGCGTCGCTGCGGTGTCGTCGGCATGTGTCGTCGCCCTGGCGCTGTTTGGCGGCGACTCGACCCTGGCGTTGATCGCAATTGCGCTTGTCGGGGCCCTGGTCGGGTTTCTTCGCTTCAACCTCGCGCGTCCCGCCCGGATCTTCCTCGGCGACGGCGGCAGCATGGCGATCGGCTTTCTTCTTGCCGGCGGCTTGATGTCGGCACCGATGGGGGAGCTCTCGGGCTGGCCAGCCGTGATCGCCGCAGCCGTCGCGGTCGGTCTGCCGGCTTTCGACACATCGCTGGTGGTCCTCTCGCGGCGCCGCCGCGGCGCCCCGGTCTTCTCCGGCGCCACCGATCACACCACCCACCGGCTGCTGGCCTTCCTGAAGACGCCGCGGGCGGTTGCCTGTGCGCTGGCCGCGATGCAGGCGGCGCTCTGCGGATTGGCGATCGAGGCGACCAGGTTGGGAGGCGATGCCGCGATCGCCCTTGCCTGCTTCGTGGTCCTGCTCGGAATGGGGATGGTGGCCACCGTCGATGGGCCGAGATGGTCGCCGGTCTCCGACGACTCCTGAGCCCTTCGCCGCGCGCCGAGCGCGGTGGCACGGGCCTGCCGGTGCCCGTGCGCTGGGGAATGCTGGCGCTCCTGGGTTTCGGCTGCGGTCTCAGCCCGGCTTTTTTCGGCTACTTCGACCTCTCCGCATGGGGGCCCCTGGCCTTGATCCTGATCGCGCTCGCGATCGGCCTAGTCCTGACCCGGCCGGCACTGCCCAAGGGCCTCGCCGGGCTCGCGCTCGCCGCCCTGTTCCTCTTCGCCATCTGGTTGCTGCTCTCGATGGGCTGGGCGGAGTCGGCCGACCGAGCGCTGACCGAAGGCGATCGTTGGCTTCTCTACGGCGTACTGCTGCTGGTGCTGCTGCTCCTGCTCGAGGAGAGGCGGGACGGGGAGGTCTTCGTCGCCTCCGCGGCCGTTGGCGTGCTCGGGGTCGCCGCCTACGATTTGGCGAGGATGCTTGGCAGCGATGGGCAGTCGCTGTTCGAAGGGTCGCGGCTGCTCGAGCCGCTCGGCTACGTCAACGGCCTCGGCGGCTTCTTCCTGCTCGGCTTCTGGCCGCTCGTCGCGCTCGCCGAGCGGACCCGGTTGCCCGCGCTGGCGGGCGCGGCAGCCGGGGGCGCGAGCCTGCTCGCGGCGTTGGTGCTGCTGACCGAATCACGGGGGACCGTCTTCGCCTTCGCCGCCTCGGCCTTCCTCCTACTTTTGCTGGTCCCGGGGCGCAACCGCCGAGCCTGGATCTTGCTGACGGTGCTGGCCGGCCTGGCGGTGGCCTGGGGCCCGCTGACCGACGTCACCCAGACCCTGCCGCCGAACCGCCTCGCGCCACCCGAGGACGCGATCCGGCTGGCGGCCGAGAGAAGCCTGCTCGTCGCCGCCGCGGTGGGCGTGATCTGGGCGCTGGCCAGTTGGGCTGTCGCCGCCGCCCGCGGCGGCTCCCGCGGGCTCGCCGCCAACCTGCCGCGCATCTCGGCAGCGCTCCTCGCCGGCGTCGCCGTGATCGCTGTGGCCACGGTCGCGGTCGCGGTAAAGGACCCGGTCGGCAAGTTCTCCGATCAGTACAACGCCTTCACCGAGCTGAAACCGACCGACGGCAGCTCCCGATTCACCTCCGGTGGCGGCAACCGCTACGACTACTGGCGGATCGCCTGGAATCAGTTCAGTGACCATCCCATCGAGGGGATCGGCGCC
The DNA here is from genome assembly GCA_035605155.1 of Solirubrobacterales bacterium. Taxonomy (GTDB): domain Bacteria; phylum Actinomycetota; class Thermoleophilia; order Solirubrobacterales; family 70-9; genus VRUE01. Next base: position 11,289 of record DATNHC010000092.1, read on the forward strand.
GGCAACTTCGACCGCACCTACTTCCTCGAACGCCGCACCAAAGAGGACGTTCGTCAGGCGCACAGCATCGAGTTCCAGACCCTCGGCGACACCGGCCTCATCGGCGCCGCCCTGCTGGGAGCGTTCCTGGTCGCCGTCTTCGTCGGCGCCTGGCGGCGCAGCCGCGAAGCTCGCACGGACAAGTCGGGAGTTGGCCTGACCGTCGCCGCCATCGGCATCTTCGTCGTCTGGCTGGCGCAGACAAGCGTCGACTGGCTCCACCTGATTCCCGGGTTGACGGGAATCGCGCTTGGGGCGGCGGCCATCCTCCTCCTGTCTCTGCGGCCGAGGCAGGATCCGGCAGCTGATCTGCTCCACATACCGACCCCTGCCGTGGTCGTTGCGCTGGCGCTGGCAGTCGTGGCGATCGTCTTCATCGGCCGGCCGACCCTGGCACAGCACCTGCGCAGTGAGGCCCAGGACGAGGTCGCCACCAGCCCGATGGCGGCCCTGGACACGGTCGAGGAATCGCTGTCGCTCAACCCCGAGTCAGTGCAGGCGTACTACACAAAGGCCTCGGCGCTGGCGCGGCTCGACGCCTACAGGCCCGCCCGCGCGGCCTTGCTCGAGGCGATCCGCCGTGAGCCCCACAACTACGTCAGCTGGGCCCTCCTTGGCGACCTCACCACCCGCCGCGGCGACATCTCCGCGGCCATGCGGGCTTATCGGAAGGCGGCGAGCCTCAATCCCCGCGACGTCGAACTGCGGCTCTTGGGCTCGCGCCCGGCCCTCGTGCGCCAGCTGCATCGAAACCCGGGCTCGGTTACGCCGCTGGAAGCGGCGACGGCGGGCTAGGCCCACCCGAACTGGGTGGGCCATCCCCCTCTACTTGCCCTTGCAGCCGGGAACTGGATCGTTGGCTCCAGGTCCGGTGCCATGACCGGGGGCATGACACTTGGCACCGCCGTCGTTCGGCCCCTTGCTGCTATTGCCGGGACCGAAGTCTGGGTCGGCAAAGGTCGGTGACGCTGGAATCGTCAAAGCGCCTGCGGTAAGCGCCAAGGCCAACATCTTCCTACGCATGGGAACCTCCTTAACGCGCTAATCGCGCTTACGGGGTTCCCAGACGAGCCTCTCAGCGAACCACCCCTCCTCGCTGAGCCATCGAAGCTAGCACTGGCGCACGCTCAAGTGTCAAGGCCCACCGAGCAACTTCTCGGCACATCATCGGATCTCCATCTCCTCCAAACCCCGGTCCAGCTCGGTCAGACTCGTCGCCCCGGGCGGAACGGGAACGGCACGGAAGGTGGAGGCGGCGAGGCTCAACCGGAAGGCGATCCGGCCGTTCTCCTCGAAGGCGGTGACCAGGGGATTGTCTCCCCAGCTGACTAGCCAGCCGCCGCCCGCCAGCTCCCTGGCCGAGCCGCAGCAATGGCTGGTCTTCACCTCGGGATCGTTGAGCTGGCCGAGATAGGCCGCCTCGCCGGCCTCCGGGTCGAGGCGGTAGAAGACCACCCGCGGCCGCCGCGGCCGATCCTTGCCGTTGTCGTAGATGCTGAGGGTTCCGTCTTCGGCGATACGGGCGTCGTGCTGACAGCCGAGCAGCTTGTGGGCCGGGTCGCCGATGACCCGCAGCGAGTCC
>DATNHC010000093.1:0-4757 GCA_035605155.1 Solirubrobacterales bacterium
CGTCGGGGTTGACCCCCTGGTGGGGGTCCTTGCCGGTCAGCTCCTTGACTCGGTCGCGCACCGCCGGCATGCGGGTCATGCCGCCGACCAGGACGACGTGGTCGATCGAGGCGTCGGCGTCGCCGAGCGCTCGTTTGACCGGGCCGACGACGCGGTCCAGCAGCTCGCCGGTCAGCTCGTTCAGCTTCGTACGGGTCAGCTTCATTTCGAGGTGCTTGGGCTGGCCCTCGACGGCGGTGATGAAGGGCAGGTTGATCTGCGTCTCCTGCGCCGAGGAGAGCTCGATCTTCGCTTTCTCCGCCGCCTCGTAGAGGCGCTGCAGCGAGTTCTTGTCGGCCGCGAGGTCGACGCCCTGGTCGCGTTTGAACTCGGCGACCAGCCACTCGACGATCGCTTTGTCCCAGTTGTCGCCGCCCAGGTGGTTGTCGCCGGCGGTCGCCTTCACCTCGAAGACGCCGTCGCCGATCTCCAGCACGGAGACGTCGAAGGTGCCGCCGCCGAGGTCGAAGACGAGGATCGTGTGGTCGGCCGTCTCCTTGTCGAGCCCGTAGGCGAGCGAGGCGGCGGTCGGCTCGTTGATGATCCGCTTCACCTCGAGGCCGGCGATCTTGCCGGCGTCCTTGGTCGCCTGGCGCTGGTCGTCGTTGAAGTAGGCGGGGACGGTGATCACCGCGCCGTCGACCGCCTCGCCGAGCTTCGCTTCGGCATCGGTCTTCAGCTTCTGCAGGATCATCGCGCTGATCTCCGGCGGGCTGTACTGCTTGCCGCGCACGTCGACCCGCACGTCGCCGTTGGGGCCGGCCTCGACCTTGTAGGGGACGATCGTCTCCTCCTCTTTGACCTCGGCCTCCTTGCGCCCCATGAAGCGCTTGATCGAGAAGATCGTGTTCTCGGGGTTCATCACCGCCTGGCGCTTGGCGACGGTGCCGACGAGGCGATCGCCGGAGTCGGTGAAGGCGACCACCGACGGTGTCGTCCGGCCGCCCTCGGCGTTCTCCAGCACGGTCGGCTCGCCGCCCTCCAGCACGGCGACGCAGGAGTTGGTCGTGCCCAGATCGATCCCGATCGTTTTACCCACTATTCAGTACCTCCAGTTCCATTTAACGTGCCTAAGAAATCTAAGCGCCAGTATGGCAGATCCCAGATTAGATGCAAACCACTGCTGCGTATAGTGGGTTTGCGGTTCGTCAAGCCGGGCGGTCGCGAAAACGCGCCCGGTGGGAGGCGCCTCTACGTAAACCGACCCGCTGGCTGCCGGTGGGTCGCCAACGAAGAGGAGCCACAAAGTGAATCATCCTCACGCTTCATCCAGGCCGCCGGCGATTCTGATCGCCCTGGTGGCTGCCTTTTGCCTTGCTGCCTTTCCCAGCCTGGCCACTGCCGGAAACAGCGGGCACGGGCACGGAAAGGGCCACGCCAAACACCAGGGCCTCGGCCACAAAGGCCACGGTAGGCACCACGGAAAGCACCATGGCCTCGGCCAGAAAGGCCGCGGCAAGGAAGTCCGGGTGATGACCCGCAACCTCTACCTCGGCGCCAACCTCACGCCGGCGATCGGCGCGAAAAGCCTCGACGAACTGGTTGCGGCCAACGGCCAAATCCTCCGCGAAGTGACCGCCAATGACTTCCCGACCCGGGCAGAGGGCCTGGCTGACGAGATCCTCTCCCAGAAGCCCGACCTGGTCGGGCTGCAGGAGGTGGCCCTGTGGCGCACCGCGCCGCCCAGCCTGGCGCCCCTGCAGACCGGGCCGAGCGCGACCACCGTTCGCTACGACTTCCTGCAGGAACTGCTCGCCGAGCTCAACCAGGGCAATGGCAAAGACGGCAAAGGCAAGCCTCAGTACGAAGTCGTCGTCGTGCAGCAGGAGTTCGATTTCGAGGCGCCGGCCGACGAGAACGACGAACCCGGCGACGGCAACGCCGCCCAGGGGATCCCCGACGCCGAGATCAACGGTCGCCTGACGATGCGCGACGCGATCCTCGCCCGGCGTGGGGGCGGGGTTCAGACCTGGAACGAGCAGGGCGACAATTTCGAGAGCCTGCTGACCGTCGAAATCCTCGGTGCCAAACTGCCGGTCGCGCGCGGTTGGACGGCGACCGATGCGAAGGTGCGCGGCAGTCACCCGTTCCGCTTCGTCAACACCCACCTCGAGGCGTTCGACCCTGGGGTGCGGGCGGAACAGGCGGGTGAGCTGGTGGATGCAGATGGTCCGGCGACGAGCGAGCTGCCCGTGGTCTTGCTCGGCGATCTCAACTCCGACGACGACACCGTGGCCGGGGCCGACCGCCTCGCCTACGAAGTCCTGCTCAAAGCGGGCATGGTCGAGCGCAGCACAAACGACCCCCTCAGCTGCTGCCTCAAATCGAGCCTGCTGGCGGTCGGGAAAGGCGGCAGCGTCGCCGACTTCAACCACCAGGTCGACCACGTGATGACCCGCGACCCGAAAGAGATCAGCCTGATCGACTCGACCGTCACCGGCCTACAACCGGTCAACGGCTTCTGGAACTCAGATCACGCCGGCATCACGAGCGTCCTCGGCTTCATGCACTAAATCAAGCTGACATAAAGCCCAGCCCGCCCTGACAGGGGTGGAACGTCTTGTACTTTTTCGGGGGTTCCGGCGCGGCCGCAGGCCGCGTCCTCCCGAAAAAGTTAAGTGGAACCCCTGTCGGGGCGGGCTGGGCGCCGCTACCCCTCGCCCGCGGTACGGGCGACGAATTCAGCGACTTCCTCGGCCTGCTCCTGGTTGAGGATGCCGGCGGGCATGCGGCCGAGCGTCGTGCTGCTGTCGACGCCGTTTTCGATCGCGTTGAGGACGCGGCCCTGGGTGGCCTCGATCGTGCTTTTCGCGGTCGAGCCTTCCGGTGGCCCGGCGGGCGCCAGCAATTCGTCGAGATCGGGCCCGTAGTTGCCGTCGGTGCCTGCTGCGTAGAGCGTGTGACAGGTGCCGCAATTGGTCTCGAAGAGGCTCTGCCCGGACTCGAGGTCGGCTGGCACCGCGCGCCCGCCCGCATCCGCGTCGCCGTCCGCGCGGAAGGCGAGCCATGGGATGAGGACGACCAAGAGGACGACGACCGATCCGAAGACGATGAAGGTGCGCTTGCTCATTTTCGTGCGGCACGGTACCAGGGACACATGCGCCGCAGCTCGCACTCCCCGCAGCGCGGTTTGGGCCTGCAGATCTCGCGTCCGTGGCGGATCAGGTTCATGTGCAGCTCGTAGGCGTCGGCGGGGTCGACGACCGCAAGCATCTCGTCGTGGGCGCGCTCGAAGGATGCCTTTTCGGGAAAGAGGCCGAGCCGTCCGCCGACCCGGTGGATGTGGACGTCGACCGGGATCTCGGGAATGTCCCAAGTGAAGATCAGCACGCAGGCGGCTGTTTTACGGCCCACGCCCGGCAGCGAGAGCAGGAACTCCAGCGATTCCTCCCGCGGCGCCGTCTCCATCCAACCGAGGTCGGGATGCTCGCCGAGCTGCTCGATGATCGCCTGGATCCGCGGCGCCTTCTGCTGGGCGAGGCCACCGGGGCGGATTGCCTGCTCGAGCTCGGCGATCGGTGCGTCGCGCACCTCCTCCCAGGTGGGGAAGCGCTCGCGCAGCGCGGCGAAGGACCGGTCGCGGTTGCGGTCGTTGGTGTGCTGGGAGAGCACGGTCTTGATCAGCTCGGCGATCGGCTCGCCGTGCGGCTCGTTGACGGGCTGCCCGTACATCTGCCGCAACCGATCGCGGATGGCGCGGACGCGGCGCTTCGACGGTCGCTTCCAGCTCACCGGTGCCACGCTATCGGCGTAGGGTTCGGAGCGTGGCGGGCGCAATCGAGGAAATCGAGCTTGCATGCGACGGCGTGCGCGTCCTCGTCCGCCGTGTCGAGGGCGACGGCACGCCGACCGTCTACTGCCACGGCAACCCGACCCACGGTGAGGACTGGCTACCCTTCCTCGAGCGCGGCGGCCCGGCGATCGCGATCGACATGCCGGGCTGGGGCCGCTCGGAGCGGCCCGATCCCGCCCGCTTCGACTACTCGATGTACGGGCTATCCGCCTTCCTCGAGAAGTGCCTCGAGCAGCTCGGTGTCACCCAGCGCAAGCTGGTCGTCCACGACTGGGGCAGCCTGGCGCTGATCGGTGCCCAGCGCCGCCCCGAGCTGATCGAGAAGCTGGTCTTGATCGACGCCGTCCCCCTGCTGCCCGGTTACCGCTGGCACTGGATTGCCCAGCTGTGGCGGCGCAAGCCAATCGGCGAGTTCCTCAACTCGACCACGACCAGGTCCTCGTTGGCCCTGCTCTTGCGCCAGGCCAGCGGCGACCGCCGCCCGATGCCTCCGGAGTTCGTTGAGATGATCTGGCGCCACTGGGACAAGGGCACTCAACAGGCGGTCCTCGCTCTCTACCGCCACGCCGACCCCGACCGCCTCGCCACCGCCGGCAACGACCTCGACAAGCTCACCTGCCCCTCCATGGTCCTCTGGGGCGACCGCGACCCCTACCTCCCCACCCGTTTCGCCGAGGCCTACGCCGCCACTCTTCCCGCCTCGAAGCTCCAGCTCGTCGAGGGCGCCGGCCACTGGCCCTGGATCGACGACGCCCGGATCATCGACGACGCCCTGGATTTCGTCAGCTAGCTGTAGTTCCTAACAACGTTGTTCATCCGGGCCTCCTTGAAGGCTGGGGGTGTCGAAGCCACCACCCAACAAGGAGGACACCGGATGAAGATCCACGCTAACGCCCGCACCTGCCCGAATAGCCGCAAGCTGTTG
>DATNHC010000094.1:0-23961 GCA_035605155.1 Solirubrobacterales bacterium
GCCAGAGAGTCCTTGCCGTCGCGGACCCAGAAGAAGCTGTTGACCTTCTCCGGCAGCTCGGTCGCCAGCGGTGCGAGCACCAGCGCCAGGACCACCGCCTCGACGCCGAGGCTCTCGGCGATGTGGAGCAGCTCCTCGACGAAGAGGTGGGCGCCACCGACCATCGCGCCCAGACCAACGAGGAGCTGGAGCGCGCAGAAGAACAGCGCGGGGTCTTCGCGTCGCTCTTCGCGTCGCTCGAAGATCAGCGGGTTGAGCGTCTCCTGATCCTGCACCTCTCCTCCGCCCCGCAGCGTGCGGGCGATGTAGAGCGGGTAGGCGAGGATGACGAGGATCCCGACCGGGATCCGCAGCGCAGCGGGCGCACCCCAAGCGAGCCCCAGCGAAATCGCGAAGAAGAGCAGGAAGAAGAGCAGGTCGCGCTCGAGCGTCGGCCGGTGTGCCTTCAGCTCGAGACCCTGATCGCGTCGCTGGCGGTAGAGATAGGCGAAGAGGCCGACCAGACCCATCGCCAGCGTTCCGAGCAGGAAGGGAGCGCCGACGATCGCGCCGATCGCCACCTGGTCCGCCCCCTCGGCGGCGCCGATCAAGGCGACGATCGCGATCAACGTCTCCGGCATCGCGGTGCCGACTGCTGCCAGCAGGCTGCCGACGGCGCCCTCACCGAGGGAGAGCTTGTGCCCGACCCACTCGACGGCGTTGGTGAAAAGCAGCGCCCCGGAGAGGATCACCGCGAAGCTGACAAAGAGGAGGATGACGTCCACGAGGCGCTCTGAGCCTATGCGACCGGCGTCCGCTCGCCAGATCAGGCGAAGTAGAAGGCGAGGCCGAAGACCGTATAGACGGCGAGCAGCTGCACGCCCTCGAACCAGGTCGACTCGCCGTCCTGGGCGACGTAGTTGGCGATCAGCACGGCGAGCAGGATCGCTCCGAGCTCGAAGCCGTTGAAGACTAGGGCGAGCGGGTGCGGCCCGAGGAAGAAGGAGGCGAGGACAAGAACCGGGGCGACGAAGAGGGCGACCTGGGCGCTCGAGCCGATCGCTATGTTGACCGCGAGGTCCATCTTGTCCTTGACTGCGACCAGGACCGCGACCCAGTGCTCGGCGGCGTTGCCGACGATCGCGACGACGATCACGCCGATGAAGAACTCGGAGAGCCCGATCGCGTGTGAGGCCTCCTCGATCGAGCCGACCAGCACCTCCGACATCAGACCGACCAGCACCCCGGAGCCGGCCAGCGCCAGCACCGACTTGCGCGTCGACCAGCCCCAGACTCCCTCGTCCTCGTACTCGGGGTTGAAGATGTCACGGTGGGTCCTGAGCGAGAAGAAGAGGCCGGCGACGTAGGTCGCCATTAGGACGATCGCCACCGCCAACGAGAGGTGCTCGACGGTCGAGTCGTAGTTGACCGTCTCGGCTCCGGGCGCGGGTAGGCCCTGCCCCTCGACCAGCTCGAAGATGGCCGGCATCACCAGCGCCGCGGCGGCGAGCAACAGCATCGACGTCTGCACGCTGGCACTGGTGCGGCTGAAGGTCTGTTTGTCCCGCCCCAGGCCGCCGAACAGCATTGCGGCGCCGAGCACGAGCAGAATGTTGCCGAGGATCGAGCCGACGATCGACGCCTTGACCACCTCCTGCAGCCCCTTCTCGAGCGCGAAGAGGGCGATGATCAGCTCCGGCGCGTTGCCGAAGGTGACGTTGAGCAGGCCGCCGATGCCGGGACCGGAGCGGGCCGCCAGCTCCTCGGTTGCGCGACCCATCAGCGCCGCGGTGGGCACGATTCCCAGCGCTGAGGCCGCGAAGACCAGGCCGGCCGCGGCACCAGCCACGTCCAGCACCACCGCCAGCGGGATCAACGGTGTCAGCAGGTAGGGCCAGCCGTACGGCGTGCGCAGGAAGGCGACTACTGGGCGCTCCCCACGCTGCCGAGCTTTTCCAGCAGGCCGTTGAGGCCGCCGGAACTCAGACCTTCTTCTCCTTGCAGCAGACCGAGTAGTTCGATCGGATTGATGCCCAGGCGGATGAAAAGCTCGCTGAGCGCTTCGGAGCGCTGCGGCTCGGTGATCGTCTGCTCCTCGTTGACGCCGGTCAGCGTCAGATCGAGGTCGACTTCGACTTTTTTGGCGTCGCCGCTGTCCGAACTCCGCGGCGGTTCGACCGTCGCATGGGCAGCGATGCGGCGCACGATGTCATCGTCACCGACATAGAGTTCGAGGTGGGCGTCTTTGAGCGAGTCTTTGACCGTGCTTTTGGCTTTGTCAAGTTCGGCAGTCGACGGCACGGCGCCGGTCGCATCCAGCTGTTCGCTGCAGGCCGGGTCTTCGGAGAGCTCGATCAGCGCGTTGATCGCACCCTCGGCATTGACGTCGCCGCTGACCTTGGTCGTGCTGGTGCCGCCCACCTCCGCGCCGCTCGTCTCACTGGGATTGTCGACGAACTCGCCAAGGTCGAGTTCGGTGAAGGCCTCCTGGCAGGCAGTGGCTTCACTCGAACGGTCCTGCCCGCGCCCTTTTTGGCGGAGCATCGCGCGGACGAAGTTGAAGGTGGTCGAGTCGACTTCGTACTCGGTCCCTTCATAGTTGACGTAGGCCTTGTCGCCGAGCAGCACGAGACCCCCTTCGAAGTCGATCTTCTCGCCGCCGACGCTGCCCTTTGCGGTCGCCGTCATGTCGAGTTCGGGCAGTTCCTCTTCGCTTTCGGTCTGGAAGGGTCCACTGAGGGTGACGTCGACATGACCGCCCTTGCGCCCTTCGACGTCGATCCCCATCGCGAGGTCGATCTCGCCGCTCTCGACGCCTTTCAGGGTCGCCTTGTTGAGCACCTGCTGGGGATCGTCAGTGCCCCCGTCGCCGCAGGCGACAAACGCCGTCGCCAGCGCCAGCAGCGCGGCGAAGAGGGTCAAGGTGCGAAGTCGGCTCACTGCGGTCGGCCTCCCTGGGTGATCGGTTGCGTCAAGAGCGGAGCCTGAAGCTTACGCGGGAGGCGGCGGCTCGCGGTCCCACGCTCAGCTTGTCCTTCTCATCGCTCAATCCTACGTTGCGTTCGCTCTTTGTCAGCTCCAGCCTGACAAAGAGCGAACGCGCGACCAAGCACCGTTCGATCAGCGGGTCGTCTCGATTTGGCGCGGCGCGTCCTCGGTCAGGTTGAGGGCCAAGGGGAAGAGGAAGGCGCCGAGGAAGATCAGGATGATGCCGGCGGCGACCAGCCAGCGGGCAGAGCTGAGGTGGCCGAGGATGCCGATCGCGAAGCCGATCAGCATCAGGGCGATGTAGGGGCCGGCGCTGTGTGGTAGCAGCGCGGCGAGCGGCAGGGCGAGGTCGAGCACGAAGCGGGATTATCATCGCCCCCATGCCAGATGGCTCTGTCGCCGAGGTGAAGGACGCGCTGGCCGGGGTCGGCTACCTGGCCGACGAGCCCGCGGCGCTGGTCTCTTTCCTTGCCCAACGGCTGGAAAAGCCGGTTCTGGTCGAGGGTCCGGCGGGTGTGGGCAAGACCGAGTTGGCGAAGGCCCTCTCCCGCGCGACCGGCCGTGAGCTGATCCGCCTGCAGTGCTACGAGGGTCTCGATGAGGCCAAGGCGCTGTACGAGTGGAACTACCGCAAGCAGCTGCTGCGCATCCAGGCCGGCGGCGAGGACGGCTGGGAGGAGGTGCACGGCGACATCTTCGACAAGGAGTTCCTGCTCGAGCGTCCGCTGCTGCAGGCGATCGCCAGCCCCGAGCCGGTCGTGCTGCTGATCGACGAGATCGACAAGACCGACCAGGAGTTCGAGGCGATGCTGCTCGAGCTGCTCTCCGACTTCCAGATCACGATCCCTGAGCTGGGCGAGGTCGCGGCGACCACGATGCCGATCGTCGTGCTTACCTCGAACAACTCACGCGAGCTGACCGAGGCGCTGAAGCGCCGCTGCCTCTACCTCTGGCTCGACTACCCCGACCTGGAGCGCGAGCTGGAGATCGTCCGCCTGCACGCGCCCAAGCTGCCCGAGGCGCTGGCGCGGCGCATGGTCGAGGTGGTGCGAATGGTGCGCGACCTCGACCTGAAGAAGCCGCCCTCGATCGCCGAGTCGATCGACTGGGCACGGACGCTGCTGCTGATGGGCGCCGAGGACATCGACCGCGAGACCTTCGCCAACTCGATGTCGATCATCGTCAAGCACCGCACCGACATCGAGTTGGTCGCCGAGCGGGTCGGGGTGAAGCTTGCCGCCGCTGAGTCCATACGGCCCCAGGGCTGAGATCGGCCCGCCGGGGCTGGCGCCGAAGCTGCTCGGCTTCTGCGAGGAGCTGCGCAGCGAGGGCGTCGCAGTCGGCACCTCGGAGATCCTCGATGCCTTCGCCGCGCTGGAGCAGGTGCCCTGGACCTCGCGCGACGACTTCCGCGAGGCGTTGGCGGCGACGATCGCAAAGTCCCAGGAGGACCGGCGGTTGTTCGAGCTGCTCTTCGAGCGCTTCTTCTTCCGCAGCGCCGAGGCCGAGGCGATCGACCGCGGGGTGGAGGAGACGGGACACCGCCACGAGGGTGGCGAGCGGCTCGACATCGACGAGCTGCGCGAGCAGGTGCGCCAGGCGATCGTCGAGGGCGACGACGGCGAGATGCGCGACCTGGCTCGCCTGGCGATCGCCGCCTTCGGCCGCCAGGGCGAGGGCTCCGGCGTGGTCGGCGTCGACGTGCAGCGGATCCGGCGCACGCTGGGCCTCTCGGCGGGGCAGCAGCCGCCGGCCGAGGACGGCGCCGCCGAGCTGCCGCCGATCGACCGCGAGCAGCTGGGCGCCTTCGAGCGCCACCTGCGACGCGAGCTGGAGCGCGACCTGATCGAGCGCACCTCGACCCTGCCCCCCTCCCGTCCCCTGGCCGAGCTCGATCGGGCCCTGCCGACCAGCCCCACCCAGGACCTGGCCGCCGTGCACCGTGCTGTCTCGCAGATGAAGCGGCGGCTGGCGACGCTCGGGCACGAGCAGCGCGGCCGGCGCAAGGGCCGCACCGTCGACGTGCGGCGCACGATGCGCGCCTCGCTGGAGACCGGCGGCGTGCCGATGCACCTGCGCTACCGGCCGAAGCGGCCGCGCCGGCCCGAGATCTACGTCCTCTGCGACGTCTCCACCTCGGTCACCTCGGCCAGCGTCTTCTTCCTCTCTGTCCTGCACGCCCTCCACGACTCGTTCCGCAAGCTGCGCAGCTTCGTCTTCATCGAGCGCATCTCCGAGGTGACCGAGGTCTTCGAGCACGAGCGCGACTTCCGCGTCATCGCCCAGCGCATCTCCAGCGAGGGCGGCGTCGCCGACGTCTCCGGGTACACCGACTACGGCCGCGTCTGGCTCGAGTTCCTCGGGGAGATCAGCGACGACCTCGACCCGCGCTCGACCGTGATCGTGCTCGGCGACGCACGCACCAACGGCCGCGAGCCGCACGCCGAGGTCTTCGCCCAGGTGGCCGAGCGCGCCGGCCGCCTCTTCTGGCTCAACCCTGAGCCGCGCCTCTACTGGAACTACGGCGACTCGGTGATGGCCGCCTACGAGCGCCACTGCGACGGTGCCTTCGAGTGCTGGACCACCCGCCACCTGGAGAACTTCGTCAACGTCGTCGCGGGAGGAATTCCAGCCGAGAGCTAGTAATCGTTTGCACAAACGCGAAAGGGAGAGGACGATGGAGCAGTCCACACAGCCCGCACCGCAGCAGCCCCCCTACCCGGTCACCTTCTCGGTCGACTACCCGGAGCGCAAGCTCAACCGGCTGACGACCTTCTTCAGGATCTTCACCGTAATCCCGATCGCCATTCTCGCGGCGCTGTTGCCCGGCGGTGAGCTGGCCAGCGGCGGGTGGGAAAACGACGCTTGGGGCGGCGCGATCGCCGCCGGCAGCCTGATCTTCGTACCGATCGTGCTGATGCTGCTCTTCCGCAAGAAGTACCCGCGCTGGTGGTATGACTGGAACCTCGAACTGCTGCGCTTCGGCAACCGTCTCGGCGTCTACATCGCACTGATGGACGATGAGTATCCCTCGACCGACGAGCAGCAAGCGGTGCACCTCGGCTTCGCCTACCCCGAGGCCTAGCAGCTCAGCCGTGGCATGCCGCTGGTCAAGTGGCTGCTGGCGATCCCCCACTACATCGTGCTGATCTTCCTCTACCTCGGCGCCTTCTTCGCCGTGATCGGCGCCTGGTTTGCGATCCTCTTCACCGGGCGCTATCCGCGCGGGATCTTCAACTTCGTCGAGGGCACGATCCGCTGGCACAACCGCGTCATCGGCTACGCCTTCACCCTTGTCACGGACGAGTACCCACCCTTCCGGCTATCGCCGTAGACCCCACCGGGTACACGACTTCCGTGCTAGCGGATCAGCGCACGCTTGGTTTCGCGCCTACCCAGGCACAAATTTGGGGCTAGACCGCCAAACACCATGGCGTTTTTTGACGGTAGGGAATACACCCGTCTAAGTTAACTCCTTCCTGGAAATCCTTTTGGAAGGAGAATCAAATGAAGCTCATCAGGACACTCGGGCTGGCGGTCGTTGCTGCGACAGCCATGATGGCCCTCGTCGGCGCCGCGCCGGCGATGGCCGGGAACACGGCTCTGTGCAGCACGAACAACGGTGGGCTCTTAACCTGTCCGATTGAAAAACAGGTGACCAGCTTCCATTCCGTTGCCCTCAACACGATCTTCTTAACCACGGCAGGCAATGTCACGTGCAAAGAAGCCTTAGCCGAAGGCAGCGTCTTAGGCTTAGCCGCACCTCAGATCAGTCATCTCACCAAATTCAACTGGACAGGCTGTACCGGCCCGTTCGGCGCCTGCACGGTGACGACGATCAAACTCGGCTTAATCTTATTCTTAAAGACAGCCGTCAATTTAGGCACCGTTGTCTATGACAACCTCGTATTCAGGCTCGTCTGCGCACCTTTCATCGATTGCGAATACACGCCGGTCGGCGCGGTGCACCTGTTAGGTTCGTCGCTTCCGCTGCTCGGTGGTGAATCGAACGGCGGCTTCGGCGGGACGAAGGGCACACTGGCCCCCGCCGGCCCGCTCGACGCACCGTGCCCGGAAGCCAGCTGGGACTACTTCTACGAATCCTTAACTCCGCTTTGGGTCAAGACCTGATCGGGGCTGACTAACGAAAGCCTGGCGCAGCCGTCCTCGCGGCGGCTGCGCCTAGCGAGCCACCCAAGCGTCAGGCTGGGCGGCCAGCGCCTCAACCTCGCTCGGCAGCTCGCCGCTGACCAGGTCGGCCAGGGTGACGTGCTCGAGCACGGTGCGCAGGCTGGCGCGGACGGCGATCCAGACCTCCTGCAGGTGCTCGGCGTTGCCGCGGTACTCGATCGACTCGGGTGGGGTCGACTGGACGTGGGCGATCGGGCCCTCGACCGCACGGACGACGTCGGCGATCGTCACCTCCTCAGCAGGACGGGCCAGCCAGTAGCCGCCCTTGGCGCCACGCCGGGCGCGAACGATGCCGGCGTGCTTCAGCTCGAGCAGGATGTGCTCGAGGAACTGCAGCGGAATGTCCTGTGCATCGGCGAGCTTCTCGCCCTTGACAGGCCCCTCCTCGGCCGCGGCCAGCTCGGCCGCGGCGCGCACGGCGTAGTCGGCCTTCGCTGTAACCCGCATAGCGCTAGTTAATCAGTCAGCCGATCGTCTCCGGAGCCAACTCCGAGGAGCGATCGATTCCCTGCTTCGCTTCTCGCTCGACGCGGCGCGCCGCCCACCAGCGCGGGAACCAGATCAGCAGGCCGAGCCCGATGCCGGCGACGGCGGCGGCGATTGGCCAGACCACCGGGTCTCCCTTCTGCACGGTGACGATCCCGGAAGCTACGAGGACAACGCCCAGCGCGGTGCGCAGAAACCCGGTCGGCGCGCGCGCCGCGAAGTGCGAGCCGACGATCACGCCCGGCACCGAGCCGAGCAGGATGTTGCCGGCGAGGACGAAGTCGACGTTGCCGCCGACCCAGTGGGCGATGCCCGCGGCCCAGAGCAGGATCGCGGCATGGAAGACGTCGGTGCCGACGACCTTGCGCGGCGCAAGGCGGAATACGGCGATCAAGAGGATCGCGATCACCGTGCCCGAGCCGGCCGAGGTGATGCCGATCACGAAGCCGGTGGTCGCGCCGATCGCCACCGCGGCGACTTTGTGGCGGCGCTTGATCTCGAAGTCGTCGCGCTCTTCGATCAGGTTGCTGAGGATCAGCGCTCGGGCCAGGGTGATGATGCCGACCATCAGCAGCGTGCCGCCGAGCAGGGCGTAGACCAGCGAGTCGAGCTTCTCTTCGCCGATCTTGCTCTGCAGGATCGATATCGCCCATACGCCGATGACCGAGGCGGGAACGCTGCCCGCCGCCAGCCAGAGCGAGAGCCCCATGTTGACGGTGCCCATGCGCAGGTGGCGCCAGCCGCCGACGGTCTTGGTCACCGCCGCGTAGAAGATGTCGGTGCCGATCGCGGTCACCGGCTTGACGCCGAAGATGAGGATCAGCAGCGGCGTCATCAGGGTGCCACCGCCCATCCCGGTCATGCCGACCATGGCACCGATGCCAAATCCGAAAAGGACGATTGCCGGGTCCATACGAGTTGCCGCGCAGGATGGTTATCGACTTTCCTGACCTCCTTGGTCAGGAGCGCGGAGTGCGCCAGGATACCAAGATGCCTGCGAACGCAAGTGGATTCGCCACGGCAGGCACGTCGCCTGCCGGCCCCCCTGCGACGGGGGTCGGGATCTCGATTCGGGGGCTGGGACACCGCTACGGCGAGCTACGCACGATCGAGCGGCTCGACCTCGACCTGCCGGCACACGGAGTCCTTGGCCTGGTTGGTCCATCCGGCTGCGGCAAGTCGACCCTGCTGGAGCTGATCGTCGGCCTGCAGGAGCCGTCGACAGGAAGGATCGAGGTCGGCGAGGAGAGCGATCGACGCGCGCGACTCGCCCACTGCGCCTTCATGCCCCAACGCGACCTGTTGCTGCCCTGGCTCGCGGCAATCGACAACGCAGCTCTGGCGCTGCGCAACCGGGGCGTGAGACGCCGCGACGCGCGGGCCGAGGCGGGGCTGCTCTTTGAGCGTTTCGGGCTGGCCGGCTTCGAGCAGGCAAAGCCGGCCGAGCTCTCCGGCGGCATGCGCCAGCGGATCGCCTTCCTGCGCACGCTGGTCGCCGGCAAGCCGATCCTGGCGCTCGACGAGCCCTTTGCCTCGCTCGACGCGATCACACGAGCGGAGATGCAGGAGTGGCTCGCCGGTGCACTGAGCGCGGATCCACGCTCGGTTGTGCTCGTCACCCATGACGTCGAGGAGGCGCTCTACCTCTGCGACCGGGTCGCTGTGCTCTCAGCGCGTCCGGCGCGGCTGATCGAGGAGCTGCAGGCGCCGGCGCCACGCGCACCCGACCGCGACGAGGCGGTCACCGATCCGCAGTTCGTTGCAGTCCGCGAGCGAGCGCTGCGGGCCCTGCACAGGGGGTCGCAGTGAGATCCGTGTCGGGTTTCCGTCGGCATGCGGTGGGAGGGCGACACGGCGAGTGAAGCGCTGGCTCCTCCCCACCCTCCTGATCGCCGGGCTGGTCGGCGCCTGGCAGCTCGCCGCCAGCACGGGGGCGCTGGCCGATCTGCTCGATCTCGAGCCGTTCCTCGTGCCCTCCCCGGCCGAAATCGCCGAGGCACTTTGGGAGAGCCGTTCGCTGCTCGCCGAAGACGCCTGGGTGACGCTGCGAGAGATGCTGCTCGGGCTGGCCTGCGCGCTGCTCCTCGGCGTCGGCTTTGCCGTTGCCATGCACCTCTCCGAGACGCTGCGGCTGGCGGTCTACCCGCTGATCATCACCTCGCAGACGATCCCGGTTCTGGCCATCGCGCCGATCCTCGTCGTCTGGCTCGGCTTCGGCATCGCGCCCAAGCTCTGGGTGATCGCCCTGATCTGCTTCTTCCCGATCACCGTCAACACGCTCGACGGCCTGCGCTCCGTCGATCCCGAGGCGAGGAAGATGATGCGCACTCTCGACGCTTCCCGGAGGCAGATCCTTTGGCGAGTGGAGGCGCCCGCGGCGCTGCCCTCCTTCTTCAGCGGCGCAAAGGTGGCCGTTGCCGTCGCGGCGATAGGCGCGGTCTTCGCCGAGTGGGTCGGATCGGACTCAGGCCTCGGCCACCTGATCCTCGTCGACAACGCCCAGCTGGAGACGGCGCGCCTCTTCGCGGCCGTCGTCGTCCTCTCGGCGATGACCCTGGCGCTCTTCGCCCTCCTGGCCATCGCCGAGCATCGCATCGTCACTTGGCGATAGAAAGCAGGGGATGAAGCTCACCTCGATCCGGGCGGTCGCCCTCGCCACGACCCTGCTCGCCCTCGCTCTCGGCCTCAGCGCCTGCGGCGAGAAGAGCGAGGAGGTGAGCGGCCAGGCGGACCCGCTCAGCCTCACACTCGACTTCTACCCAAACCCCGATCACGCCGGGATCTACATGGCGGAGAAGCTCGGCTACTTCGAGGAAGCGGGGCTCGACGTCAAGATCCAGACGCCGTCGGACCCAGCCGCCCCGATCAAGCTGCTCGCCGCCGACCGCACCGACCTGGCGATCTCCTATGAGCCAGAGGTCCTTCTCGCCCACGAGAAGGGGCTTGACGTCACGGCAGTCGGCGCGCTTGTAAACCGGCCCCTCACCTCGATGATCTGGCTGAAGAAGTCAGGCATCGAGGGCGTCGCGGACCTGCGAGGCAAGACGATCGCCACCGCCGGCATCCCCTACCAGGACGCCTACCTGGAGACGATCCTCGCCCGTGCCGATCTGACGCCGGCCGACGTGCAGGCTGTCAACGTCGGCTTCGGGCTACTGCCGGCGATCGTCGGCGGTCGGGCCCAGGCAATGCTGGGCGGCTTTCGCAACGTCGAGGGCGTCGACCTGCGCTTGCGCGGCAAAGAGCCGGTGGTCACCCCGGTCGACCAGCTCGGCGTCCCCCGATACGACGAGCTTGTCCTCGTCGCCCGCGGCGAGCGGCTGGCGCAGGATCCAAAGCCGATCCAGCTCTTCCTTGCCGCGCTGGCGCGCGGCACGACGGCCGCGGCAAACAGCCCCAGGGCGACGACCAAAACGCTGCTCGAAGCGAACCCGGACCTCGACCCGAAGCTGACCAGGGCCGAGGTGGCTGCGACCCTGCCCCTGCTCGACCCGCCGCGCAACGGCCGGCCCTACGGCTACATGGACGCCGGTCGCTGGGTCGAGTTCGCCGGCTGGATGCGCGACAACGGGCTGATCTCGACTCTGCCGGCGCCCTCGGCAGTGCTGAGCAACGCCTACCTGCCTGGCGAGATTCCCGACGAGTAGAGCGGCACGCCCTCGCTGAGCATCGCCGAGATCTTCTCCGGCGGCAGGGCGCGGGAGAAGAAGTGACCCTGGGCGTAGTCGCAGCCGAGTCGGCTCAGCTCGGAGAGCTGCGGCTCGTTCTCGACTCCCTCGGCGATCACGTCGAGTGAGAGCGCCCGAGCCATACCGATGATCGCCTCGACGATCGCCGTGCGCTCCTGTTCGACACCGAGCGCGTCGACGAAGGAACGGTCGATCTTCAGGGCGTCGAAGGGAAAGCGGTTGAGGTAAGCGAGTGAGGAGTAACCGGTGCCGAAGTCGTCGAGGACAAGGCCGACACCGATCTCGCTGAGCGCCTCGAGCGCGCCCAAGGCGTTCGCCGACTCCTCGACCAGGACGCTCTCGGTGATCTCGAGACGCAGGTGCACCGGATCGAGCCCAGTGCTGGTGAGGATCTCGGAGATCGAGGCGGCCAGATCGCGATGGGTCACCTGGCGGGCGGAGAGGTTGACCGAGACGTCGAAGGGCCGCTGATCGGGGCGCAGCTCATGCCACTCGAGCACCTGACGGCAGGCGCTCTCCTGGACCCAGCGCCCGATCGGCTCGATCAAGCCGCTGTCCTCGGCGATCGGCACGAACTCGCCAGGTTCGAGCAGGCCACGCTCCGGGTGGCGCCAGCGGACGAGCGCCTCAAGGCCGGTGATCTCGCCGCTGCGCAGGGCGAGCAGCGGCTGGTAGTGAAGCTCCAGCTCGTGGCGCTCGAGTGCCTGGCGCAGCTCGCGCTCGACCTCGAGCCGGCGCAGCGCCCGGGCACGCATCTCGGCGTCGAAGAGCTCGCAGCGGGCGCGCCCGCGTTCCTTGGCCCGGTACATCGCAGCGTCGGCGTCGCGAATCAGCATGTCGGCGTCGATTGGCTCATGGGTCGAGGGGCGGGCGACGGCAATGCCGACGCTGGCGCTGACGAAGTGGTCGACGCCCCCCATCGCGTAGGGCTCGGCGAAGGCGGCCGCGATGCGGTCGGCGATCGCCACCGCCTCGTCTTCGTCGGCGAGGCGGTCGACGAGGATGCCGAACTCGTCGCCGCCGAAGCGGGCGACGATGTCGCCGGGGCGCAGGTGGGCGCGCAGTCGGGGAGCGACGGCGCAGAGCAGCTCGTCGCCGGCATGGTGGCCCATGCTGTCGTTGATCAGCTTGAAGTTGTCGAGGTCGAGGAAGAGGATGCCCACCGGGGAGCCGGAGACGGTGCTGCGCTTGAGCGCGTCGTTGAGCGAGTCGACGAAGCTGGGCCGGTTGGGCAGGCCGGTGAGCGGATCGTGGAGGACGCGATGGCGCAGCGCCTGGTCTGAGGCATGGCGCTCGATCGCGTCGGCTAGCACGTTGGCCAAGGCCTGGACGAAGTGCACGTCGTGAGGTGTGAAGCGGTTTTGCTCAGTCGAGTGGATGTCGAGCACGCCGAAGGGCTGCTGCTTGCCGTCGATCAACACCGCGAGGCTGCTGCGGATGCCCAAGACGCGCAGGGCAGGCGGCATCGAGAAGCGCCGCTCTGTGTCCCAGTCGTCGACGATCACGTGCAGGCGCGAGTCGAGCGCCGCGCCGGCGTGCGAATCGCGAGCGGCAGAAGCGCGGGCCGAGCCGACCACGCGGTCCTCGAGCCCGGCACGCAGGCCGAGGCGGCGGCCGTCGCGGCCGATCTCCCAGATGCAGGCCGCGGTCACGCCCTCGATCTCGCCCATCAGCGCGACCGCCTCACGCATCAGCAGGTCGGGATCGCCATCCTTCAGCGCCCGGCCGCCGAGGCGGGCGACAGCGGCCTGCTGCGCCGCAGCCCGCTGTGCCTCCTGCTCGGCTGCCTTGCGCTCGGTGATGTCGTAGAGGACACCGTGCCAGACCGGTGTGCCGCCCTCGTCGGGCTCGAGCACCGCCTCGTCGAGGATCCAGACAGTGCGGCCATCGCGGGTGATCATCCGGTAGTCGACCGGCGGCGGGTTGCGGGTGCCGATCATCTTGCGCGTCTCCTGAGAGAGGGCGCGCTCACGATCCTCGGGATGCAGCAGCCTTGCCCAGAGCCCGGGGTCGGCCAACCATTCCTCCGGCGTGTAACCAAGGATCTCCTCGACCTGGGGGCTGACGTAGCGCCAGCGGCCCTCCTCGCCCAGCTCGGAGGCGTAGACGATTGCCGGCAGGCGCTCGACCAAGCGACGGTAGTCCTCTCCGCCGGCCGAGATCTGGTCGAGGAACTCGTTGACTCGTTTCTCGGGCCAGCCCCCGCCCCGTGTCGACTGCATGTCCGCCTTATCGGCGGATCGACGCCCAGCTTTACACGAGGGTGGCCCAAGCCGCAGCGAGTCCGCGGAAGGGGGCGTAGGGCGCGTAGAACTCCTCCACCTCCTCGACGGTCGCGCGACGGCCGAGCCGGGCAAGGCGACCGACCTGCTTGATGTACATCAGGTCCCCGGCGGGCAGCGAGTCCGGATCGCCGCGACCGAAGAGGCCGAGGCACTGCACGGTCCAGGGCCCGATCTCACGAACCCCGAGCAGCCTCCGATCGGCGCGCGCCTCCGCCGGGTCACAACGGCCGGCAGCGATATCGCCGGCGATCGCGCGCAGGGCGATCGCGCGCTTCAGCGCCAGGCCCATCGACTCGAGTTCGGCCGGCGCCCTGCCGGCAATCAGCTGCGGCGTCGGAACGTCGCGCAGGCCCCCGCGACCGGGGCCGAGACGCAGACCCCAGCGCCCGACCATGCGTCGCTGGATGCGAGCGGCACGGCCGGTCTCGATCAGTTGCTTGACGACTGCCCAGACAAGGGCCTCCCAGGGCCACGGTCGACGGCGCAGACGCAGATGCGGCCTGCGCCGCAGCAGAGGCCCCAGCAGGGCGTCGTGGCGAAAGCGTGCGTAGAACTCAGTCAGATCGTCGTCGACGCCGAGTGCGAAGCGCATACGCTCGAGGGCAACCTCGAGCTCGGCGTCGCCAGCCTCCTCCAGCGAAACGGTGGCCGCAGGTCCCGGCGTGGCGATCGCCGCCGGGTCCAGAGACTCGGCCCGCAGCACAATGCGTTGCCGGCCCGGTTCCCAGGCACGCACCAGAACGGGACTGCCGTTGACGTGCAGAAGACGGGTTGCGACGCCGCCCCTGACCCGCATCACCCCATCCTCGCCGCCATGAGCGGGCAGGCGATACGGAGATGGAGGATGTACTTCTACCTCGAGGCTCACCTGCCGAGCAGGTGAACGTCGACCAGGAAGGAACGGCTGGCGACGACGTTGGAGGGTCGCTCGCGACGCAGGCGTCGCGGGTTGCGCTTGCGGGTTGCGACGGCGCCAACGGCACGCACAGCGGCGACCGTGGCAGCGCCGGCGAGCACCCCTCCGGCAGCGGCGATCGCCGCAGTCTTCGCCTCGTTGCGCACGGCGAGCGCGCCTGGCTCCTCGCGAGGCAGGACTCGAACCGGGACCACCTCCAACTCCATATCGCTCACCCCATCGACTGTAGCGATGGTGGCGGCGAGGAGCCGGCGGCACCCCGCACCTTGCGCAGAACTACAGCTGCTTCTCGAAGACCCGGTACTTCTTGACCACCCGGCCGCCCATCCCCTCCATCGCCCGGTTCATCGGTCCATTGGTCTCGAGGATCCAGCCCATCTCGCCGCCTTCGATCGTGCCGGGCTTCTGCGCCGTCTCCAGGTGCTTGAGGTAGAGGCCAGCAGCGACGCCGCTGTGCCGGTAGGCGTGCTTGACGCCAAGCGCGAAGACGCGCAGCTGATCGATTTTGCGCTTGGCGAGCAGGAACCTCGCCCAGCCGAAGGGCAGCAGGCGGCCGTGCAGCCCGGCAAGCGCCTGGTTGATGTCGGGCAGGGTGAGCGCCGCGCCAACCGGCTCGCCGTCCTTCTCGGCGATGTACGCCCAGTCCTCGTCGAGCACCTGCTTGAGCAGCTTGGCGTGAAACTCGATCTCCGCATCGCTGGCCGGGACGAAGCCCCAGTTGTCGCCCCAGGCCTCGTTGTAAACCTCGCTGAAGGCCCGCATCTCATTCGCCAGATTGCCCAGGCTGATGTTGCGGATCCTCACGCCTTCCTCGCGCAGGGCCTTCTCGGCCGCGGCATGGATTGCCGGATCGAAGCGCTCGCCCTCCTTGAGGTCGCCGAACTGCAGCTCCCACATCAGCAGGTCCATCGCCTTGGCGAAGCCGTTCGCCTCGATCAGCCCCTTGTAGAAGGGCGGATGCCAGTTCTCGAGGATCATCGGCCGCCGCTCGAAGCCCTCGATCAGGACGCCGATCTCGTCGTTGGTGGTGAAGTCCATCGGCCCGAGCAGGCGGCCGCGCCCCCTCCCCCGCGCCCACTCGGCTGCCGCCTCGAGCAGAGCCGCCGCGACCTCGGGGTCCTCGGCGGTCTCGAAGAAGCCGAACATCGCGTCGCTGCCGCCCTGGAACTCGTCCCAGCGCCGGTCGATCTGCGCGGTGATGCGGCCCAGCGGCTCACCATCGCGTTCGGCCAGGAAGTACTCGGCTTCGGCGTGCTCGAAGAAGGGATTCTTGGCGCGGTCGAGGAACTGCATCCGCTCGAAGATCAGCGGCGCAACCCACTGGGGGCGATCGCGGTGCAGCGCGAAAGGAACCTTGACGAAGCGCTTCAGCTCGCGGCGGTTGCCGACCGGGCGAATGGTCACGCTTGCCATGAGGTCCGCAACCTACACTTCGGTCGATGGGTGAGACCGCCAAGGCTCCGGTCGACGTCTTCGAGAAGGCCCGCAACCACGACCGGCTCGAGCAGCTGGAGGCGGCCAAGCAGCACGACCTCCTCCCCTACTTTCGCCTGCTCACCTCGCAGGCGGGACCCGTCGTCGAGATGGAGGGGCGCAAGACGATCATGCTCGGCTCCAACAACTACCTCGGCCTGACCGGAGATAGCCGGGTCAAGGGGGCCGCGCGCGATGCGCTCGAGACCTACGGCACGGGCGTGACCGGCTCGCGCCTGTTGAACGGAACGACGCCGCTGCACGTCGAGCTCGAGCGCGAGCTGGCCGAGTGGATGGGGAGCGAGGACGCAATCGTCTTCAGCACTGGCTACCAGGCCAACCTGGGAACGATCGGGACGATTCTCGAGCCCGGCGACACGGTGATCGTCGACTCCGGCGACCATGCCTCGATCCTCGACGGCTGTCGGCTCTCCGGCGCCAAGCTGCGCCCCTTCCGCCACAACCGCATGGACAAGCTCGAGAAGATGCTGCAGCGGGCGGCCGAGGACGGCGGCGGCGTGCTGGTTGTGGTCGACGGCGTCTTCTCGATGGAGGGCGACGTCTGTGACCTGCCGCGGGCCGTCGAGCTCTGCCAGGCCTACGGCGCTCGGCTGATGGTCGACGAGGCGCACGGCGCCGGGGTGCTCGGGGCACGCGGGGCCGGGGCCTGCGAGCTGTTTGGGCTCGAGCAGGCGGTCGACCTGCGGATGGGCACCTTCTCCAAGAGCCTCGCCTCCTGCGGGGGCTTCGTCGCGGGCCCCGCCGACGTGATCGAGTACCTGCGCATCTCCTCGCGCTCCTTCGTCTTCAGCGCCTCGGCAGTCCCCGCTGCAGTCGGCGCAGCACTGGCCGCCCTGCGGGCGATTCGCTCCGATGGACCACGACTATTCGAGAGCCTGCTCGCCAATGCCGAGTACCTGCGGGAGGGGCTGCGCCAGCTCGGCCTCAAGGTCGTCGAGCCGGGCACGCTGCCCAACGGCGCGATCGCCACCACCCCCGTCGTGCCGGTCCTCGTCGGCGACGACTGGCAAGCGGTGCTGCTCTGGAAGGCGCTCTTCGAGGCCGGCGTCTACACCAACGTCGCAATCCACCCCGCCGTTCCGCCGGGCGGCGCGCTGCTGCGCACCAGCCTGATGGCGACCCACGAGCGCGAGCAACTCGACGAAGCCCTGGCGACGATCGCCCGGGTGATCGAAGAGTTCCCGGACCTACCCCGCTCGGGGTAGTTTCGGTCGCGCCCGCCAAACCGAACAGGGCGGCCACAAGGAAAAAGATGCTCTTAGCGGGTGGCCCGGCGGCACTCGGGTTTGCCCAGGGTTGACGCTCGCCGTCTCGCCGCATAGCTTGCCCCAGTGCCGTTCGCCTCCCGGGGCAGGGACGCGGTGGTGGAGGACTCAACTCAACCAGGCCGAGGCTAGATGCCTTCGGTTCGGCGCCCAGAGCTACCCCAGTTAATCGACCCCCGAGGGAGGAGTCCCAGTGGACGCTGCAACGATCGCCCCTGTTCAGACGACCGCATCTTCCGTCCAGACACCCCAGCACATGCAGGCGCTTGCCCGGGCCAACCGGGTGCGGCTCGCCCGGGCGGAGCTGAAGCGATCGATCGCACGTGGGGAGGTCGAGGCCGCTGACGTGATTCGGGAGTGCCCCTGGGAGACGGAGAGCATGACCCTGGCCGAGCTGCTGACCAGCCAGCGCCGTTGGGGCCGCACCCGGGCCCGTAAGTTCCTCCTCTCCCTCGCCCTCAACGAGAACAAGCGGCTTGGCACCCTCACCTCCCGCCAGCGCATCCTGCTCTCCACCGAGCTGGCTTCCAGAGAGTCGATTCTCGTCTGACTGGGGCCGTCAGCCGCCGAGGCGGCCAATGCGAAACGAGAGACCGCCGGAAGCGCTCTGGAACTTGCGGCGCAAGACGTAAAAGGCCACGCTGAAGGCGACCGCCCCCAATCCCAGGCAGATTGCCAGGATCAGGCCGGCAAGGTAGAAGAGACCGCCGACGACGAGAACGAAGACGGTGCCGGCGAGCAGGGTCGTGTGCGAGCGGTAGCCGGCGAAGTGCTCGCGCACGGAGACCTCGAGCCCACCGAGCCCGGCGAGGACCACGCCGACGCCGATCGCGGTGGGTCCGCCGCCGAAGATGCCGACCGCCAGCATGACGATGCCGGCGAGCACGGTCAGCTCCGCCAGCGGGAAGCTTCCCCAGGGCGCCGGCGGACGCTCCTCCCCAGTCCTCTGGCTATCGCTCAACGGCCGCAAGCCGCATGGGTAACGGGCATCCGGAGGAGACCTTGACGCGCCACCAGCCCATCAGCATGCCCAGCGGACCGAGCCGGGGGCGCGAGTGCCAGTGCCCGCAACCGGGCTCACCGAGATCGTCGCGCGAGATACGCACCCACTTGTAGTCGGCCGGAGCGGCGAGCATGCGCTGCAACAGCTCGCGATTGCGAGTCTCGACCTGGGCCTTGTGATTGAGCGCCGAGCGCGCCTCGGCGATTCGCTCGGCGAGCGCATCGCGTACCCGCTCGAGCTCGGCAAGGCCGGCGATCCGCGGCTCGCGGAAGGGCGCGGCGACGCCGGTATCGAGGCCGAGACGCGGAAAGGCCTCCACCTGCAGGCGGCCCAGATCTCGCTCGAGACGGCCGATCTGGCGGCGCAGCTCAACCCGAGCGAGGCGCTCGTCGCCCCCCAGCTGAACCGTTCCCAGCGTGTCTCGATCGAGCAGATCCGGCATAGGCCTCGAGTTCGAGTGTAAATCACCGTACCAGCGCCGATAGCGAGAACCTGGTTAAGCATTAGGCGGCACCGAACGTGGCCTCGGCGATCCAGAGAGCCTCGTCGACGGAGGCCTGGGGCACCCCATTGACCTGCACGGCGACAATCGCGATCCGCCTGGTGCCCTTTTCCACGGGAGCCGCGTTTTCGCTGCCTCCGAAGAGCAATGCCAGGGGGACGCGTTCATCGGCAATCGTCAGCGTGCCCTGCGCCAGACCTGCCGCCCGCCCCGGCAACGACTCGCCTGGGGCCGATTCGCGCACGCATAGCTCGCCCTCGGTTCGCGCGGCATCGAAGGCGCGCACAGCGACGCCTGTCTCGGCCGTGGCGATCGTCAGCGCATCGGCCGGGAGGCCTTTGCTGATGAAGGCGCCGTCGTGCAAGCGATCGAGCGCGAGCTGCTCGACCGGCGTGCGCGTACGGTCGGGGTCGAGGCCGATCTGACGGAAGAAGACGCGGTAGGCCCAGGGGATCGGCCGCTCGCGCATGTGGATCGCGTGCGATCCATAGAAGCGGTCGGAGAGGGCGCGCAGGCGGCGTCGCACGCCCTCTGGACTGCGCCTAGGCCGGCCGTCGACCTCGACCCAGGCAATCCCCAGCCCCGGAAACTCGGCGGCGACCTGCGGCGCCACCCAACCCTGGGCAGGCGGTGACTCCCAATCGAAGTCGGAGCCTGCCACCTCGGCAGCCATCACTCGATCTCCGCCGCGCGGGTCGCACTCAGCAGCTCGTCGACGTGTGCTTCCAGCTGAGCCTTGCTCTGCTCACCGATGCTGGCGTGGTGCAGCGTGCCGCCCGGGTAAGCGTAGGCGAAGGTCGGGCAGCCACCGACACGGTAGAGAGCTGCGACGGCGCCGTCGCGGTCGTAGCCGACCGGCATCGTCCACTTGCGGCGATCGAGCAGGTCCCGCACCGTCTCGCGGTCGTCGCGAACGTCAAGCGAGAGGAAGCCCACTCGATCACGGTAGCGCGCATAGACCTCGTCGACCACGTCCTGCTGCTCCGCGCAGTTGCCTCCGCGGGAGAACCAGAACGAGAGCACCAGGGGACGCTCGAAGAAGTCGCACACTCGGATCGCTCCAGAAGTGCGAATCCTGCAGGCCGGCTGCCGCCGAGCATCGGTGGGGCAGGGATCCTGCGAGGTCTCGCAATCGTCTTGGGCGACGTTTGCGTCGCCTTCGAGACGACCGGCGGCGGCCGGAACCGCGAACTCAGGCAGCGGCCAGTGGCGCTCGAGCTCGTCGAGCCCAAGCGTGCCCTGATCGTCGCTTCCAAGCGTGTTGATCGCGGCGATCGCCAGGACGAGCGCGAAGAGCAGCCCAACGACGAGCGAATACCGGTCCCTCATTCTCTGGATCGAGCCGCCGAGGCGACGATCGTGCTCAATCCATCGAGAGCGGACCGGAGACGTCCGCGTTGAGGAACTGCGACACGAAGCGGTTTTCGGAGTCGAACAGCTCCTCCTTGGGGCCCGACTCGACGATCTTGCCGTTCCAGAGCACGGCGATGAAGTCGGAGATGCGGCGCGCGGTGTTGAGGTCGTGGCTGATCACCAGGTAGCAGCCGCCGTTCTCCTCGTGCACCTCACGCACCAGCTCGCAGAGCAGCGCCGTGCGCACCGGATCGAGGCCGGAGTCGGGCTCGTCGAACATCACGATCGCCGGGTCCAGCACCAGCGCCCGGGCGAAGCCGGCGCGCTTGCGCATGCCGCCGGAGAGCTCGTTGGGCATCTTGTAGATCGCCTCGCTCAGCCCCACCTCCTTGAGCCGGCGATTGACGATCTCGCCGATCTCCTCCTCGCTCTTGTCGGTGTGCTGGCGCAGCGGGAAGGCGGTGTTGTCGTAGATGTTCATCGAGCCGAAGAGAGCGCCGTCCTGGAAGAGCAGGCCGAACTTCTTGCGCACCTCGAAGAGCTCGTCGTCGGTCATGTTGGGGATCGACTCGCCGTGCACGAGCACGTCACCGGAGTCCGGGTAGAGCAGGCCGACGATGTGCTTGATCAGCACGCTCTTGCCTGTTCCAGAGGGACCGAGCACCATCGAGACCTGGTCCTCGGGCAGGCCGAGGTTGAGCCCGTTGAGGATGCGGGCGCGGCCGAACTGCTTGACCAGATCGATGATCTCGATCGCGTCTTCGCCACCGTGGTCGCGCTTGCGGCCGGTGTGGAAGCGGTAGGGATCGGCCTCGGCTGGATCGACGCCGGGAATGACGAAGTCACGGCCCATCACCGCGCCGTCTTCGCTGACGTAGGGACCGTCGCGGTCGGGCTCTGGCGCCACCGGATCGGCCACTTCGGCAGTCGTCTCCGCCTCTGCCTCGATATCGGCCTCTTCGCCCGGCCGGGTCGGTTCGTCGATTGACATGGACATGTTGAGTCAGCCTCCTATCGGCGCCCGCGGATTGGCACCCCAGAAGACCAGGGTGCCCAGCATCCCAATGATGTGAACCAAGACGATGTTGAGGACCATCGACTTCGCCGTCGCAGTCCCCACCCCCACCGGCCCACCCGAGGCCGTGTAGCCGTAGTAGCAGCCGACCATGACTATCGCAGTGGCCATGAACATGCCCTTGGTCAGGCTGAAGATCAAATCGGGCGGGTTTTGGAACATCCAGAAGATCAAGAGGTAGCCGCCGGAGGAGACGTCGCCGATCTGCTGGACGACGGCCAGGTAGCTGGCGAAGTACATGATCCCGATCCCGCAGAGGTACATGAAGGGGAAAGCGATCCAGGCGGCAAGCAGACGGGTCGCGGCAAGGAAAGTGACGGGCGGCACCCCCATAACCTCGAGCGCATCGATCTCGTCGGAGATCCGCATCGCGCCCAGCTCGGCGACGATCCCGGTGCCCACCTTGGCCGACAGCATGTAGCCGAAGGCGTAGGGCATGATCTCGCGCAGGTCACACCAGGCGGAAAAGACACCGGCGTAGGCAGGGGCGCCCTGGGCGCGCAGCAGATAGGCGCCCTCGATGCCGCACTGCAGGCCGAGGATGAAGACCAAGCCCCAGATGATCAGCGCCGAGCCGAGGATCAGGATGCCGGCTTGGCGCAGGCTCTCGCCGAAGAAGCGCAGCACGCGGCCGCTGTAGACGAGGCCGGCGACGCGCGAGCCGAAGCGTGCGATCTCGCCGAAGGAGTCGAGCCAGCCGCGCGGGACCTCGAGCCAGGCGTTCATCGGATCGTCTGCAGCTCTGGGTTGGTGGCGAGCAGGGTCTGGGTGAAGGCGTAGTTGAAGGCGAAGACGCCCATGAAGGCGATCACGACTGCCTCGTTGACGGCGCGGCCGACGCCGGCGGCGCCGCCGGACGCAGTCATCCCCTTGTAGGAACAGACCACGGCGATGATCGCGCCGAACAGGGTGCACTTGACCAGCGAGCCCCAGAGGTCGGTGATCGAGGCGTTGGAGAAGAGCGTGGCGAAGAAGCCGCCGAGTGGCTGCTTGTAGAGGAGCTCGGTGATGATGCCGCCGCTGATGCCGAAGACCAGGGCGTAGATATCGAGCAGGCCGGTGATCAGCATCAGCGCCAGGAAACGCGGCACGACCAGGTTCTTGATCGGGTCGACGCCGAGCACCTGCAGGGCGTCGAGCTCCTCGCGGATCTTGCGCGCGCCGAGGTCGGCGGTGATCGCCGTGCCGGCGACGCCGGCGACTACGACTGCCGTCACGAACGGCGCGAACTCCCGAATCGAGGCGAGGACGAAGAAGCCGCCGAGCCGGTCGAGGGCGCCGAAGAGCGAGAGGAAGTTGGCCGCCTGCAGCCCGGGCGCGCCGAAGCCGAAGGCCACGGTCGAGACGAGCAGCGGGAACCAGCAGAGCTGCAGGGCGAAGAGGAACTGGCCGATGAACTCCTCGCCGTAGGGGTAGGGCGGCTTGACCGCCGAGACAAGCGTGCGAGCGGTGAGGATCATCATGTCCCCGACCTGTTCGAACAGCGACTTGGCGGGCAGGAATGCCCTGTTGACCGCGGATCCGACCATCATCCTCCTCCGCAGACGAGTCTATGGGATGCGTCCCCGGGCACTGTTGAGTTCGGGCTAACCCGGTCGGGAGCAGGCCAAACCCCGTGGTATGTTCCGCCCGCTTTGGGGGGGCACGGCATACACGCTTCGGGGTCCCGTTCGCAGGCTGCGATCGCGGGGGCCCTCGCCACCATCCTTGCTCTATCGCTCGGCGCCTGCGGGGGCGGCGATTCGTCGTCCGGCTCCGACGAGCCGGCAGGCACATACTCAGCGAAGGTCGTCCGCGCCAGCTTCCCAACCGAGCAGAAGCTCGGCGAAACGACGTTGATGAAGCTCGGTATCCGCAACACGGGCCGCAGGACGATCCCAGCCCTGACCGTGAACGTCTCGCTCGCCGGCAAGCAGGGGAGTGGCTCCACCCTGCCCTTCGCGGTCCGCGACCCCCAGCCCGAACTCGCTCAGCCCGACCGGCCGGTCTGGGTGCTCGCCGACCACTATCCGAAATTCGAGGGCTCCTCGACACCGGGCGGCGCCGGGACCTCCAACCAGAAGACCTTCGCCTTCGGCGCCGTCAAGCCGGGCGTCACCGTGGACGTCGCTTGGAAGCTGAGCGCTGTGCGAAGCGGCCGCTACACGCTGACATACGCGATCGACGCCGGCCTCAGCGGCGAAGCGAAGGCGGAGACGGACGGCGGCGTCAAGCCGGGCGGCTCCTTCACGGTGCAGATCAGCTCGGCCCCGCTCGACAAGGAAGTCACCGACAGCGGTGAAGTACTGCCCTTCGGCGAAGGCAGGCGGAATCGTCAACCACAGAGGTAATCGACGTCGAACGGGATCGGGCGTCGCCCCGGCTTTGCTACGCTGCCGCCAGAATGACGCAGTACTTTGTAAGTATTAGGAGATTTTCCTTGGTGATCGTCGCCCTAGCGGTTTTCCTGCCGCTCGGCGGGTGTGGAAGCGACAGCGGCGATACTGGGAAGACCACGGCCTCGGTCGGGAGCACGACGGTGGAAACCGGCTCGCTGTCGAAGAAAGAATTCACCGACCAGGCCGACGCCATCTGCCGCAAGAGCATCGGCGAAGCGCGGAAAGAATTCGTTGCATTCCTTAAGCAGCATGCACCCCGCGGACCCCAGGAGGACAACACCGTGGTAGCAACGGAACTGGTCGAAACAGTCGTCACTCCCCACTACCAGGAGCAAATCGACCAGATCGTCGCTCTCG
>DATNHC010000095.1:0-4192 GCA_035605155.1 Solirubrobacterales bacterium
GATACCAAGTGCCATCCGCCCAGGCGCGTAAGTGGAGAACGGCTCACCGGACAGCCGCGCGACCGAGACGATCCCGTCCTCGCCAAAGCTGCGGTCCAGGTCTGCGGGAGCCGCGATCGAGGCCGGGGCAGCGGCCGCGAGCATGCCGCAAAGGGTGAGCAGCCACAGGGCAGCCCGCCTGGCCCGTTCCCCTGTCCCCGCAGCCGAGATCATCGACCGATTAAACACCGCGCCGCGGCGTAGAAGCGATGCGACGGAAGGCACGCCAGGCCGGCTTCGGCCGGCCGGAGGCGTCAAGCAGCCCGGCGTGCTGGCAGAAGACGCAGTGCGGGTCAGACGCCGACATGTCCTGCCAGGCGTACCAATCGGCGCCGGCGATACGCCAACGGCGCCGGTTATCGAGCAGGAGGGAATATGCCTGCCGGAGGAAGGAAGCCTGGCCCTCCAGACCCCAGTTGAACCCGGTCGGCAGCAGGCTGGCCGAGGCGACGCCAATCTCGCTGACCAACAGGGATGCGGAGGCGTCGCCCGCGCGACGCATGATTCGCCGCGCCTTGCGAATCTGGAAGACCATGCCCCGCAGCGTGGACGAGTACGGGTGCAGAGCGACGAGGTCGAAGTGCCTGCCGACGCCCGGCACCTCGTACAGCCTGCTTAGGAAGCGCCAGGGCAGCATGCCTCCCTCGACCGGCGCCAGGCCGGCAGCGACTATCCGGGCGCCGGGATCGAGCCCCCGAATCGTCCGCGCCGAGACGCGCAGTAGGCGCGCGTAGTCAGCGGGCGAGGGGCGCGGGCGCCAGAAGAGGAGAAAGTTGGGCTCGTTCCAGATTTGCCACTGCCGGATAGGCATAGGCACCGGCACTGCTTCCCAGAGCTCTCCCCCCGGCCCGTAACGACGCACCAACGTCTTGAGGAATCGTGCCCACGCTGTGCGGGCGGCGCTGCGCAGAGGCGGGCGCGCCGGTTCGCTGGCCAGCCAGCTGGGGGTCCCGTAGACGAAGGGCAGCACGCGCACTCGGGCCTGCGCAGCAGCGGCGACGATCCGGTCGAGACCGGCGAGATCGAGCTCGCCCGGTCGCGGCTCGACCTGCGACCAGTAGATCGGGATCCGCAGCGTGCCGACCACTCCACGCATGCGAGCGAAGTCCGTCTCGGCAAGCGGACCCTGAGGGACCACGCCGAAAAACGCTCGGGGCACGGCCGGCCTTGCGCTGGCGGCGGGCACGAGCAGGATGAGCGAGACGCCGAGGGCGGCGAGAACCGCCCCCAGCGCCTTCAGCCGTCGGACCATGACGGTCTATTGCCGCACGTCGTTGCTGCCCGACCCCGCGAGGAAGCCGTCCCGACCTTTGCCGCCACGCAGCCGATCGTCGCCACGGCCGCCGCAGATCAGGTCATTGCCGCCCAGCCCGCGCACGGAGTCGTTGCCGGCAAGAGCCGAGATCACGTCTCGGTGTGGCGTGCCGATCAGCGTCTCCCCGTGCCGGGTACCGACGATCGTCGCCCGCTTCCCAAGACAGCGGGAGCCGCTGGTGCCGCCGATGAACCGCACGAGAAAGCTCCGCGGCGAGGGACAGGTGCGGATGCAGGAACCGCTTTCAGCGAAGACGACGAGCATGCGGCCGTTCTGCAGCTCGGCAGAGGCGACCCGGGTCGAGCCCAGCGAACGCAGGCGAACCAGCGCCCCCCCGGCGAACGTCAGGTCCCGAGCGCCGTCCGGTAGACGACGCAAAACGGTCAGGCGTCCCGATCCGCGGCCCGGCCCGCGAGATCCCTCCGGAGCGGTACCGGCGATCAGCAGTCGACCCGCTCGGTCGACACCGGCGCCGGCCACCTCGAGGAAGCTGCGCTTCATGTAGGCGATGCCACGCTGTCCGTACCCGGTGTCCAGCTTGCCGTTCGGCAGGAGCCGCAGGGCGAAGGCGTCGCCCTTGCCACGGCCCGAGCCGACCACGTAGATCTTGCCTTTCGGCAGGACAATCACCGCGCCGACGCCGATTCCATCTGTCACGTCGTCGACGAAGACCTCGCCGCCGCGACCAAAGCTCGAATCGAGCTGACCTGCGGCGTCGAGACCGGTGACGTGTGTCGCACGCGCCTCAGCGCTGCAGCAGCGCGGTCCCGCGAGCCGGACTCCGCCCCCGACGGTCAGGGCGAAGCCACCCAATCCGGAGCCCAGGCTGGTGACAAAAGGGGCGCCGCCGTTGAAGCCAGGGTCAGATACGCCCTGCGCCGTGTAGCGGGCAACGATCACCGCGTCTCCGCCATAGCCGCTGACCGGGTCGGCAGCGACGACGATCCGACCGTCGGCCTGAACCGCCACGTGCGCCCGATTCACCGGAGCTCCGAGGTCGAATCTGGCAATCCCGGCGATGCCGAAGAGCCGATCGGGGCTCCCGTCGGGGTTGAGGCGCGCGAGCACGAGATCCCCCTCGTCGGTCGCGGCAACGACAACGCGATTGTCCGGGTCGACCGCCAGCGAGGCGTCGTCTGTGTACAGCGAGCCATCGGTCGACACGAAGACACTGCCACCGCCGAACCCACCGTCGAGCGTGCCGTTGGGCTTGGTCCGGCTGACCACGTGTTCGATCGCACAGGAGGTGAAGGCAGGACACCTCTGCACGGTTCGCAGCGCGTAGACCTCCCCACCGGGCCCAACAGCCATGTCGTCGGCAGTGGCGAAATGGACCGAGCTGCTGTCGAGCGAGACCGTCCCCTCCTTCCCAAAAGACCGGTCGACGTCGGCGGGGGCGGCCCCTGCAATCGTCACCGCACTGATGAGGAAACAGCAACTAACCAGCAGCACTCCTACAAATCGCAGCGGCATCAAGAACATCTCCCCCTTGCTCAGATTTGATTGGCCGACTGGTTTGGCCGCACAAAACACCACGCAGTGGAGGAGTTGCGGTCTACGTCGCGAGGGTCGCTACCACCAAACGGTGGAATCGAGGTTCTCGATCTCCTCGATCGGCTTGGTGTAAACGCCGGAGGAGAGGTACTTCCAGCCGTCGTCGGGGATCAGAAAGACGACGTTGCCGGCCTCGAGCTCGCCGGCGATGCGGGCCGCGATCGCGGCGATCGCGCCGGAGGAGACGCCGGCGAAGATGCCCTCCTCGTCGAGCAGGCGCTTGGTCCAGACGATCGCGTCGCGGTTGGAGACCATGATCTTGCGGTCGAAGAGCGAGATGTCGATGATCGGCGGGATGAAGCCGTCGTCGAGCGAGCGCAGGCCCTGGACCAGCTCACCCTGCATCGGCTCAGCGGCGACGATCAGCGTCTCTGGGTTGGCCTCCTTCAACCGCCGGCCGTTGCCCATCAGCGTGCCGCCCGTGCCCAGGCCACCGACGAAAGCGGTCACCTCGTCGAGCTCTTCGAGGATCTCCACCGCCGTGCCGTTGTAGTGGGCAAGCGGGTTGGCCTCGTTGCCGTACTGGTAGGGCATGTAGTACTGCGGCTCCTGGGCCATCTCCAGAGCCACCTCGACGGCGCCGTTGGATCCCTTGGCGCCCTCCGAGTAGACGATCTCTGCCCCGTACATGCTGAGCAGCTGGGTGCGCTCCGCAGTGACGTTGTCTGGCATCACCACCTTGAGCTCGTAGCCCTTGCGGCGGCAGATCATCGCCAGCGAGATGCCGGTGTTGCCGGACGTCGGCTCGAGAATCGTCTGGCCGGGTTCGATCGCCCCCTCGGCCTCGGCCGCCTCGATCATCGACTTGGCGACACGGTCCTTGACCGAGCCGGTCGGGTTATGGCCCTCGAGCTTGGCGTAGATGCGGAGGTCGGGGTTCGGTGAGAGCCGTGGCAGCTCGACCAGCGGGGTGTTCCCGATCGACTCGACGATGTTGCCGAAGCGTCCCCCGCAGGGCCGGTTGAGTAGCTGGTCGTAAGCCATTCGTTTCCCCCGTACTTCAAAAAGTATAGCTAGGGGTACGAGAGACGGAAACCCTTACGGGAGGCTCTTCAACCGCCGGCCACGACCGGTGGCGCTAGCCGCCTGCCATGGCCGGCAGGATGACGACCGTGTCGGCATCCGCTACCGAGGTACCCAGTCCGTCGAGAACTCGAACGTCCTCGTCGTTGAGATAGACGTTGACGTAGCGGTTGAGGTCGCCGTCCTCACCGAAGAGCTGCGTCTCGGTGCCGGGGTGGGTGGCGGTCAGCGCCCGCAGCACCTCCCCCACGTTTGAGCCCT
>DATNHC010000096.1:0-22547 GCA_035605155.1 Solirubrobacterales bacterium
GTGGTGAGGAAGCTGGTCGGGTAGAAGGCCCTCAGCTCGGGTGTCTCGTCGGGCCAGCCGAGCGTGGCGAAGGGCCAGATCGCCGAGCTGAACCAGGTGTCGAGAACGTCCTCCTCCTGGCGCAGCTCACCGTCGCAGGCCCCGCAGCGCTCTGGCGCCTGCTCGGCGACATAGGTCTCCTCGCAGGCGTCGCAGTACCAAACGGGGATCCGGTGTCCCCACCAGAGCTGGCGCGAGATGCACCAGGGCCTGATTTCCCGCATCCAGTCGAGGTAGACCCGCTTCCACTGCGCCGGTGAGATCCGCACGCGGTCGTCCAGCACTGCCTCGATCGCCGGCGCCGCCAGCTCGTCCATGCGACAGAACCACTGCAGCGAGATCAAGGGCTCGATGCGCTCGCCGGAACGGTGCGAGAACGGCACCGAGTGGACGTAGGGCTCTTCAGCCCTCAGCAGCCCCTTCTCGCGCAGGGCGGCGACCACCGCCTCCTGCGCCTCGGCGACGGTCATGCCGGCGAACCTCTCCCCCGCCTCCTCGGTAAGGCGGCCCTCGGGACCGATCACGACGATCTCCTCGAGCCCGTGCGCGCGGCCGATCTCAAAGTCGTTGGGGTCGTGGCCGGGGGTGATCTTCAGCGCTCCGGTGCCGAACTCGGGGTCGACGTGCTCGTCGGCGACGATCGGCAGGCGGCGTCCCACCAGGGGCAGAATGCAGTGCTGGCCGACCAAATCGCCGTAGCGCTCGTCGCCGGGGTTAACCGCCACCGCGGTGTCGGCGAGCATCGTCTCCGGCCGCACCGTGGCGACGGTCAGCACCCGATCGGAGCCCTCGACCGGGTAATCGATCGAGTAGAGCGTGTCCTCGACCTCGCGGTTCTCGACCTCGAGGTCGGAGATCGCCGAGTGCGAGCCCGGGTCCCAGTTGACCATGTAGTTGTCGCGGTAGATGTAGCCCTTGTCGAAGAGCTGCTTGAAGACGCGGTAGACGGCCTTGACGTAGCCCTCGTCGAGGGTGAAGCGCTCGCGCTCGTAGTCGCACGAGGCGCCAAGCCGCTTGTACTGCTCGACGATCCGCGAGCCGTATTCCTCGCGCCACGCCCAGACCCGCTCGACGAACGCCTCGCGGCCGAGCTCGTGGCGCGAGACGCCTTCTGAGCGCAGCTCCTTCTCGACCACCGACTGCGTCGCGATCCCCGCATGGTCGGTGCCCAGGATCCAGAGCGAGTTGCGCCCCCGCATCCGATTCATCCGCACCAGCGCGTCCTGCATCGACCCATTGAGGGCGTGCCCCATGTGCAGCGCCCCGGTCACGTTGGGCGGCGGGATAGCCACCGAGAAGTTCTCCTCGGCCGACCCCTCCGCTGACGGATGGAAGTACCCAGCCTCCATCCACTCGCCGAACAGCCGAGCCTCCACCTCAGCCGGCTCGTACCGCGTCGTCCCCTCCAGCTTTTTGCGTCTCTCGGCGTCCACGCGCCGAGTCTAGATATCGCAGCGTCGAGGGGTGCCGATGCCCTTCCCCGAAGGCCGTCGCGCAGCTGGGTCGCTGCTCTGCTTCAGAGGTCGCAACATGAGCCTTCGGGGAAGGGCATCGGCACCCCTCCAGCCACACGCAGCTTCCGCGCCAGGGAAGGGGTCGGTCGCCCCTCCCGCAGAGGCCGTCGCGCAGCTGAATCGTTTGCTCTGCTGCGGAACGTTGCTACGTGAGCCTCTGCGGGAGGGGCAACCGACCCCTCGCCCCCTACGCGGATTCTTCGGTGAGTTCGTCGCCGACGTTGCCGATGTCCTGCGGCGCCGCCTCGGTGACGAGGGTCGGGCGGCGGCCCTGCTCGATCGTCTCCTTGGTCACGACGCACTTGGTCACGTCGCGGCGCGAGGGCAGCTCGAACTGGACATCCAGCAGCGTCTCCTCGAGGATCGAGCGCAGGCCGCGGGCGCCGGTCTCGCGCTCGAGCGCCTTGTCGGCGATCGCCTCGAGGCTGTCCTCGGCAAAGACCAGCTCGATCTCGTCGAACTCGAAGAAGCGCTGGAACTGCTTGGTGAGCGCGTGGCGCGGCTCGGTGAGGATCGTCACCAGGTCGTCGCGACTGAGCTGATGGATCGCCGCGACCACCGGCAGGCGGCCGATGAACTCGGGGATCAGGCCGTACTCCATCAGGTCCTCGGGCAGCACCTGCTCGAACCATTCGCCGGTGTCCTCCTTGGCCTCGCGCGAGGAGATCGCTGCGCCGAAGCCGATTCCACGGTCGCCAAGCCGGTTCTCGATCACCTTGTCGAGCTCGGCAAAGGAGCCGCCACAGACGAAGAGGATGTTGGTCGTGTCGATCGTCAGGAACTCTTGGTGGGGATGCTTGCGGCCTCCCTGAGGGGGCACCGAGGCAGTGGTTCCCTCGAGGATCTTGAGCAGCGCCTGCTGCACACCTTCGCCGGAGACGTCGCGGGTGATCGAGGGGTTGTCGGCCTTGCGCGCGATCTTGTCGATCTCGTCGATGTAGATGATCCCCGTTTCGGCTTTCTTGACGTCGTAGTCGGCGGCCTGGATCAGCTTCAGCAGGATGTTCTCGACATCCTCGCCGACGTAGCCGGCCTCGGTCAGGGCCGTCGCGTCGGCGATCGCGAAAGGCACATTGAGGATCCGGGCCAGGGTCTGGGCGAGCAGCGTCTTGCCGCAGCCGGTCGGGCCGAGCAGCATGATGTTCGACTTCTGCAGCTCGACCTCGGCGTCCTCGGTCTGGCTCATCTGGACGCGCTTGTAGTGGTTGTAGACGGCGACCGAGAGGGCGCGCTTGGCGGCGTCTTGGCCGACGACGTACTCCTGCAGAACGTCGTGGATCTCGCGTGGCTTGGGCAGGTTCTCCAGCTCGACCGCGCTGGTCGGCGCGGTCAGCTCCTCGTCGATTATCTCGTTGCAGAGGTCGATGCACTCGTCGCAGATGTAGACGCCGGGTCCGGCGATCAGCTTCTTGACCTGGCGTTGCGACTTGCCGCAGAAGCTGCAGAGGAGCTGCTCGTTCGAGTCTGTGGGCCGTGCCAGCGGGATCCCCTCCTTAGGGGCAGTGGTTGCCTACGGCTCGCGACCCACAGCTTAGAGGGGCCTGCAAGCCGGTCTGTCGGTGCCGGTCGTTTACTTCGCCTCCCGCCCTGTCCCTGCCCGTGACCGCGTACTTGCGTATCCGCGGTAGCTTGAGAGCGTGCTCGACGAGCTGAGAATCGAGCCAGTCTCAGGGGAGCAGCTGGAGACGTTGCTGCCGATGATCGCCGCCTACCAGCGCTTCTACGAGGTCGCCGAGATCGACGAGCAGCGCAACCGGACCTTCTTCTCTCGCTTTCTCGCACCCAGCGAGGACGGCATGCTGCTCGGCGCCTGGAGCGGTGAGGAGCTGCTCGGCTACGCCTGCCTCTACTGGAGCTTCACCTCGCTGGTCCCGGCCAAGACCGTGCTGATGAACGACCTCTTCGTCGATCCCGCGGCACGCGGCCAGGGCGTCGGCCGCGCTCTGATCGAGGCCTCTGCCACCGTTGCCCGCGAGCGCCGCGCACAACGCCTCGAATGGGCCACGGCGCCCGACAACCTGACCGCCCAGCACCTCTACGACTCGACCGGCGCCGAGCGCAGCGAGTGGATCGAGTACGAGCTGAGGCTCTGAGCTTCAGGCCGCCTGAGCGGGGGGCGGCAGGCGATCGATGAGGGCGAGCAGCGCTTCGCGCTGGGCTTTCGATTCTGCTGTCAAGTCGTCGAGGCGACGCACTATCGCATCGGTGCGAGCACGCTGTTCAGCGCTGAGCTCGTCGTTGCGACGCGCCCATTCCTCGGTGCGCCTCTCGGCGCGCAGGTTGATCTCGCGGATGAAGACTTTGAGGTCGTCCTTGTCGCCGCGGCTCTGCGCGAACACCTGCTCGAACTCCTCGAACCTCTGCTCGTGCCGGTCGAACGTCGCCATCAGCCGCTCGAAGGCCTGCGTATTGCGCTCGAAGGCAGCCTCGCTGCGCTTGAGGGTCTCCTCGTTGCGCGTGAAAGCCTCTGCGTTGCGGTTGAAAGCCTCTGCGTTGCGGGCGAAGGCCTCCGCGTTGCGCTGGAACGCCGTCTCGCATCGCTCGGAGGCGGTGCGATTGAGCTCCATCAGCTCCTCGCCGCGCTCCATGTGGCGCCCGAGGCGCGCAGACAATGACCTTCGCCGCATTCCCGGTAGTTTGCCAGGCGCTTCCGCGCATATGGCGCGTCGAGTGCCTGCCAACTCGCAAATCAAGCACGCAAAAAGCGCGCAGATGGATCAGCTGTAGGCGTCCCAGCGGCGCAGGGCCGGCTCGGGGTCGACCGGACGGCCGCCGACGTGGATCTCGAAGTGCAGGTGGCAGCCGACCGTGCGGGCGTTGCCGGTGTCGCCGACCGCACCGACCCGCTGGCCGGTCCGAACCAGGTCACCTCGCTGCAGCGGTGAGGACCGCGGCAGGTGGGCGTAGAAGTAACTGCGCCTCTCCCCTTCGCCGTGGATCAGCAGGTAGTTGCCGTAGAGGACCGGGTCATAGCCCGTGCGCAGCACCCGCCCACCCCGCACCGCGACCAACGGCGTGCCGCAGGCAGCCACGAGGTCGAACCCCTCATGGCTCCGCCCCCCACTCCGCGGCGCCCCGAACTCCCCGATCGCCCCCCGCAGCCAGTGCGGCCCGGCAACCGGAAAGACGTGAGAGTAGAACGCCGTCCCACCGGTGCTTTTGGCCGAGGCGGCCGGGGCCATCAGCGCAAGCGCAACCACAAGCGCGCCGATCCCGGTAGGGGTGAAGCGTCTTGTACTTTTTGCGCCCCCCGGCCCGGGCGCCAACCGTTCCCCGCCCCTGCGCAAAAAGTTAAGCGAAACCCCTACCGGGATCGGCGGGCGACGCTCAATGGTGCTCGATCACCCGGTCGACGATGCTGTACTCCTTCGCCTCCTGCGCGCTCATGAAGTAGTCCCGCTCGGTGTCCCTGGTGACCTTGTCGAAAGGCTGGTTGGTGTGCTTGGCGATGATCTCGTCGAGGCGGCGGCGCACGTCGATGATCTCTTTGGCGTGGATCTCGATGTCGGTCGCCTGACCCTGGAAGCCGGCTGAGACCTGGTGGATGAGGATCTTCGAGTTGGGCAGCGACATCCGCTTGCCGGGGGCTCCGCCGGAGAGCAGCAGGGCGCCCATGCTCATCGCGATGCCGACGCAGATCGTTTGCACGTCGGGCTTGATGAACTGCATCGTGTCGTAGATCGCCAGGCCCGCGTACACGTCGCCGCCCGGCGAGTTGATGTAGAGGCTGACGTCCTTGTCGGGATCCTCCGACTCCAGATGCAGGAGCTGGGCGACGATCAGGTTGGCGATTTCCTGGTTGACCTGCGTGCCGAGGAAGATGATGCGCTCGTTGAGCAGGCGCGAGTAGATGTCGAAGGAGCGCTCGCCGCGCGAGGTCTGCTCGACCACCATCGGGATCAGGGGGCTCATCGCCCGGCACTCTATAGAAGCCGCCCCGCGGACCCGCGGGCTGCACCTAGGCCTGCAGCTCGGCGACCCCGGCAGCTCCGCCGCCGGCCGCCTTGACCAGGTACATGGCCCGATCGGCCGCCTCCAGCAGCTCCTTCGGCGCCGGGCAGCCGTCCGCATCGAAGAGCGCTATGCCGACGCTGATCCTGAGCGGCACGTCGCGGCCTTCGATCCGCAGCGGCGACTCGGCAAGCGAAGCCACCAGGCGTTGGGCGACGCCCTCGGCGCCCGCCGCATCGGTCTCGGGGAGCAGCAGGGCGAACTCATCCCCGCCTAAGCGGGCGACGATGTTGGAGGCTCGGGCCACGGTGTCGGTCTGCCGCACGTTTTCGCTCAGCACGCGGGCCACCTCGCAGAGCGCCACGTCGCCGGCGGCGTGGCCGAGCACGTCGTTGATCTGCTTGAAATGGTCGAGGTCGACGATCAGCAGCGCCCCGCCGGAGCCGTAGCGGCGCGTGTAGGCGAGCTGAGTCTCGAGCGCCTCGTCGAAGCTGCGCCGGTTGAACAGCCCGGTGAGCGAGTCGTGGCGGGAGAGCCGCTCGAGCTCCTCCTCGAGGGCCTTGCGGTCGGTGACGTCGCGAGCGACGCCGTAGATGATCTGCTCATCGGGGATCGGCACCGAAGCCCATTCGAGCCAGTGCACGTCGCCATCGCTGCCGAAGTAGCGGTTTTGGAACTGGACGGTGTGGTTGCCTTCGGCGAGCGCCGCCGCCTCCCTTTCGGTTTTCTCGATGTCGTCCGGGTGGACGAAATCGAGAAAGGGGCGGCCGACCAAATCCTCTGGGCGATAGCCGAGGATCCGCTCGAAGGCGGGGTTGACCGCCTTGAAGCGCCCATCGAAGCCCGCCGTGCAGATCATGTCGAGCGAGAGGTTGAAGTGACGAGCGCTCTCCGCCTCCAGGGCTCGCAGCTTGGTCGCGAAGTGACCGGCCAACCCGCCGACGAAGAAGAAGACGACCGCGCGATTGGCGTAGCCGAGCGCCGTCAGCGGGACGTCGTCGACCAGCGCCCAGAGCGTCGAGAACGCGAAGGCAACGGCAGCGGCAATCAGGCCGGCGCGAGCCCCTAGCGCGATCGCTGCCAGCACAACCGGGATCACGTAGAGGAAGGTGATCGCGTCGCCGAGCGTGCCGACTGCGAAGCGCAGGGCAAAGATCGCGGCGAAGAGCGTGGCCGCCGTGACGGCGGCGTCACGGCGCTTCCCGTTGACGACTCGGTTCAGCACGGCTGTGGAAGCAATTCTCCGCGCCAGAGGAACATCCTCCGTATTAGGCGGACGAATTACCTAATACTTAGGAGTCCGACCCTGGAGTCCAGAGCTCGGAGGCTTTCTCCTCCTGCTCCTTCTCCGGTGTCCAGATCTTCTCGCGAGCCTCGGCCTGCTGCTTGGGGATCGGCACGGCCGACTCGGCGATCAGGTCGATCGCCTTGCGCACCTGGATGTCCTCGCGAACCATCGCGTCGCGGCCGTTCTGGCGCAGCCGCTCGAGCAGCTTCTCGGGCGTCGTGCGCTCGTGCTCGGCAGTGTGGGCGAGCGCCTCGACCATCTCCTCCTCGGTGACCTCGATCGCCTCCGCCTCGACGATCGCCGCCAGCACCGCCTCGCGCTGCAGCTCACGCTCGGCGTCGGGCATTGACTCCTCGAGCAGCTCCTCGCGCGTTTTCCCCTGCATCTGCAGGTAGGCATTGGGATCCATGCCGCGGCCGGCGAGCTGCCGCTCGACCCGCTCCCAGCGCTCCTCGGCGCGGGCGGCGACGAGCTCGGCAGGGACGGCGACCGTTGCCGCGGTGACCGCAGCGTCGACCGCGGCGACGCGGAAGTCCTGCTCGGCGCGCTCACCGAGCGCTTCGCCGACCCGTTTGCCGATGTCGGCGCGCAGCTCCTCCAAGGTCTCGAACTCCGATGCTTCCGAGGCGAAATCGTCGTCGAGCTCGGGCAGGACCTTCTCGCGCACCTCCTTGACGGCGACCGCGAAGACCGCGTCCTGACCGGCGAGCTGCTCGGCCTGGTAGTCCTCCGGGAAGGAGACCTCGACCTGGCGCTGCTCGCCGCCGGAGGCGCCGAGGAGCTGCTCCTCGAAGCCCTCGATCAGCTGGCCACTGCCGAGCTCGAGCAGGTAGTCGGAGGCCTTGCCGCCCTCGAAGGCCTTGCCCTCGAGGAGACCCTCGAAGTCGATCAGCAGCACGTCGCCCTCGGCGGCGGCTCGCTCGACTGGCTCGAGCCTGGCGAAGCTGCCGCGGATGCGCTCGATCTCGCGATCGACGATCTCCTCGCTCGGCTCGGGCTCCTCACGCCCGACCTCCAGACCCCTGTACTCGCCCAGCCTAGCCGGCGGTCGCACGCCGATCTCGAACTTGAAGCCGAGCGATTCGCCCTCGCCCTCCGGCGTCGAGACGATCTCGATGCTGGGGTCGCCGACCGGGCTGATCCCCGAGCCGAGCAGGCCCTGCTCGTACCACTCCGGCAGGGATTCGCGGATCGCCTCCTGGAGGACCGCGCCATAGCCCAGCCGCTGGATCACCAGCGAGGGAGGCGCCTTGCCCTTGCGGAAGCCCGGCAATCGCATCTCCCGGGCCAAGCTGCGCGTGGCGCGGGAGATGCCGCGAGCAACCTGCTCGGCTGGAATCTCCACCTCGACCCGCGCGCGCGATTCGGGCAGCTCTGTGACGGCGGTTTTCACGAGCGCGGGACCCTAGACGAATCGCGGCGCCGGGCCAGCACCGTACGCAGGGCAAGGGCGAAGTCGATCGCGAAAGCGAGGCCGCGACCCAGAGGCCCGGTCACCAGCCAGGCCCTGGCATGCGTCAGCACGGCAGCGGCTCTCCTACTCATCGTTCGCGTATTCCAGCAGGGAGGAGTCGACCAGCCACTCGACCGGGGCGCGATCGTCGGTGTAGACCTCGCCGCCGGGGAGCCGTGGCGAGAGAGCGGCGGCCGCCTCGCGGGCCAGGAGCCGCAGGGCAGGCGGCAGCGAAGCGGCGCTGCGCTCGAGGCGCCCGGCCGAGAGCGGACCCTCCCCCGCCACCAGCAGCGTGTTCGTCGACTCGATCGGGTGGCGCAGGACGGTCGGGAAGGCAGCGGCGATCGTGCGGCCGAGGACCGTCTCCAGCTCCTCGCTGCCCTCCGGGTGCCCGACGTTGACGATCAGCACGCCGCGCGGAGCGAGGCGGTCGCGGGCAAGCTCGAAGAACTCCCGGGTGGCGAGGTAAAAGGGAATGTATGGCTGGCGATAGGCGTCGACCATGATCGCGTCGTAACCGCCGGCCGAACGACGCAGCCAGGGCCGTGCGTCCTCGGCGAAGGTGCGCATGCGCGGGTTGCGCAGATCGAAATAGCGCCGGCCCAGCTCGGTCAGCTCGGCGTCGATCTCGACCGCGTCGACTGCCGTGCGCGGAAAGAAGTGGCCGAAGGCGCGGGCCACGGTGCCGGCGCCGTTGCCGAGAATCGCAATTCGACGCGGCGGCTCAGATGCGGCGGCGAAGGGCAGCACGAGGTGGCCGTCCCAGTAGTCCCCGGTGAGGTAGCTGCCCGGTCTGTAGAGCGAGTGCACCGCCTGGCCCTCGTTCAGCTCCAGCACCCGCGTCCCGTCGGGCCGTTCGACCACGCGGGCGTACTCGTGAGTCGTCTCCACCTCGCGCAGGACGCGGCCGGTGTCGGCGGCCTTGATCGGGCCGACCGGCAACGAGACGACCACCGCGAGCAGAGCCGGGACGGCGAGGAAGCGCCAATCGAGGCCCGCCACCGCGACGAGGGCCAGAGCGAGGGCGAACACCAGGAAGGTGCGCTGGGTGCCGAGCAGCGGAATCAGCAGCAATGCCGCCAGCATCGTGCCGAGCAGCGAGCCGGCGGTCGAGGTCGCATAGAGCCTGCCGACCACCTCGCCGGCTCGGTCGACCTCGGCAACCGCGAGGCGTGCTGCCCAGGGCGCGGCGGCGCCGAGCAGGGTCACCGGCACCGCGACGAGCGCGAGCACGCCGAAGAGCGAGCCGGCAAAGCCGCCGACCGAGACGCTGTCGAAGGCGTCGACGGAGAAGCCGAGGAAGGGCCGTGCCGCAAAGGGGACCGCGGCGATCAGCACCGCTGCAGCAAGGACCAGCAGGCAAAGGCCGCGCATCTGCGGGTGGCGGTCCGCCGCCCGGCCGCCGAGCCAGTAGCCGACCGAGAGGGCGACGAGCACGACGCCGATCGTGTTCGCCCAGACCACGGTCGAGGCGCCG
This sequence comes from Solirubrobacterales bacterium, assembly GCA_035605155.1. Lineage (GTDB taxonomy): Bacteria > Actinomycetota > Thermoleophilia > Solirubrobacterales > 70-9 > VRUE01. Next base: position 9,723 of record DATNHC010000096.1, read on the forward strand.
AAGTAGGGCGCCAGCAGCCGCGCCGCGGCGATCTCGGCCCCGAGGCTGGCAGCGCCGACGACGAAGACCAGCAGCGTCAGCAGCCGGCGCTCAGACGGGGTCGCGCTCGCGCTCATCCGCCCCACCGACGATTCGCTCCTCGAGCAGCGCCCCATGGCCGGCGGCGACGGCGCGTTGGGCACGGCGCTCGTCGAGGGCGAAGCCGCGCTGCTCGGCGAGCTCGAGCAAGCGCTGCTTCTCGGTGCCTTCCCTGGCCACCTCGAAGAAGACCCAGGCAAGCACGCCGAGAGCGAGGAAGGTCCCCTCGACCATCATGATCACGCCCGCCGTGCTCTGGTCGGCAAGCGCCGAGATGCCCCAGTAGCGCTCGCCCGGGGCGTAGATCGGGTAGAGGACGCTGCCCGACCACATCAACACGTTGCCGAGGATCGCCCCGGCGAAGCGCACGGCGATCACGTAGCCGACCTTCCAGGCGGCCGTGAACCACTCCGGCTTGGGCAGCGGGCCGAAGACAGGCATCCACATCAGGCAGCCGAAGAAAAGGAAGCTGGCGTGCTCGAGGGCGTGCGCCGGGGCGCCGCCGTAGGCGGCTTCGTAGAGCGCCGGCACGTGCCAGAGGTAGAAGTTGAGCGCCCAGAGCGGCAGGGCGACGAGTGGGTGGGCGAGGACCTGGAGCCGGTTGAGGGCGCGAATCGCGAGCAGCGGCTGCAGCAGCGATTTGCTCAGGCCGAGGACGAGCAGCAGCGAGGCGAGATCGCCGATCAGCAGGTGCTCGCCCATGTGGGCGACGACCAGCTCCTCGGAGATGTGACCGATCGGGCTGAAGAGGGCGATCGCAATCAGCGCCAGGCCGGAGCCGAAGCAGGCCTGGCGCCAGCGCGGCACCGGCCGCCCGTCCCAGGAAAGGGTCATCGCCCGGTGCCAGTAGAGAATCGCGGCAGCGGTGATCGGCACCACCTCAAGCGGCGCAAAGAGGCCGGCGACGTGGGCGGCTGGCAGGCTCACCAAGCCAGCGTAGCGCCGCGCTTTGGGCCGGCGACGGTGGCAGCCGGTGGTAGCTTGGCGCGACCGTGAGCGCCGGCGACGACCGCTTTCCACCGATCGGCTCCTACGGCTTCCTCTCCGATTGCCACACCAGCGCCCTGGTCTCCTATGACGGCGCCGTCGAGTGGCTCTGCCTGCCGCGCTTCGACTCCCCCAGCGCCTTCGGTGCGATCCTCGACCGCGGCGCCGGTCACTTCAAGCTCGGCCCAAGCGGAGTCGTGGTGCCGATCAGCCGCCGCTACGAGCCGGGCACCCTGGTGATCGAGACGACCTGGGTGACGGACAGCGGCTGGGTCGTCGTCCACGACCTGCTCTCGATCGCCGAGTGGGCGCCCGAGGGCGACGGACGCGGTCGCCCTCGAACCGCACATGAGTCCGACAACTCGCTGTTGCGCCTGATGACCTGTGTCGACGGCGAAGTCGAGATGCAGATGGAGTGCGTGCCGCGCTTCGCCTACGGGGCCGAGGCGGCGAGCTGGAGGGGCGGCGAGCTGGGTGAGGCGATGGCCCGTGGAGGTGGCACCGAGCTGCATCTGACCAGCGACATGGAGCTCTCGATCGACGGCGGCGCAGCCCGCGGCAGACTGCACCTGCGCGAGAACGAGAGCGGCTTCTGCGCGATCACCTGGGGGAACAGCGACCTGGGCGGGCCACGCAGCGCGCCGGAGGCGCTCGAGCGACTCGACTCGACCGAAGAGTTCTGGCGCCGGTGGCTGCGCGCCGGCGACTTTCCCGACCACCCCTGGCGCATCCACCTGCAGCGCTCGGCGCTGGTGCTGAAGGGCCTCACCTACACGCCAAGCGGCGCGATCCTCGCCGCGCCGACGACCTCGCTGCCCGAGACTCCCGGAGGCGAACGCAACTGGGACTATCGCTTCAGCTGGATCCGCGACTCGACCTTCAGCCTCTGGGCGCTGCACACGCTGGGCTTCGACCAGGAGGCACGCGACTTCATGCGCTTCATCGTCAACGTCTGCATGGAGAGCCCAGACCTGCAGATCATGTACGGGATCGGCGGCGAGAAGGACCTCGCCGAGCGCACGCTCGACCACCTCGGCGGCTACGGCGGCGCCCGGCCGGTGCGGATCGGCAACGGCGCCTACGACCAGCGCCAGAACGACGTCTGGGGAGCGCTGCTCGACTCGATCTACCTGCACGAGAAGGCGCTGCGGGGCACCGGCACTCCCGCCGACCGGCAGCTGATCCGCCACCAGGTGGAAGCGGCGATCGCCGCCTGGGAGCATCCCGACCAGGGGATCTGGGAGTCGCGCGGCGAGCCGCAGCACTACGTCTCCTCGAAGCTGATGATCTGGGTCGCGGTAGACCGCGGCGCCCGCCTGGCAAGCAGCCTCGGCTTCGACGACGTCGCCGAGAAGTGGGAGGGCACGGCGACGCGGATGCGGGAGGAGATCCTCGAGCGGGGCGTGCGCGACGGGGTCTTCCGCCAGCACTACGACACCGACGCGCTCGACGCATCGACGCTCTTGGTCCCGCTGCTGCGCTTTCTCCCCCCCGGCGATTCCCGCGTCCACGCCACGGTTGAGGCGATCGCCAGCGAGCTGACCGCGCACGGCCTTGTCCTCCGCTACAAGGTCGAGGAGACCGACGACGGCCTTCAGGGGGAGGAGGGAACCTTCCTGATCTGCTCCTTCTGGCTCGTCTCGGCGCTCTCGGAGATCGGCGAGCAGCGACGCGCTCGGGCCCTTTGCGAGCGCCTGCTCGAGCTGGCCGGCTGGCTCGACCTCTACGGCGAGGAGCTGGAGATGCCCAGCGGCCGTCACCTCGGCAACTTCCCCCAGGCCTTCACCCACCTGGCGTTGATCAATGCCGTCTCCCACGTGATCGCCGACGAGCAGCGTGCCGACGGCGGGGCGACTGCCGTCTTCACCGAGATGGGCGGCATCCGCGAGGACGCCTGAGCGTCTAGAGACAAAACATTGTCAGACAATAGATTTCATTTGCTCTATATTGCCGCGACATGGCAACCAGAGCTCGTCCCAAGGCAAATGACATGTTCACTGCGCTCGCTCATCCCCTGCGGCGGGAGATCCTGCGCCGGATGCTCGCCCAAAAACGCGAGACCAGCCCGCGCGACCTGGCCGTCGGCCTCTCCGAGCCGCTCAGCGCGCTCAGCTACCACGTGCGCGTCCTGGCGGAGTGCGACGCGGTCAAGCTGGTCCGCACCAAACAGATCCGCGGCTCGACCCAGCACTTCTACCGCCCGGCGATCAAGCTGGAGTGGGCACGACTTGCGCTGGCTGCCCCGGAGCAACGCACGCGCAAGAGGAAAAAGAACAGGCCGGGGGACGAGAACCGCTGAGGCCCGCCTTTACCAGGCAGTCGTGAGTCGCAGCGAGGAGATCCGCAGCACCAGGGCGCAGGACGCCGCAATCGAGTCCGCTGTTCTGCAGCAGGTCCTCGATCTGCATCCCACCGTCCTGACGGTCGCCGAGCTGGCCCGCGAGATGGGTGAGGCCGGCGAGCGCTCGGCGGGCAGGGACGCGATCGAGCGCGCGGTCCGCGATCTGTCGGGCGCCGGCCTCCTGCACAGCAGCGATGCGTTCGTCCTGCCCAGTCGCGCGGCGTTGCGCTTCGATGAGCTGCTCGGCGGTGGCTCGTGACGGTCGCCAAGCGGTTGATCCCAGGCCGATGCGCGGGTGGGTCGTCACGGGGATAGCGGGTGCGCCTCTGCGGGAATTGACACCCCAAGAGCTTTGCTCTTGGGGTGAATCTGGTGCGCGGCTTCGCCGCGCAGGAACCGGATTGCATAGGCCGCTTCGCGACATTCCCGCAGAGGCGCACCCGCCATTCCGTCAAGAGCCAGCCCGAACTACGAATCCTCTGCCTTAGAGCGTCCTTCTCGACCCCAAGGTTCATCAGCTTTTAAAGCTCGAGCTCGCCTGGAAGTCCGAGCCATGCTGGCGATCCCCCGAGAGGGAGACTGGCTGTCCTGAGGGCGAATGTCGCGAAGCGGCGGAAATGCAATCCGGTGTCTGCGCGGCCAAAGGCCGCGCTCCTCATCCACCCCACGCGCGAAGCGCGTGGGGTGTCAATTCGTCCTCAGGACAGCCAGTCTCCCTCTCCCGGGAACACCAAATCGACCGTCTAGGTGAGCGTGGGCCCGGCCGGTCTCGGCGGGAGGCCGGGCCCACGCAGCCGCTGACAGGAGCCCTGGCCATTGGAGGGCCCCGGTGACGACGGATTTCCTACATGCGGGTTTTTTTATCGCAAGGGAGACCATCGACGAGGCCCCAGGCGTTTCGCCTGTCGCTTTGCCAGCCCCACCCTTCAGTAGCATCGCCGGCTGGTTTGACGCCCGTTCCGTTCAAAGTAGGCAGCGAGCAGGCAGCCGGCGCGATCGTCGTCAAGGTCGAGGGGGAGCTCGACATGAACACGGCACGCCAGCTCGAGCGCGAGCTGACGGCCGCCCTCGCAACAACCGAGCAGGCCCTGCTGATCGATCTGAGTCGTTGTGAATTCATTGACTCCAGCGGGATCGCCCTGATCGTGCGCGCTTGGCAGGAGCGCGACGGCGATGGGGGCTTCGCGCTTTGCGGTGTCGGCGACCAGGTCGCCCGGGTGCTTGACGTCACCGGCCTGGGCTCGACGATCCCAAGCCATCCCACTCGTGAGACCGCGCTCGGCGAGCTCGCCAACTGACTTGCGTCGCACTGTTCTCCTGCTCGCCGTTCCGGCGCTCTGCCTGCTTGGCCCCAGCAGCTCCGCCGCTCCCACCCGCGACGGCATCTTCATTCGCAGCGCCAACTCCGGCTCGCACCTGCGACTCACGGTTCGGGGGGAGCAGCTCTTCGTCAACGGTCGCATGCAACCCTCGCCCCCGCAGGGCTGTCGCCTGATGGCAGGCTTGCGCGTCGCGGTCTGCCGGCTGACCGGGACCGGTTCGGTGACAATCGAGATGGGTCCCTCAAACGACAAGATCGAGGTGATCGATCGCCTGCCGGTGCCGCTCGTCGCCTATCTCGGATCCGGCTCCGACAAGCTGATCGGCAACGGCGAGCGAGACCTCTGCTATCCGCAGGGCGCTCGGCGCAATCGCTGCATCGGCAACGGCGGCAACGACGTCTGCATCTCCGGCCCCAAGAACACCGATTGCGTCGGCGGGCCGGGCGACGACTACTGCGAGACCAGCAACGGCAGCGACGGCTGCTGGGGCGGCCCCGGCCGGGACGTCTGCGTGATGGGCGGCGGCCAGGACGGCTGCCACGGAGACGCTGGCAACGACCGTCTGCTCGGCGGCCCGGCGCCGGACCAGCTCTACGGCGGCAGCGGTCACGACTACTGCAACGGCGGCAGCGGGGTCGGACGATCGCATGCCTGCGAGTCCGGGCCGCGGCGCTGATCAGTCTGCCCGCGAGTCCAGGAAGGCTTCGATCGCCGCGATCGTCTCGACCGGCGACTCCCAGAGGACGTTGTGCCCGTTCGGGACGGTGACAGCGGTCAGGCGATCTCCCAACGTCTCGCGGTAGCGTCGCTGGTGCGAGTTCCGCTCGACCAGGGATGCCTCGGCGAGGACGATCAGAGTTGGCACTGGGGCGATTCGAGGCGCGGGCCGGACGACCTCGTTCCAGGCAACGACCGCGGCACTCGGGCAGAAACGGAAGCGGAAGCGGCCATCGGGGCCTTTGACTACGTCGTCCTCGACGTAGCGCGCGACCGCATCCCGCGGCGGAGGGACCATCGAGACGCTCGAGAGGAGGGCATTGAGCGCGCCGTCCACAGTCGCAAAGCTCCAGTCGAGACGTTCTATTTCGGCACTCTGCAACGCCCGCTCGGGGAGCACCTCCAGCCCTGGCTCGAGCAGGACGAGACGGTCAATGCGCTCGACCGCCTGGGCCGCGACGCACGCCGCCAAACGCCCGCCGAAACTGTGTCCGATCCACGTGGCGCGCTCGATGCCGAGCGAGTCCAGAGTCTCTAGAAGGTCGGCGACATGTGTATCTGTGTCCCAGGGCGGAACCCTGCCGCTCTCCCCGTGCCCGCGTAGATCAACGGCGACGACGGAGGCGCCGCCCTCGGCGAGACGGCGCCCGAGAGGCTCGAACACGCCGCCGTGCTGGGCGACGCCGTGAATGCAGACGACGCTGTTCGGCCTCAGCTCGCCCCAGCTTCGAGTCTTCAGTCGCACGAACGCCTCGCTCCCTAGACCCGGATTGCTCCCGGGTCATCCTCGTTTCGTCCATCGCTCTCGTCCTCGGCCCCGACCAGGATCGAGATCTTGCCCAAGTGCTTGTTTTCGCGCAGCAGCTGGTGAGCCTCCGGGACGCCCTCGAAGCCCATCGTGCGCCAGAGCACGGGCCTGATCTTGCCTTCGCTCATCAGCCGGTTGGCCTTCATGCATTGGTAGGCGTTGGCGAAGTGCGAGCCGACGATCTGCTTCTGGCGCATCCACAGGTAGCGCACGTCGAAGTCGAGGTGGAAGCCCGAGGTGGCCCCGCAGATGACGATCTTGCCGAAGGGCTTGCAGACGAAGACCGAGGTCGGGAAGGTGGCCTGGCCGACGTGCTCGAAGACGATGTCGGGAGCCTCGCCGAGGATCTCCTTGACCCGTTTGGCGAAGGCGCGCGAGGCCTTGAACCGCTCCTTGTCCTTGGCGGGGTCGGCGAGGTTCTCCGCGGTGCGCATCATCTCGCCGAACTCGTTGCGGTCGATGTAGTCGACCGCGCCCAGCTGCTTGACCAGCTCGCCCTTCTCCGTTGAGGAGACGACGCCGACGGCGTTGGCGCCGGCCACCTTGCAGAGCTGGGTCGCGAAGACCCCAAGGCCGCCCGCGGCGCCCCAAATCAAGACGTTGTGACCGGCCTGCAGCTTGCACTGGTCGAGCAGCATGCGGTAGGCGGCGAAGTAGCCGACCCCATAGGAGGCGGTCTCCGCCCAGGAGAGGTTCTGCGGCCGTGGCAGCAGCTGCTGGGCCTGCACCTTGCAGAACTGCGCCAACCCGCCCCAGGTCGTCTCATAGCCCCAGGCCTTCTGACTCGGCGCCGCCATCGGGTCGAGGCCGTGAACCTCGATGTCCTCATAGGAAGCGTAGTTGCCGTGCACGACCACCTCGTCGCCCGGCGTCCACTGGGTGACTCCTTCGCCGACCTTCCAGACGATCCCCGAGGCGTCCGAGCCGCCGATGTGGTGGCCGTATTCGGGATGGTCGCCGTAGCCGAAGACGGAGACCGGCTTGCCAAGGGCCGCCCAGACGTTGTTGAAATTGACGCCGGCGGCCATCACCCGCACGATCACCTCAAAGGGGCCGGGCTCGGGCACCGGGATCCGCTCCAGCTGGAAGGCGTCGTTGGGCTCGCCCTCGCGCTCCTGGCGGATCACCCAGGCGGCCATCGTCTCCGGCAGGGTGCCGGGCTCGACGCCGGGCCTAGTCAACCCATTGGCGTCCACCGCCATGGGGTTGCTCATGACAGGCGTACCGCCCCAGGGCCATCCTCATTGCGACCCTCCTCCTCGGACTCGGCCCCGACCAGAATCGAGATCTTGCCGAGATGCTTGTTCTCGAAAAGCAGCTGATGAGCCTCGGGTATGCCCTCGAAGCCCATCGTGCGCCAGAGCACGGGACGGATCTTCCCCTGGGCCATCAGCTGGTTGGCACGCATGCTTTGGTACGGATGGGCACCGTGCGAGCCGATGATCTGCTTCTGGCGCATCCACAGGTAGCGCACGTCGAAGTCGAGCTGGAAGCCGGTGGTTGCGCCACAGATAACGACTTTGCCGAACGGCTTGACGGCGAAAACCGATGTGGGCAGCGTCGCCCTTCCGACGTGCTCGAAGACGATGTCGGGTGGCTCCCCGAATATCCCTTTGACTCGCTTCGCGAAGGCCCGAGATGCCTTCACCCGGTTGCCCTCCGCGGCAGGATCGGCAGCGTTCTCATCGGTGCGGATCATTTCGCCAAACTCGCTGCGGTCGACGTAGTCGACCGCGCCCAGCTGCTTGACCAGCTCACCCTTCTCTGCCGAGGAGACGACGCCGACCGCGTTGGCGCCTGCCGCCTTGCAGAGCTGGATGGCGAAGACCCCAAGGCCGCCCGCGGCGCCCCAGATCAGCACGTTGTGGCCGGCCTGTAGCGCACAGCGATCGAGCAGCATGCGGTAGGCGGTGAAGTAGGTGAGCCCGTAGGACGCCGCCTCCGCCCAGGACAGATTCTGCGGGCGCGGCAGCAGCTGATGTGCCTGGACCTTGGCGAACTGGGCGAACGAGCCCCAGGTCGTCTCATAGCCCCAGGCCCGGACGCTCGGCGCTGCCGCCGGATCGAAGCCATGGATCTCGAGATCCTCGTATGAGTACTTACCGGGATGGACGACCACCTCATCGCCGGACTTCCACCGGGTCACACCGGGACCGACCTTCCAGACGATCCCCGAGGCGTCCGAGCCGCCGATGTGGTGGCCGTACTCGGGGTGGTCGCCGTAGCCGAAAACCGAGATTGGCACGCCTAGCGCAGCCCAGACGTTGTTGAAGTTGACCCCGGCGGCCATCACCTTCACGATCACCTCGAAAGGCCCGGGCTCAGGCACCTCGATCTGCTCCAGCTGGAAGGCCTCCATCGGCGTTCCCTCGCGCTCCTTGCGGATCACCCAGGCGGGCATCGTCGCCGGCAGAGACCCCAGCTCGACATCCAACTCGGCTACTGAGCCTGTGTTAACTGCCATCCTCCACCCCCAGTCCGGCCAGGGCTGTGCCCCGGCCGTTCGCATTAAGTTCCTGCGGCGCTAGCCACTCCTCGATGGCGGCAGCCGTTGTGGCGACGTGCTCCGGTTTCATCAGCGTGAAGTGATCACCCGGCGCATCCACCTCGCGCTCGATCCCCCACGAGCAGCGCCAATCGGAGTCCGGAGGGAAGCCGGGCACAGGGTCGCTGGCTCGCACGAGCAGCGTCGGCGTGCTGGGGTCCCGCAGCGCCCAATCGCCTAGCAGCCGCCAATGCGCTCCCATGCCCGTTAGGCGAGTGATGCTTATCGCCTCAACCTCACCGTCGAGGGCGAGCATGGCCTTGAGCGCCGGCTCCATCAGCTCGATTTGCCCTGGCACATCGGTGCGGTGGGTGTCGATCGCCACCACGCCGATCGGCGCTGCACCGAGCGAGGCGAGGTGCTCGGCAACCAAGTGCGCGTAGAGCCCGCCGGTCGAGTGGCCCACCAATGCGAACTCGCGGCCCTGGGCAAGGTGCATGATCGTCTCGGCGTGCGTCTCGATCGCCAGCTCGAGAGTGGCGGGGACGAGCTCACCCGGGCGGAAACCGGGCTGGAGAATGGCGACGACGTCACGCACCCCCTCGAACGCTCTGGCGAACGCCATGTACTCGTTTGGACCCGACGTGAACGCAGCGCTTGTCAGGCAGAACAGCGGCACCCCCTGCGAACCCTCGGCAAGCCGAACCGGAGCCGGACCAGCATCTACCGCCAGTGGCTCGTCGAAGCTTGGCCGGAAGGGCGCGAAGGTGCCCAACAGCCGGAACAGCGTCTCCGGGTCACCCTCATCGCTGGCTCGCTGGATCAGCGCGCCGATCTCTCTGCCAATTCCAGTGTCGGCCGTTCCCGAATCGCCGAACGGATTGTCTGCAGGTGCGGCCCCGGCTGACGCCGACCCGCTCGCTTCCGCTTCGCGCTGAAGGTACCCGGCGAGCTTCGCGGGGGTCGGATAGTCGAAGGCAACGGAGGCCGGTATTCGCAGTCCGGTCGCAAGATTGAGACGGTTGCGCAGCTCCACCGCCGCAAGGGAGTCGAGGCCGAACTCCTTGAACTCGGTATCGCCAGCGACCTCGACGTTCGTGTCGCCCAACATCTCGGCGATCTCCGCGCAAACCAGATCTCGGACGAACCTCGCGCGCTCTGCCACGGGCACCGAAGCCAGCTTGCTCGCCAGCGGCTCCCGCCGCGCCCGGCGCCTCCGCCGCGGTGAGTCTGTCATTTCACGCAGGATCGGCGGCAGCGTCCCGGCGGACTCCCTTGCACGCAGGCCGGCGCGATCGAAGGGAGCCGCGAGTATCGCCGGATGGTCTGCGCGCAGGACGCTGTCGAAGAGGCCCAGGCCCTGATCGTTGGAGAGGGCGACGATTCCCGAATCGCCGATCGCCGCCCCCTCGGCGCCTTCGGCGACCGAATCGAGGCCGGCACTGCGTGCCCAGAGGCCCCATCCGATGGAGGTGGCGGGGAGGCCCTGAGCGTGGCGCATGGCCGCCAGTGCATCGAGGAAGACGTTGGCCGCCGCGTAGCTCGCCACACCGGGCCGGCCGAGAGTGCCAGCCAGCGAGGAGAAAAGGACGAAGGCGGACAGGTCAGACTCCGCGGTCAGCTCGTGGAGGTGCCACGCCGATTCGGCCTTGGAGGAGAAGACCCGCTCCACCTGCTCGTCCTCGATGGTCTCGATCGTGCCGTCGGCCAAGGCGACCGCCGTGTGGACGACGGCCCCGAGTGGGTGCTCGGCCGGAATCGTCGCGAAAAGCGTTTCGAGCTGCGCGCGATCGGAGACGTCACACGCCTCTACGCGAACGGCCGCACCGAGCTCCGTTAGCTCTGATCTGAGCTCCGTGGCCCCCTCGGCATGCAAGCCCCGACGGCTGACCAGCAGGAGATGGCGAACCCCGTGCGCAGTGACGAGATGGCGGGCGAGCAGGGCGCCGAGGTCCCCGGTCCCGCCGGTGATCAGCACGGTAGCGTCGGGGTCCAGGGATGACGGCATGCTCAGCACGAATCGCTCGTGGCTGTCGGCCTCTTGCAGCTGGCGAACCGCCTGTCGCGCCCGGCGCACGTCCCAGGCCGTGATCGGGAGGTGGTCGAGTGCGCCGCGCTCGACGAGGCCGGCGACCTCGGCCAGCATCCCCCGGTACCGGTCTCGGCTGAGCTCGGCGAGCCGGCAGGCGCGGTAGGCGACTCCTGGGTGCTTCGCCTCGATCTCCTCGGGGTCGAGAGAGCTGCCCGAGGCCCCGATGAAACGTCCCCCTTCGGTCAGCAGCGCCAGCGGAGCGTCGCCGGGCCCATCGGCTACCGAACTGAGGATCACGTCGATGCCGTTCCCGTTCGCCTGGGCGAGGAAGCTGTCCTCGAGGCCGGTGTCTAGCGACGACCCGATGTGGTCGTCGGGGATGCCGGCAGCCCGCAGCGCGTCCCACTCGGCCGGGATCGCGCTGGCGAAGACCTCGGCGCCGATCTGCGTGGCCAGCTGCACGGCGGCCATGCCGACCGCGCTGGTGGCTGCCTGGACCAGGACACGCTCGCCGGCTTCGAGCTTGGCGAGGTCGACAAGCCCGTAGTAGGCAATGAGAAAAGCGGACAGCAGCCCGGCCGCCTGCTCGAAGCTCCAGTTCTCAGGGATCGGTGCGAGAAAGTCTCGGTCGGCGACCGCGATCGACCCCAAGGGGCCCGGGATCGTTCCCATCACCCGATCGCCCGGCACGAGGTCGGAAACCTCTGAGCCGACCTCCACAACCAGGCCGGAGCCCTCGACCCCATGATCAGCGTCACCGGAATCGAGTCCGGTGGCGATGCTCACATTCGAAGCGCTGAGGCTCACCGCGCGCATTTCCAGCCGAACCTCGGATGGCCCAAGGGGATCGTGAGCATCGCCCGCCGGCACCAACGAGAGACTCTCCGGCGTCCGGCGGTCACGAGGCTCCAGCCGCCAGGCGCCGGGCGGAGGAATCAGCGAATCGTCCCGCTTCTCCAGAGGCACTAGGCGCGGGACAAGCGCGACTCCCTCGCGAAGGGCGAGCTCGGGCTCGCCCTCGACCATCGCCGCCGAGGGCAGGGCCGAGAGCGAAGCCTCCCTGTCGTCGAGGTCTACGAGGACCAAACGCTCCGGATGCTCGGACTGGGCGCAACGCATGAATCCCCAGAGCGGGGCCATCGCCAGGTCCGGAGACGCTCCGGGCTCAACCGCGGCCGCGGTCCGCGTGACGATGACGAGGAGCGTGTCGGTTAGCTCCTCCCGCGCCAGCCACTGCTGGAGAAGCCCGAGCGAGTTCTGGGCCGAAGCCCGTGCCTGGGCGGCGGGATTGCCTTCGACGCCATCGACCCCGGGCTCCCAGAAAACCGCCTGCGGCGGTCTTGCCCCGCCGTCGAGCTCTTCGCAGAGCGCTCTGAGGCTCTCGTGCTGTCTGACCCCGTCGAGCTCGAGCCGGCCGAGGGTCGCGAGTCCCGGCCCGTCGACCGCCACGCCGTCCTCGTGCGGCAACGTGACCTCGAGCCATTTCGTGGCCAACAGCCCATCTGGGGCGCCAGGGGCGCCAGGGAGCTGGTCCGGAGATACAGGGACCAAGCGCAGGGAGCCGACCTCGCCGATCGGTGCGTTCTCCTGATCGGCGAGCGAGAGGGAGATCCGACCGCCGTGCATCTCCAGGCTCACCCGCAGCTCACTGGCGCCGCGGGCGTGGAGCCAGACGTCGCTCCAGGCAAAGGGCATGCCGCCCTGCTCCCGCGCGCTCTCCTCGTTGTGCAGGAGGGCGATGCCGTGTAGAGCCGAGTCGAGCAGAGCAGGATGAACGCCAAAGCTCTCAGCCTCGTCCCGCTCGGGGCCGTCGAGTCCAACCTCGGCGAAGATCTGGCTTCCGCGCCGCCAGGCCTTGCGCAGTCCCTGGAACGCCGGGCCGTAATCGACGCCCATGTCGGCCAGTCGCTCGTAGAAATCAGCCACGTCAATCGGCTCGACGCCGTCAGGTGGCCACGATGTCACTGGCTCTGGAGAGGCGCTCACTTCGGGTGGGAGAAGGCCCTGCGCGTGACACGCCCACTCACCGAGAGCCTCATCCGAGTCCGCCCCGGC
>DATNHC010000097.1:0-20051 GCA_035605155.1 Solirubrobacterales bacterium
GTCGGAAAGTGGACCAGCCTCGGAATGGGCGCCATCCAGCTCGCCCCTGGTCAGTCCCGGGTCGTGCCCTTTAGCGTCCGCGTGCCAAGCGGAGCCTCGGCGGGCCAGCACCTGGGCGGCATCGTCGCCCAACGCTCTACCTCGACCTCGTCGAGCGACTCAGCCGGCCAAGGCGCGCAAGGTACCTTCAAGGTGAAAATCCAGGCGCTCAGCGTTATAGCCCTCCAAGTCAACCTGCCAGGCCCTCAACGCGTGGAGATGGCGCTGAGTGGCATCAAGGCGGGAAGCCAGCCGGGACACCAGTCCCTCCTGCTCGGAATCGGCAACCGTGGCAACGTCCTGCTCAAGGGACGCGGATCGTTGAAGGTCGTCGACGGCGATGGGCGCCTGGTGAAAAACCAAAGCTTCAACCTCGACACTTTCGTCCCGAAAACGCATGTCGACTTCCCCGTGTATATCCGTGGGAAGGCGCTGCGGCCTGGTCGGTATCGGGGGACCATCACCATCCGCTATCGCGGCCGCCGCCTGACCCGGACGTTTCCGTTCGCAATCTCAAAGGCCGACACGAAGCAGGTCTTCGGCTCCCAGGCGGCTCAGATAGCGCCTTCCAGCTCGTCGGGAGGAGGAGAAACCGCTCTCTATATCCTGGCCGGCGTCTCGGTGCTGTCCGCCACCGCCGCCGGCTTCTTCTTCATGCGCAGCCGGGGAATCGTCTAGCGGGGGCCACGGGGAGTGCTCGCAGGCCGGCGAGATAAGCAGCCATCTCGGCGAGCGGCTCGATGCCGACTATCGCTCGCCACCGCGGCGGCCCTAGCTCTGGCTTTCGCGCTGACCCCCAGCGTGGCCCTTGGCGCGATCAGCTTCGTGGCCGCGAGCAGCGCCAACAACGGCACGGGCTCTACGAGCCTTAGCGTCAACAAGCCAACCGGGGTTGCCCAGGGCGACGTGATGCTCGCCACGTTGACGGCCACAGGCACCGGCTCGATCACCGCGCCCAGCGGCTGGACGGTGGTCACCGACGTCACGCAGAGCGCGGCGCTGCGACAGATCACCTACTACAAAGTGGCCGGCGCCAGTGAGGCGTCCAGCTATCCATGGGGCCTGGGCACGAGCCGATCCACCTCCGCCGGCATCGTCGCCTACAGGGGGGTCAACCAGACAACGCCGGTCGACGCTTCGGCCACCGCAACCGGCGCCAGCGGCAACGCCGTCGGCCCGAGCGTCACAACCTCGGCCGCGAACGATCAGGTTGTGGCCCTGGTCTCCTTCGCTACCGCTACGACTGTGACTGCCGACGCCAGCACCACCGAGCGCTACGACGTCCCATCGGGCTCGACCACCAGCGAGGCCGCCGATTTCGTTCAGGCTAGCGCGGGGGCCACCACCGCAAAGAGCGCGAAACCCGCCGCCTCGGGCTCAGCCTGGATTGCGGCGACGGCTGCCCTGCGCGACGCCTCCCAGGCGACCCTCTCGGTTGCGACGACGGCGGCGCCGAGCATCTCGGCCAACCTCAACAGCGGCGATCAGGCAAAAACCTACACCGTTCCGCTCACCCTCAACGACACTCGCACCGGCGCCAGCGCCGGTCTCGGCTGGAATACCACGATCACCTCGACCCAATTTCTCAGCGGCGCCCGCACGCTGCCCACTACCGCCTCGGGGATCACCGCCGTGTCGAGCGCCTGCGCCAACGGCGGCCTTTGTACGACACCGACCAACGCGACCACCTATCCCGTAGCTGTGCCAGCCGGATCGACTCCGCCCACAGCGGTCAAGTTCTTCAACGCCGCTGCGGCGACTGGCATCGGCACGTTTACGCTGACCCCCACCGTAAGCGTGACGGTGCCGCAAAACAGCTTTTCAGGCACCTACACGAGCACTCTGACTATCTCCGTCGTGAGCGGGCCATAGTGGGAACGGCTCCAGGGGCGATGGGGGCTGTTCGGTCCGATTCCGGTGGATGCGGGTTGATCGATCGAGTCGCGCCTGGTCCCATCTGGGTTAGCTGAAGTCAGGGCCGCGCTGCTTCTCGCAGCTCGCTCGACTCCATTTGTCGATCGCGTCGATGTACGCCTGGTCCGGCCCTACGCCGCACTGAACGTAGTCAGTGTTGCCGTCCCTGGCATAAAGGGCGTCGTGGCCGCTATCGCCGAAGAGGGAGTCGTAGAACTGCCTCCCATCGTCGGACCCGGCCGCTATTTCATCGTCGCCATCGCCGCCGAAGAGACGGTCGTTCCCTTCACCGCCCCTCAGGTGGTCGAGTCCTTCCTTGCCGTAGACCAAGTCGGCGCCCGCTTGGCCATCGAGCACATCCCGTTGTGGCCCCCCGTAGATCCGGTCGCGGCCGTCGCCGCCGAACACAGCCAGGGTCGACTGGTGAATCGGACCCTCGAACTCGGGCCCCTTCCCGGTGGCAGCGAAGAAGTCGTTGCCACCGCCTCCTTTGAGCTTGAAATGGGCATCGGGAGCGGCGGAGACGATCAGGTCCGCGTCATAGAGATGGTGGTCACGGCGCAGGTCCAAGTTGACCCCGGTCCGGCCTCGGCTCAGCCCGCCGACTCGCATCATGTCGCCGAAATCACTGCCAGTGATGAAGATCGAGGACCACTTGTCGCGAGGTTCCCGGGGGAAGTTGGCGAAGATCTCGATCTCCCTTCCTCCAGGGTCACGATCGGGGCTGGCGCCGGGGTAGAAGACACCGCCCCGGAAATCGATCTCGAGCCGATGAGCTATCCGCGGCGGATCGCCCCCGCCCGGCGGCCTGTAGACGATGCGATCGATGTTGTGGACCGTCGCTTCCGCCCCTTCGCAATTCAAGAGGGATTCCTTCTCGGCAGATGGGGAGTAGACGACAATCGCCGACCCCTCTCGACGCAAACCAACACCGCCGATGTTGCGATCGATTAGAAGAAAGTTCCCAGCTGGACCCAATGGTCCGGCCTGGACGTAGCGGCATCCATCCAGCGGCGGTGATTGGGTTGGCTGCACTTCCGCAGCAGCCAACCCCTGAGGAAGCGACAGCAGGGTCGCAGCGCAAACACAGAGAGATCTGATCATCGGCCAACTCATCGGGTTCTTTTCCGAAGTAGAACCCGATTGTGAGATCGAGATGCGGAGCATGCAACGCCATCCGGGTCCCAGCCCGAGCCAACTTTGGCTCGCCAAAGGTCAACGCAGCGGGACCCTTGCTTCAGGCACTCGCCTTGCTCTTACAGCGATTGTTCGGGCCGATTCCGATGGGCGGCAATAGCTAAAGGTGTGACTCGTTACCGGAGAGCGCGGCCCAAACCTCCGACGCCGCCCGCTCCCCCGACCGCACAGCGCCGTCCATGTAGCCGTTCCAAACCGTGGCGGTCTCGGCGCCCGCCCAATGCAGCAGGCCAATCGGGGCGCGCAGGGCGCTGCCATATTCCGTCCAGCCGCCGGTAGTCATCAGGCAGCCGTAACAGCCGCGGGTCCACTCCTCCTCAGACCAGACCCGCTCGATGAAGCGTTCGGGCTTCGCCGCCCGCTCGCCGAAGAGGCGGGCGAGGCCGGCGAGGACGGCCTCGCGCCGGTCCGCTGCCACTCTCGCACCCCACTGACGGGCAAACCGACCCTCGAGGAAGCCAAGCAAGACGCCGGGTCTGCCATCGGGCGGGGAATTGTCGAAGACGATGCGGGCGGGTCCAACGTCGCTCGTCGCCTGACCCGAGAGACCCTCCTCGCGCCAGAACGGGCGCTCGTAGACAGCCATCGTCTTGATCACCGTCCCCTGCGGCATGCGCTGGGTCAGTTGGTCGCGCCGCGCCGGCAAGGGCGGGTCGTAGGTGATCCTTCCGGCCAGGGTTGGCGGCACGGCGACGATCGCACGCCGGGCGCGCACCACCAACCCGCCTGGCTCACCGGCGCTGCTGTCGGCATGAACAACGACCTCACCATCGCCATGCTCGATCCGGCGCACCGGTGAGCCCAACCGAACCCCCTCTTCCCCAAGAGCCTCAGCGAGCAGCTCGGCGATTCGCTGCGAGCCACCGTGGAAACGGTCCTGCTGGGCACCTCCACCAGTTCCGACCAGCGTGTTGAAGCCTCCGCCGGAGTGGGTGTAGAAGAGGACGTGCAGGAGGGAGATGTCAGCGGGCTCAGCCGCCCAGACCGCCTCCGTCGCCAGCTCGAAAAGGCTGCGAGCCGCCGCCAGCCGGGTGTTGCGCCGAACCCAGGTGGCGAAGGTCTGGCTGTCCCAACTGGCCGCCTTCGGTGCCGTCCATGGCGCCTCCAACGGGACCAGTCGCGCCATCCGGTCAAGGCGGGCACGGGCCTGTTCGAAGTCGACGAGGGCAAGTGGGGAGATCGCTCGTGATAGATCGCGGACCAGGCCGATTCGAGCATCGGTCAGGGCGCCGGCGTATGAGGTGAGGCGACCGGACATCTCGATCAGGTGACGCCCCCGATCGTAGGTTGGAAAGGTGGTGACCCCCAACTCCGCAGCAAGGGCGGCGATCCGCTCTTGAGTCGGCCCGATCCACTGCCCACCGACCTCGACGACCTTGCCCTCGCCGATCTCCTCGTTGAGCAATCGGCCTCCGACACGGCCCCGGGCCTCCACTACAAGAGGACGGACGCCGTTTTCCGACAGCGAACGCGCTGCCACCAGGCCTGCAAGACCAGCGCCCACCACCGCCACATCGGACGTGATCGTCTCAGGGCCTTTCACTCGCTACCCAGCGCGAGGTCGAGGAAGCTCAGGGCGTCCATCGAGATCGACTCTAGCCGCCCTGTTCTGCAGCGCAAACTACCTGCGGGCAATCGCCAGAGTGACCTCCTTGGAGCGCTCCAACCGCCCTGGCGCTCAACTCAATGCGGTACCTCAGGCGGCCGACTTGCTCTTGTATCAATTGTTCGGCCCGATCCCTGTGATCGCCGAAGATTAAGCGCGCGGCGTGACGCATATTTGAACTACTGAGAAGTCACAGAATCGATTGCGCCCACGATCTCAACCAGGCAGGCGAGATCGCCCCTGACCTCATCGCCTGAGATCGTCGCCCTTCCGCGCCCGACTCGATCCCCGTTGTGCGCGATCCGATTCCGTCGCTCGTACAGAACCCTGAGCGTTGCCTCTGAACTTCCAGCCCTCACTTTGCGGCGACCATCGACCCTTTTCCAAAGGCTTTTCTGCCCCACGATTCCAAAGGCTTCCCCGATCTGAGCAGGAGCGGGGCTCGCAATCTGTCGAACCTCTCTCTCCACGACTTCCCTAAGCCCCCATCTTTTTCGCTCATAGGTCTCATCGATCCATAGCCAGTTGCGCACCGTCATAGGGAGTTCGAGAAGCCGTTTCGGTCGGTCCTTGGAATCGAGTGCTGCGCCATACAGCTCCATTACGCGATCCCCAACGAAGGTCTCAAGGGCTGCGCATCCGGCAACCAATGCCTGTCGGAGAAGCGGACGGAGCGCCTTCTCGGCGAAGGCATTCCGATCTAGCCGCGACCCTGGGGGAAACACGGCGAAAAGATCCTCGCTCTCGATGCAGTCAAGGCCATCCCAATCCCTCTTTCGGATGCTGAGCGCTTCGCCTAGGGTCTCCCGCTTCTCTCGGCGCATCTTGCGAGCGCGCTTGTTTCGCAGGGACTCAGCAAGAAGAACTAGCGTTTCCGCGTCGGCGATGTTGTCGTCAAATGCTTGCCGAGCGGTTGGCTTGGAAACTCCTGGCATATCGCAGAAACACTCTCACGGTTTAGCGATCCAACTCAAGGCTGCGCTCCGCAAAAGTCCGCATGATCCGTGACGCGAGGGATCGAGGCAGCGGGCTTCTCGGAGGCCGAGGCAGGACGGGGATGCCTGTGCCCTGTCGCATCCCCTCCCTCCCTGCGAAAGCCCCGGCCTCCGAGAAGCCCGCTGCCGGTTTGCGAATCCGAGACAGGCGCGGGCCGATGCAGCTTCTCGGGGGTCCAAGCACCCAAGGAGTCCCTGTGGCCTGCGCTTGCCCCCTACGGGGAAGCAAGCACCCCCCAGGCACTTCGGACCCCCGAGAAACCGCCGTCGATTGCTCCGCGACCTGCGCTCGGTCATGGGCTTATCTCTCCCCGTGGCGGGAGCCTGAATGTCCCCGGTTCCATCCCTCCCGGCGTCCAGCGCATCCCCTCAAGCAGCTCGTCAGTCGGGACCTCAAGCGAGCCGGTGAGTTTGAGAAGCGTGTCGATGCGGGGGACTCGCGCGCCGCGCTCCAACAGCCCAATCTCCGTCCGGTGCAGCGATGCCAGCAGCCCCAACTCTTCCTGGCTGTAGTCGGCCAGCCTGCGGACGCTGCGCAGATTCGTCCCGAAGCATCGCGCGACTAGGCGGGAATCCATTCACCTCACCCCCAAGAGGCGGTTGACGTGAAGCGCCGGTTTGCTCGGCAGGACAAAGAGGCCGTTGCTGAGCAGCAAGCCCTCCCTGGCCAGATCGCGTACGGCGCGGGCGAGCGTGACACAGCCGACGAGACTGCGGGGATCGGGAAGCACCAAGCCTGCCAGCGCCGGGAGCGTCAGCAGGATTGGGTATTCGCGCAGGATCAGGGCCAGCACGACGCGCTGCATCTGGAAGTCGGCCAGCATCAAGCCCTCCCCCCTTCCAGCACGGCCAGCAGGCCATGCAGCGCATCGTGATTGGCGGCAATCTCCGCGTGATTGCTTCCCTCGTCGTAAGCCGCCGCCGCAGTCTCGACGGCCGCTCGCGCTACTTCGTCGGGAAGGCAAATCTGGCCTGTCGTCAGCCCGACCAGCAGCCGTTCATATGCCTGGGCTTCCCGGCGAGCCTTGCCGGGGTTCTCCATTCGCTCAGGAGTTTTAAGGTCTTCCCGCACTCCCTCCAACCAGCCCGTCAGGCGGTCGCGCAGGATCGGAATGTGTTCGGCGGGGAGGTCGAGAGGCACCGGCCGCTCGCCGCACATAGGGTTCTTAGTAGCCATGAGGAGGCGTGTTCTCCTTGTGGTCAGGCGGCCCGTTCGCGTACCAGCGCGGCGGGCCGCCGCTTTTGTCTGAGGACGCAGCGTAGCAAGTCTTTCGCGATAAATCGCTGAAAAGAACTTCTATAGTAGATGTGGCGCAGATTTGAGAGCGTGCGGTGCCTGATGGATCACTCTGATCGGCCACAGCCCGCGCTCGGCAAGGCAATCCGCCAGCTCCGCGAAAAGCGCGGGGATACTCAGGAAGCCCTGGCTCCACGCGCCGGAGTCACGATGGGCACGCTCTCGCTAATCGAGCGAGGCCATGCCAACCCGACCTGGGACACCGTGAAGGGGATCGCGGCAGCGCTCGAAGTGTCGATTGGCGAGCTGGCGAAGCTCTCTGAGAAGTTCGAGAAGTAGCCGCTCGGGCCAAGCTCCGACTAGCATCGCGGCGAATGGTCGAGAAGGACGAGATCCTTTCTGAGATTCGTCGCCTGGCGGAGGAGAACGGCGGTAAGCCTCTAGGCCGAAACCGCTTCTTTAGGGCTACCGGAATACGGGAGGCGGATTGGCTGGGCCGCTATTGGGCGCGCTGGGGTGACGCAGTTGAGGAGGCGGGCTTTGCGCCCAATCTGCTGCAAGCCCGAACTGACGATCAGGAGGCCATTCGTCGGCTCGCGCTTGAGACGCGGCGGCTTGGGCACTTTCCCACCCTTGCCGAGTTGCGAATGCAACGACTGGCCGATAAGAGCCTGCCGAGCAACGGCGTCTATGAACGGCTTGGTCCAAAGGCAACGTTGGCAGCGCGCCTGGCTGCGTTTTGTGAGGAGGAGAGCGGCTACGGGGACGTGCTGGAAATCATCTCGCCGCTTCTCAAATCCGGCGAAGCCATCAAGAGCGACGAGAGCAGCGAATCGGGAAAGCGCGGTTTTGTCTACCTCTTGAAGTCCGGGCGCTACTACAAGATCGGGCACACCAATTCGACCGGACGGCGTGCCTACGAGCTAGCGCTCCAACTTCCAGAGCGCCCAACTCCCGTCCACGAGATCGCGACCGACGATCCGAGAGGCATTGAGGCTTACTGGCATAAACGCTTCGCGGATCGGCGTCGCAATGGCGAGTGGTTTGAGTTGACTCAGGCTGATGTGAGCGCCTTTAGAAGGCGCAAGAGCTTCATGTAGCTCACCGGCCGCTCGCGACCAGGACGGCAGAGTCCCTTATTCGCAGTTGCGAATAAGGGGGGGTCCACTTTCGCTGTTCGGCGCCCTGCTGTACATGGGCACTTCGTTTTCAGTCCGGCTTCTCGACCCGCTTCCAGGGAGGCTGACCCAATCTCTTGACGGATTTCGCCGCCTCGTTCGACAAGGAGGTATGAGGCACGAAATCGACTGTCGCGTCAAATCCAGGGGGGTCCACTTTTGCGGTTTCTCGCTCTGTAGGTCAGAGGGCCAAATGAATGACCGGCAGATCAACAGCACTTCGTTTTCATCGCCGCTGCGCCTCTGGCTTCGAGGGTGGCTGCGCCTATCGCTTCCCCTGTCGTTTCGCGGCCCGGTTAGCCCCAAGGGCTGCCAAAGCCCGCCGCAGCGCCGTTTGCGGGCCTGCGGTTTTGCCGACATTCCTACCCCACTCCCAATTCAAAACACCATCAAGGAGGTCTTCGTCATGTACTCAATCAATCTCGATTCTGCGTCCCTTGCACTCGACGCCTGCGCTACCACCTCCGCGCTGGTTCGGCAGCGGCTCTCCACCACCTCGGCGACCGTAATCGCCTCGGTGCTGGCAGCCTCACAGTCGATCACCGGCTCGGCGCTGGCTCCGCAGCGCCTCGCCCTCAATCGCTCGCTGCCTTGGGGGTCGGTGTGAACTGGCAGGCAGGCGCTCGCCTGCGAATCCCAGAAGCAACCGGCGAAGTGCTTGCCTCCATTGGCGAGCATCGCGTTCTCTCTACCGCCCAGGTGCGCGCGATCCACTTCTCGGATCGCAGCCCGCGCCGCACGCAGCAGATTCTCTCCTACCTGCGACGGGCGGACCTCGTTGCCTATGTCGATAGTCGCCGCGCTCCCCGGCGCTTGTGGTTCCTGACCGAGCTCGGCGCTGACTGGGTAGCCGACGCCGGCGAGGTGGATCGCCGGCCAAAAGTCCTTACCCCCGAGCAGGCAGCCGGGCCGCTGCGCGCCCATACCCTTGGCGTCAACGAGGTCGGGATCAGCTTCCTACAGGCGGCGCGGGAGCGCGGCGACGAATTCGGGCCGCTCTACTGGCGACACGAGATCGCCCATCCCCTCAACCGTGGTCGGGGCAGTGCTCGCCGCACTCTGATCGCCGACGCGGTGCTGAGCTATGTGCGCGCCGAAGAGAGGCACTTCGTCTTCGAGCAGCGCTTCGTGGAGGTGGACCGAGCCACGCTCTCGGTTGAACGCCTGGTGGCCGAGTTGGCCCGCTACGGCCGCCTCTACCGCGCCCGCGACAAAGGCGGTGAGTCCCTATGGGGCAGCCACTACCCCTCCTTCCCGCCCGTGATCTGCACCCTGGCCGGTGCCTCGCGCAAGGCGCTTATTCGTCGGCGCAACATCGCGCTTGTGTTGCTGGGAAACGACCCGGAGCTATCGCGAGCCTACGGCGTGAGGATCGGCTTTTGCCTCTTGGAGGATCTGCGGAGTCGCGGACCCTTCGCGCCGATCTTCCGCGAGGTCGGCGAGCCGGATCGAGGGGTGGACTGGCTAGGCGAGAGCCAAGACACGGAAGCGGGGCGATGAGCGGACGGCCGCCGCGTCACCCAAGCCCCCAAAGGCAGGGCCGTCCCTGTATCGAAATCACGCCGACGCCCGCAGAGTACGAGCAGCTATGCCGCGACCTGGCAGCGCTACGCGAGGCGGGCGCGACCTCAAACACGGCGGCGATCCTGCAAGCTGTCCGTGATGCCGGAGAAAGGCGTATGCTCAAAGGCAGTCAAAGGAAACGCCGGGCGGCGCGGACACGCCCCCGGCACGGCACCAGGAGGAACCCCTGATGCAGAAGCAGCGTAGCCAGCAGGCGATTATCTACGCCGCGAAGTCCACTGAGGACAAGCGCGGCTCCATCCCTACACAGCTAGCCGACTGTCGCACGCTCGCAGAGACGGACGGGCTTACGGTGGTCGCGGAATATGCCGACGAGGCCGCAAGCGCTTGGTCCGGCGATCGCGGACCCGAACTTGCCGCCGCGCTCGACCATGCCGAGCGCATCGGGGCGGCGCTGATCGTCCAGCACAGCGACCGGCTGGCGCGAGGGGATGCACGGCAGGCCCGTCACCTGATCGAGGTCTATCTGTGGTCCCTGAAAGCTGGGGTCGCGCTGCGGTCGGTGCAAGACGACAGCACTTTCGAGAACTTGGTCATGGCCGTTGTCATGGGGGAGCGCAACACCGAGGACTCCCGCCGCAAGAGCGAGGCCGTCCGTGCTGGCCTTGCGCGCCGCCGTAAGCTAGGCAAGTTCGTCGGCAGTCGTTGCTTTGGCTTGACCTGGCAGCGGAATGAGAAAGACGAGCGCGAAGTCGTACACGAGCCAAGCGAGGCTCCTGTCGTCGAGCGGATCGCAGCCGAACTACTCGCGGGCGTGGCTCAGATCGAGATTGCGCGGCGGCTGAATGCGGAGCGCATCCCTACCGCTCGCGGCGGGAGATGGCACCAGGGCACGTTGCGAAGCATCTTGTCTAACCCGGCAATCGCCGGGTTGATACGCGACGGCGACGAGCTGATCGAGGCCCAGCACAAGGCGATCATTCCGCGTGAGACTTGGGATCAGATTCAGGCGCTCCGAGAAGCGCGAGCGCAGACGCATCGGCGGGGACGGCCAAGCTCCGGCAAGCATCTGTTTCGCAAGGGCTTCTTGCGATGTGGGGAGTGCGGCGAGGCGATGGTCCCGCGCACGGCCAGGAATCGCAGCGGCACCCTCTACGAAGGCTATTTGTGCCTTGGCAGGCGGCAGGACCCGACCTCATGCATGATGCCCCCGGTTCTTCGCGCCGATGTGGACACGGCCGTATATCGCTACTTCGAGCAGGTAGGTCTTGACGTGGAGGCGACGCGCGAGCAGCTAACCGCCGCCGTGGAGCGCAAGCGGGCCGAAGTCCAAGCCTTGTGCGACGCCGCCGAGCGCGAGGCACAGCAAGCGGCTGAGCGCTTGGCGCGGGTAAAGCGCGACTACACCCACGGCGAGCTGACCGCCGCCGAGTGGCGCGAGCTGCGGGCCGATCTTGCGCCGGAACTCGACGCCGCCCAAGCCGAGGCTGAGCGCTTGCGCGAGCGCCTGCGCTCCACCGAGGCCGAAACCGCAATCTCCGATGTGGAGGCTGAGCTATTCGAGCAACTGACCCGCATTCGCGCCGCCGTCGCGGGCGAGGTCACGGACGCCGCAGGGGTCGCGGCCGTTCGTTCGGCGCTACTGCGCCTGTTCGACGGCTTCTCCCTGCGCCGCGACATTCCCGACCGGGCGCACGTCGAGCTGATCGACACGCGCTGGATCGAGCCGTTGGTCAGCGAGAAGGCGGTTGCCGGTTACGACGAGAAGCTACGGCCGGTACTTGCTCGCAAACCGCTTGAGCAAGCGGAAAACAATTACGCAGAAGCCTTGCTCTTGTAGTACTCGGCGTTGATCTCCGCGTACTTGGCCCACTCGGCGGGGAGCTGATCCTCGGCGAAGCAGGCGTCGACCGGGCAGGCCTCGACGCAGGCGTCGCAGTCGATGCACTCGTCGGGATCGATGTAGAGCATCTCGACCGAGTCGTAATCGGGCTCGTCGGGCGTCGGGTGGATGCAGTCGACGGGACAGACCTCGACGCACGAGTTGTCCTTCTGTCCGATGCACGGCTCGGCGATGACGTAGGTCATTCGATTGCTTCTCCTGGGTCGTCGTTGCGGTCAACCGGAGGCTTGTGGCCCCCGCCAAAGCGCGGATGCACATTTTACGGGTTGTGCGGCGCCGGGCGCTCCCCCACTAGCATCGGCGCTTGATGCTGCTGCTAACGGGGGCGACCGGGAGTATTGGATCGCGGCTCCTGCCGCTGCTGCTCGAGCAGGGCGAGGACGTGCGCTGCCTGGTGCGCGAGCCGCGTCGCCTCGGCGCGCGGCGGGTCGACGTGCAGATCGCGCTCGGCGACCTCGGCGAGATGTCGGACCCCTACCTGGTGCGCCAGGCGCTGCGCGGCGTCGACACCGTCGTCCACCTGGCAGCGACGATCCGCGACCAGCCGCCACACAGGATCGAGGAGCTGAACGGGCTGGCCACGGTGCGCCTGCTGCGCGCCGCCGAGCGCAGCGGCGTGCGGCGCTTCGTCTTCTTCAGCGCGCTGAACGCCGCCACCGCCCAGCGCACGCGCTTCTTTCGCGCCAAGTGGCTGGCCGAGCAGGCGGTCGCCTCCTCGGCGCTGGAGACGACGATCTTCGCCCCGTCGATCGTCTACGACCGCTCCGATCCCTGGGTGACGCTGCTGCGTCGTTTCTCCTTCCTCCCGGTGATGCCGGTTTCCGGAGATGGGCAAGCGCGCTTCGAGCCGATCTGGGCGCATGACGCCGCGCGCTGCGTCGTCGCCGCCCTCGAGCACGGCCAGCGGCAGCGCTACGAGCTGGCCGGGCCGGAGCCGCTCAGCTACGACGAGATGTCCGACCTGGTCAGCCAGGTGGCGGGACGGCCACGACCGCTCGTCCACCTGCCGCTGCCGCTGGTCCGCGCCGGGTTGATCGCCTTCCGCTCCCTTTTCGGCGAGGCCGTGTTTGCAACCTGGGAGGAGGCGGAGCTGATGGAGGTCCCGATGGTCAGCGAGCGCGGCACCGCCGATGCGGAGGAGCTCGGAGTCATGCCGAGAAGGATGGGCGATGTACTGGAGGAGGACGACTAGACAGGCGGCGGTGCTGGCGGTGGCGCTCGTGGCGCTCTTCGCCACGCAGGCGCGGGCGCTGACGCTCGTCCCGCCAAAGCCGAGCGTCCTCTTCGGCATCAGCGACCGGGGAACCACGCAGGAGTTCAACGAATTCGCCGGGCTGCTCGCCAAGCACCCGGCCCTGCTGGAGACCTTCCACCCCTGGGGCAACAGCCTCAACGAGGCCTATGAACGCTGGCGCGAAACCAGCACCCGGCCGGTCCTCCACATCTCCACCGCCGACGATCAGACGCTGGCCGAGCTGATCACCCCGCAGCAGATCGCGCTCGGCTACGGCGACGACTACCTGCTGCAGCTCAACGACTTCTTCTACAAACGCGGCCTGCCCGCCTACATCCGCCCGCTGGGCGAGCCAAACCGCTGCCTCAACCCCTGGTCGGCGGTCAACTGCGACGGCAGCCAGAAGGGCGGCGAACACACGACCGGCTGGTACAAGCAGGCCTTCCGCCGGATCGCGACGATCGTGCGCGGCGCCGGCACGCTTGAAGAAGTCAACGCGACTCTCGCCGAAATCGCCCTGCCGCCAATCACTCGCACCAAAGGCCCACCCCCGACGACCCTGCCGGCGGCGCCAGTGAGCATCCTCTGGAGCCCGCTGCCGGGCGGCTCGCCGCGAGTCAAAGGCAACTTCCCGGGCAACTACTGGCCGGGCGCCCGCTGGATCGACTGGGTCGGCACCGACTTCTATTCCAACTATCCGGTCTGGAAAGACCTCAATCGCTTCTACATCGGCAAGCAGTGGAAGGGCAAGCCGATCGCGATCGCCGAGTGGGCCATCGCCGGCGAAGACGATCCGCGCTTCGTCAAGCAGCTGATCGCCTGGACGGCGAAACGGCCTCGCGTGCGCATGCTCGTCTACTACGTCGGCTTCGGCGCCAGTGCGGAGAACGTCTACGACCTGAGCCACTATCCGCGCACGGTCAACACCCTGCGCCTCAAGGCCCGCCGCCCCAACTTCCTCCAGTACGCCGAATACAACGCCGGCCTGCTGCCGCCACTGCCGCCCAAAGCGCCGAAGAAACCCTGAACGCGAGGGGCCCGGCGGTTGCCGGGCCCCTCGGAAAAGCCACTCGCCTGTTGAGGCGAGGATACGCCTGGGCAGGCGTCGTTACATCATCCCGCCCATGTCCGGCATGCCGCCGGGCATGCCGCCACCGGCGCCTTCCTTCTCCGGCGGCTCGGCGATCACGGCCTCGGTGACGAGGATGTTCTTCGCGATCGAGGCTGCGTTCTGCAGCGCCGAGCGGGTAACCATCGTCGGGTCGATGACGCCGGCTGCGATCAGGTCGCCGTACTCGCCGTCGGCCGCGTTGAGGCCTTCACCGGGCTTCAGGTCGCGGACCTTGTTGACCACGACCGATCCCTCCAGGCCGGAGTTCTCGGCGATCTGGCGGACCGGCTCCTCCAGCGCCCGGTGCACGATGCGCGCCCCGGTCGCCTCGTCTGGATCGTCGTGCTTGTCCGAATCGAGGTTGGACTGGGCGTTGAGCAGGGCCACGCCGCCACCCGGCACGACGCCCTCCTCGAGCGCGGCGCGGGTCGCCTGCAGCGCGTCCTCGACGCGGTGCTTCTTCTCCTTCATCTCGGTCTCGGTGGCTGCGCCGACCTTGACCACGGCGACACCGCCGGCCAGCTTCGCGAGCCGCTCCTGCAGCTTCTCGCGATCGAAGTCGGAGTCGGTGTTGTCGATCTCCTGTCGGATCTGGTTGATCCGGCCTTTGATGTCCTCGCCCTCTCCGGCGCCGTCGATGATCGTCGTCGTGTCCTTGGAGACGACGACACGGCGGGCTTTGCCGAGCTGGGAGAGCTGGGTGTTCTCGAGTTTGAGGCCCATCTCCTCGGTGATCACCTCTCCGCCGCTGAGGATCGCGATGTCCTCGAGCATGCGCTTGCGGCGGTCGCCGAAGCCCGGCGCCTTGACCGCGACGCCGGTGAAGGTGCCGCGCAGCTTGTTGACGACGAGCGTCGCGAGGCACTCGCCCTCGACGTCCTCGGCGACGATCAGCAGCGGCTTGCCACCCTGCATCACCTGCTCGAGCACCGGCAGGATGTCCCGCACGGAGCCGATTTTCTGGTTGGCGATGAGGATGTAGGGGTCCTCGAGCACCGCCTCCATGCGGTCCTGGTCGGTGACCATGTAGGGCGAGATGTAGCCCTTGTCGAACTGCATCCCCTCGGTGAACTCCAGCTCCATGCCGAAGGTCTGGCCCTCCTCGACGTTGACCACGCCGTCCTTGCCGACCTTCTCGATCGCATCGGCGATCACGTTGCCGATCTCGTCGTCGGCGGCGGAGATGGCGGCGACGCGGGCGATCTGCTCCTTGCCGGCAACCTCCTTGGACTGCTTGCCGCGCAGGTCCTCGACGACGTCGTCGACGGCCTTCTCGATGCCGCGGCGCAGGGCCAGCGGGTTGGCGCCGGCGGCGACGTTCTTGAGGCCCTGGCGGACGATGATCTGGGCCAGCAGCGTCGCCGTCGTCGTGCCGTCTCCGGCGACGTCGTTGGTCGCCGTGGCGACCTCACGAACGAGCTGGGCGCCCTGGTTCTCGAAGACGTCCTCGACCTCGACCTCGCGGGCGATGGTGACGCCGTCGTTGGTGATCGTCGGTGCGCCGAACTTCTTGTCGAGCACGACGTAGCGGCCCTTCGGGCCGAGGGTGACCTTGACCGCGTCGGCGACAGCATCGACGCCGGCCTGCAGGGCCCCCCGCGCATCCTCTCTGTACTTCAGCTCCTTATGAGCCATCTGATTTCAGTCCTCCTTGGTTCTTCTAAATCCGGGTTGGCGACGGGCTAGCCGAGCTTGGCGAGGACGTCCGACTCGCGCAGCACGAGCAGTTCCTCGTCCTCGACGGTGACCTCGGTGCCGCCGTACTTGGAGTAGAGGACCTCGTCGCCCTCGCTCACGTCGAGCGGCCGGCGAGTGCCGTCCTCGTTGATCGCGCCGTCGCCGACGGCGACGACCTTGCCCTTCTGGGGCTTCTCCTTGGCCGTGTCGGGGAGAACGATGCCGCTCGCGGTCGTCTCCTCCTCCTCGATCGGCTTGACGATCAGCCGGTCCCCGAGGGGCTTCAGCTTCATCCGTATACCTCCATGTGTTGGTCAGGTGGAACAGAAGTTCGAGACTGGATTGGCACTCTGCCCTTGAGAGTGCCAACGCCTGAAAGATAGCGCTCAGGCGTTTTGAGCGACTTCAGCCATTGGCCAAGAGGCGGCAGCCGAGGAGCTGGGCAATCCCCTCGCCACCGCGCGCCATCACCCAATCGTGGTTCCACTCGAAGACCGGCCGGGCCAGGGGCGCCAAGAGATTCATCCAGGCCTGGGTCGTGGCCACGTTCCACTCGTAGAGCACCGCGGTGGCGCCGTCGTGCTCGTAGAGACGCCAGCGCCCGGTGCCGGTCAGCTCACCAACCGCCCTGCCCTCGAGCAGGTGGGGCCGCTCGACCCGCGTCGTGGTCACCTCGAACTCGACCCGATAGGGCAGCAGGCTCTTCCAGACCATGCGCGCCACGGTGCCCACGCCATCGCCGTCCCGGCCAGGACTGACTTCGTCCGCCTGCTCGACACCGCGCCACCAGCTTGGCCAGCGCTCCTGGTCGTAGATCGCCTCCCAGACAGGCTCGCGCGGTGACTCCAGCAGCCAGGTCGTTAGGAACGCGTAGTCGGCCATCCGGCGCTAGTTGTGGCGCGGGGTCTCGCCGTTGCCGAAGTGCGCGCCAGGCGGCTCGACGATCTGAGAGAAGCGGATCACGGTCACGGTTTCCTCCGGCGAGACCGGATGCCCGTAGATCTGTTCGAGGAACTTGATCTCGTCCTCGAGGCGCCGGAACTCGGGATTGTCGTGCTCGATGTCGCGCGGCGAGAGTTCCGAGATCCGCTTCACCTCGACGTCGTCGATCACTGCCGTGAAGATCTTCTCGCGCGGGCTGTGACGGAAGCCGACCGTGATCCAGACGACCTGGCCGCGCTCGTACTTGTTGCTCTTGTCGCCGAGCCGAATCGTCGCGGTCTTGCGACCGCGCTTGAGCTGGTCGACAAAGACCGGTGAGTAAAAGTTGAGCACGTAGATCCCGCCGCGCATGGGAAAGCGAGCGTATCTGACACCGGCGGAAGGCGGGCAGCCGGACGGCCAAGGCGATCGGGCGCCAGTTAGAGATCGAGCGCCGGTTTGACGAACTTGCGTGTTTGTCTATTGACTGAAGTAGCCTTATCTCTAGTTTGGACGTTTGTTCGACCCGATGTGTAGCGCCCAGGGAAACGGGTCGATGGGAGGGAGATGCAACTTACGAGGCTTCCACTCGGAAGGTCTGCAGTCGTGGCCGTGGCGAGCGCGGTCGCCATCCTGCTTGCCTTCGCCGGGGTCGCCCAGGCAGCCAGCTGCGGCGGCAGGCACGCGACGATCGTCGGCACACCCGGAAACGACGTGATCGTCGGCAAGAAGGCGAGCGACGTGATCTACGGCGGCGGCGGCGATGACCGGATCAGCGGTGGGCCGAACGGCAACGACAAGATCTGCGGCGGTCCTGGCAACGACTCGCTGGCGGGTGGCCGCGGCTTCGACGCTCTCTACGGCGGCGGCGGCGATGACCGTCTGGCCGGCGAGACCGGCTCCGATCACCTCGAGGGCGACGGTGGCAACGACGAGCTGAGCGGCGCCGAGGGCAAGGACAACCTGATCGGCGGCAGCGGCGACGACGCTCTGCTGGGCGCCAAGGGACCCGACATCCTCAACGGCGCGGCCGGCAACGACTTCATCGACGGCGAAAAGGGCAGCGACGAGATCGAGGGCGGCGGCGGGGACGACTCCCTGCATGGCGACAAGGGCAACGACAGCGTCCAGGGCGACGCTGGCAGCGACCAGATCGAAGGCGGCCCGGGCGACGACACCAAGCTCGACGGCGGTGGCAACAGCGACTTCGTCTTCGGCGGCGCCGGCAGCGACCGGGCGAGCGGCGGTGAGGGCGACGGCGACGTGGTACGCGGTGACAGCGGCGAAGACACGCTCGACGGCGGCGGCGGTGCGCGCGACATCGTCTCCTACGCGAGCGCCACCCGCAGCGGGGTCATCGTCGACCTCGGCGCTGGGCGCTCGAAGGGCGACGGCCATGACGGCTTGCAGGGCTTCGAGGACGTCGTCGGCTCGCCCCAGGGTGACGACATCAACGGCAATGGCGATCTCAACCGCCTCGATGGCGGAGTCGGCGACGATAACCTCAACGGCGCCGGGGGGCCCGACGAAGCCTTCGGCGGCGCCGGCAGCGACGACTGCAGCGGCTTTGCCGCCGAGCACTCTTGTGGGGTCGAAGAGAATCCTCCGGGCAGCGGCACCTTCGTGATCCTCAATCAGGGTCTCGACGGCAGCAGCCTGATCGTCCAAGGCGACGGGGCCAGCGACGACGTCCGCGTCTCCTTCAACGGCGGCTGGGTCGTCTCAGACAGCACCGGCGCCTATCCCGGCGACGGCTGCGTCCTGACCGGCGGCGACACCGTAGTCGGCTGCCCGACCTCGGTCGCCACCGGCCTGCTCGTCATCACCGGCGGTCCGGGCAACGACGGAATCGCGATCGACGACAGCGTCCCGCCCACGGTCAAGGTCCGCGCCAACGGCAACGCCGACAACGACACGCTCAGCGGCGGTCGCGGCGACGACGTGCTCGAGGCTGGCGAGAACTACAACAGCCCCGACAACGGCAACGACATGCTGGTCGGCAACGCCGGCAGCGACGTGCTCTACGCCGATCCGGGCGCCGACCGGCTCTTCGGTGGGCCCGGCAACGACCTGCTCACCTCCTCGGTGCCGGTCTGCCAAGGCCACTCCTACAGCGGCGGACCCGGGGACGACACGGTTTCCTACGGACGCTCGGATGCCTCGCTGACGGTCGAGCTGGGCGGCACCGGCCGCCCGAACAGCTGCGGCTCGCCAGACCAGGTCGGTGGCGACAACGAGAGTCTCGAGGGATCCGACGGGCCCGACGTCCTGATTGGCGATGGCGGCGAGAACAGCTTCATGGGGCACCTCGGCGCCGACACCTTCGTCGGCAAGGGCGGCAGCGACTTCATCGATGCGATCGACGGTCACCGCGACCGCTCGATCCAGTGCGGCAGTGGCGACGACGACGTGATCAAGGATCGCGTCGACCCAGACGGCTGCTGAGCGCCTCGGCGCTCAGAAGATGTAGTTGCTGAGCTTCTCCGGGGCGAGCACGGTGACGCGGCCGCGGCCCGGGCGGACGACGCCAGCCCGATCGAGGTCGGCGAGGAAGCGGCTGACGCTCTCACGCGAGGTGCCGGCAAGCTGAGCCAGGTCGGCCTGATTCATGCGGATCGTCACCTCGGTCCCGTCGCCCCCCCGCGGCGACTCTTGGGCGACGAGCTGCGAGAGCACACCGGCGACCCGGCTGGGCACGGTCTGGAAGGACTGGCGCGAAATCCGCTCGTTGGCGGTGCGCAGTCGCCGCACCAGGGCAGCGATCAGCTTCACCGTGATCTCTGGATGACGGGCGAGCAATGCCCGAACCTCGCCCGCCGGGAGGGCGAGCAGCTCACCTTCGGTGAGCGCCTCGACGCTGGCCGAGCGCACCTCCCCGTCGAGCATCGCCAGCTCGCCGAAGATGTCGCCGGTCCCGAGCGTCGCCAGCGTGATCGCCCGCCCGTCGGAGTGCTCACGGGTGACCCGGAAGCTGCCCTCGCGAACGATGTAGCAGGCGTCGGAGTGATCGCCCTCGTGGAAGACCCGGGTGCCTGCGGGGAAGGAACGGGCGACCGCGACTCGGGAGAACCTCTCCAGCTCCCCTTCCTCAAGGTCGGAGAAGAGCGGCACGCTGCGCAGCAGCTCGACCGGCCCCAACCCGTCCTCACGCTCAGCCATTATCGGGATTATCCCGGACGGGCTCAGCGGGCGGCGAGCGTCAGCTTGCGCGGGCCGCGGCTGAAGCCGGCGTCGATCAGGACTTCCTCCCGGCCGGAGCCGATCACGGGCTCGCCGTCGAGCTTCTCAATCGCCAGCTTGGGCAGGCGACCCGCGGCGACCGCAGCGGCGAGGGCGGCGACCGCAGCGGCGAGCTCTTCGTCGCTCAGCTCGCAGAGGCGGACGATGCCACGTCCGCCGCGCTCGACATAGATCACCGGAGCTCCGTCGCGCGTCAGGACGTGGGCCCCGGGCGCCCTGGCGGGCCGGCGGCCGCTGGCCGGTTTGGGCCAGGGCAGCGAAGCGCCGTAGGGATT
>DATNHC010000098.1:0-29771 GCA_035605155.1 Solirubrobacterales bacterium
TCGGCATCGGCGACGGCAGCGTATTGCGCCTCGCCCTGAAGCAGGTCGCTAAGTGCGTCGCGCATCACGTCGTCGAGTTCAAGCAGTGGCCCCAGCGACGAGTCGGGCTGTGCGGGGACGGTGTCATCGCGCAGGTCGCGCTCCGAGAGCCAGCCGAGCGGGCGGCGCTCGCTGTCGACCAGCAGCGGATATGGGACCTCGACCTCGGGGGCTGCCAGCTTCGCCCGCACGTCCGCGGTCGCCTGGCCGACGTAGGCGAGCGGCGCCTCCCAGAGGTCGATGTCGGCGACCCGCATCAGCGCCAGGCGCTTCAGCGCCCGATCGGCGCCGACGAAGTCCTCGACGAACTCGTCGGCGGGAGCCATCAGCAGCTCTGCCGGCGTCGCGTACTGGGCCACCCTGCCGCCCTCGCGCATCACCGCGATGCGGTCGCCCATCTTGATCGCCTCGTCGATGTCGTGGGTGACGAAGAGGACGGTCTTGCCGATCTCCGCCTGCAGGCGGAGGAACTCGTTTTGCAGGCGCTCGCGGTTGATCGGGTCGATCGCCCCGAAGGGCTCGTCCATCAGCATCACCAGGGGGTCTGCAGCCAGCGCCCGGGCGACACCGACTCGCTGTTGCTGACCGCCAGAGAGCTGTGCGGGGTAGCGCTCGGCGAGCTCGGGGTCGAGGCCGATCAGCTCGAGCAGCTCGGCCGTGCGGGCGGTGATCCTCTCCTTCTTCCAGCCAAGTAGTCGCGGCACGGTGGCGATGTTCTCGGCGATCGTGCGGTGAGGGAAGAGACCGATGTCCTGGATCACGTAGCCGATTTCGCGCCGCAGCTGAGCCGGGCTGCGATCGCGCACCGATTGCTCGCCGACCAGAACCTCACCCTCGCTCAGCTCGACGGTGCGGTTGACCAGCCGCATCGCGGTCGTCTTGCCGCAGCCCGACGGTCCGACGAGAACGCAGATCTCACCCGCCGGAACCTCGAGCGTCAGGTGGTCGACGGCGGCGACCGCAGAGTCTCCGTAGCGCTTCGTCGCGCCTGCGTAGCGAACAGCGGAGGCGCCGCCATTCGACCCTCGGTCACTCGCTTCTTCGCCGAGCACTCGGTTCGAGCCTATACCCGCTCGGCCGCGCTTTCAGCCGATTCCGAGGCGCTTTGCGCGCTCCTGCGCCCGCGCCACGACCTCATCCGTACCCGGAACCTCGCCGGCGCGCATCAGCACGCGGCCGGCGACGACGGTGGTGTCGACGATCGAGCCGCTCGCCGCGTAGACCAGGTCGGAGTGCAGATCGCCAAGACTCAGCTCAGGCGAGTCCCGGCGCAGCAAGAGGAAATCAGCCGGCCCCCCAACGCGAAGCACCTCCCGATTCCCACGAACTGCATCAAATTCTCTACCCCCTGGATCGGAAATTTGATGCAGTTCGCGATCGGCGATGAGGAGGGGGGCGGCGGCGCCGGTGGCGACGCGCCAGGCCTCCTCGGCGGGCAGCACGGTTGGGTCGCCGGTGGCGTGGCGTTGGCCGAGAGCGAAGACCTTGAGGTCGGCGAGGAGGTCGAGCGAGTCGTTCGATCCTGGTCCGTCGGTGCCTAGCCCGACCGCGACGCCGGCCTGCCGCGCGGCCGGATAGGGGAAGGTGCCGCCCACGGCGAGCTTCATGTTGGCCACTGGGTTGGTGACCACCGTGCAGCGGCGCTCGGCGATCAGCTCAAGCTCCTCCTGGTCGAGCCAGACCCCGTGGGCGAGCACGGTGCGGTCCCCGAGGATCCCCACCCGGTCCAGATAGGCCGTCGGCCGCAGGCTGTGACGCTCGATGCACTCCTGCACCTCGTGCTCGGTCTCGGAGACGTGGATTTGGATCGGTAGCCGTCGCTCGGCTGTCAGCTCCGCAGTCCAGCGCAGCAGCTCCTCGCTGGCCGTGTAGATGGCGTGCGGGGCAAGCGCCGCGCTGATCCTCGGACCGGTCTCGGCAAGCTCGGCGAGCTGGCGCAGGGTCGTCTCCTGCATCTCGGTCCGGTTGCGACCGGCGTCGAGCAGTGGACCGCCGATCGTCGCGCGCAGCCCGGCGTCCTCGACGGCGCGGGCTGTGGCGGCAGGGTGCCAGTACATGTCCCAGAAGCGGCTGCACCCGTTGCGGATCATCTCGGCGCAGGCGAGGCGCGTTCCCCAGTAGACGTCCTCCGCCTCGAGCCTCGCCTCGACCGGCCAGATCGCCTCGCGCAGCCAACGCATCAGCGGCAGATCGCCGCCGTAGCCGCGGAAGAGCGTCATTGCCGCGTGGGTGTGTCCGTTGACGAGCGGTGGCAGGAGCAGCGCTCCGCCGGCGTCAACCGTCTCGTCGCCGGGCTCTGACTCGACCTCGGCGCCGAGGTCGACGATCGCCCCGTCGACACAGCGCAGCCCGACCGGCTCGCCGTCGAGCACTGCTCCGATGACGGTCAGCGGCTTCACGGACCGACGGCGCCGAGCTGCGGCAGCACTGCTGCCAAGCCGTCATGGAGCTGCAGCGCGTTGGCGGCCCGCGCCGCGTTGAGGTCGACGACGTCGAGCGGACCGGAGCCGAGCCCGTTGGCGAGGTTGTCGACGGCGCAGACCGCGGCATAGGCGAGGCCGAGCTCAGCGGCGACGATGCACTCTGCGGCGATCGTCATTCCAACCACGTCGGCGTGCGGAGCGAGCAGGCGGATCTCCGCCGGGGTCTCGAAGCGGGGGCCGACCGTCTGCCAGTAGACGCCGCCGTCGCGCAGCGCGCCGGCAGCGGATGGCCAGGCGGCGATGACCTCCGCGCGCCAGGCACGGTCGAAGCCGGGCGCGCTGTGGGCGCGCTCGTCGCCGAAGATCGAGAGGCCGAGGTGAAGGGCGATGAAGTCGTCCGGGCAGATCAGGCTGCCGACCGGCAGCTCCTCGCTGAGCGAGCCGACCGAGCCGATCGCCAGGACGCGATCGCAGCCCTGCTCGACCAGCGGCCCGAGGTTTGCCTGGTGATCGATCTCGTGTGGCAGTCGGTAGGGACCGGCGCCGTGACGTTGGACGATCGCGGCGCCGTGCTCGGCTGCCGCGGCAGCCACGGTCTCCCCGCCGGGGCCGAGGGCGCTGCTGCCGAGCATCACCGCGAGCCGTCCCATCGCCCGATCCTACGTCTCCGCATCGCCTATGGTGAAGGCGTGGCCGATCGCCCATCGGGACGGGAGGAGAGCGAGAGCGAACGGCTCGATCGTAATCTCAGCGAGCTCCTGCAGGAGCTTCGCGTTGCGCTGCCTGGCGTCCAGGTCCTCTTCGCCTTCCTGCTGGCCGTTCCGTTCCAGCAGAACTTCACCAAAATCTCCGCCTTTCAGGAGAGGGTCTATTTCGCGACGCTCCTGCTCACGGCGGCCTCGGCGGTGCTGCTGATCGCCCCCTCCGCCTTCCACCGGATGACCTTCCGCATGCAGCAGAAGGACAACTTGATCTTCCTCGCCAACCGCTTTGCGATCATCGGCCTCGGCCTCCTGGCGCTGGCGATGACGGGGGCGATCATGCTGATCACCGACGTCCTCTTCGGCGGCCCGGCGACGATCGTCACCAGCGGTCTGACGTTTGCGATGTTCGCCGCCTTCTGGTACCTGCTGCCGCTGCGCTACCGGCTCAATCTGAGGCGGAGCGAACAGAGCGGAAGCGATCGCCCCAGAGATTGACCATCTCATCGGCGAACTCGTCGGTGAGGCGCATGTCCGGAGCCTGGTCGAAGAGCATTTCCAGGTCCTCCTCCCAGACGTAGATCTTCAGGTCCAAAGGGACGGCCAGTTCCTCGCTGACCCGCTCGCCGATCAGCGCGTAGGCCTCGCGCAGCATCATGACGTTGGTCTTTTTGTCGGCGGCGAAGATCGCCAGCGCCGCGGGGCCGGCGGCGGCGACACGCTGGCGGTGCTCGGCCTTGCGCTCCTCGTAGGAGGGGATCGTCTCGTCTTCGGTCAGCGCCTCGACCAGATCCGCGACGGCATCGCCAAAGCGCTCGCGCACTTCTGAGGGGCTCATCTCTGTCTTCTCGACGATGTCGTGCAGGAGGCCCGCGGCCAGCACCTCGTCGCCGAAACCGTGGTTGAGCAGCAGCTCGCCGACGGCGAGCGGGTGATCGATGAAGGGACGGCCGTCGCTGCCGCGTCGCAGCTGTCCCGCGTGCGCCTGCCGCGCCGTCTCCAGCGCGTCCTTGACCAGGTCGGACCTCCCGATGGCCGCGTCGATGCCTGGGGTCGACGACATCCGGCCTCAGCGTAGCGGGACTTGGTACGCCAGTGAACCGCGGTGTTTAACTCAAGTGCCTAGCTTGCCGCAAGCGCGCTGGACGTTTTGACGGCAAGGTCGTACTCAACTCGCTCCTTCGCCAGCTCGATTCCGCCTGCCGTGCCGCCGTGCGCCAGCCAGCGCTCGCGCGCTTCGTCTGCGAGCCGATCGAGACGCTCGTCGGAGTGCATCGGGTCGTGATGGAAGAGCACGGTGCGCTGAGCTTCGGCGCGGCGGGCGAAGGAGACCGCGTGCGAGAGCGAGGAGTGGCCCCAGCCGACGTGGTCGGGGTACTCGGTGTCGGCGTACTGGCCGTCGTGGATCAGCAAGGAGGCGTTGCGGGCAAGCCCGAGGCCCGAGATCCAGTCCTCGGCCAGCGCGTCGAGGTCGGCGCCGAGAGCGGGCTCGTGGTCGGGGATGTAAGCGAGCGAGGCGTCGCCGTCGTCGATCCGGTAGCCGAGCGTTGGACCGCGGTGGGCGACCGAGGCGGCGCGGATTCGAGCCGGCCCGATCTCCCACTCGCTCTGCGGGCAGTGGCGGAAGGAGACGTCGCAGGGCAGCTCACGCACCTCGACTGGCGAAAGCGGTGCCGATATGTAGCGGGCGATGCGGTCGCGCAGCGAGGCCTCCGGCGAGGCAGGGCCCCAGATGACGATCTCGGTCTGGGCGCGGAAGGCGGGAGCGAAGAAGACGAGGCCCTGGATGTGATCGAGGTGCAGGTGGGTGAGCAGGATGTGGAGTCGCGCCGGCTCGGCAGCGAGGGCAAGCCCCAGGCTGCGAATGCCGGTGCCGGCGTCGAGGGCCAGCATCGATCCGTCGGAGAGCGTGATGCCGACGCAGGAGGTGTTGCCGCCGTAGCGGATCGTCTCCGGCCCTGGGGAGGGGATCGAGCCGCGCGTGCCCCAGAGCTTGACCTTCATCTCAGTGCCCGGCCCCGTTGCTCGAGCGGGCCGGCCAAAAGACCGCGATCGCTCCCTGCGAGCCGTGTGCGGTGAGGATCGGAAAGGCAGAGACCTCTACCTGGTGGCGAGCGCCATCGGCGGAGCTGATCTCGAAGTCGGCGTGAGCGGGCCGGCCGTTGCGCACGGCGACGACCAACGGCAGCTCGTCGTAGGGGATCGGCTCGCCGCTCTCGTCGAAGGGCCCGAAAAGCGCGCCCCACTCCTCGGCGCCGACCGTGCCCAGCTCCTCGAAGCGCTTGCCGAGCAGCATCCCGGCGGCCTCGTTGTAGAAGACGAGGACACCGCCCTCGTCGACCAGGAAGGCCGGCGTCGAGAGCGCAGACATCAGGTTGCGAGCCAGGATCAGCTCGAGCGGCTTCTGCGTCACAGATGACACTTTAGATAGTCAGGATTGATACAGCCAGGGATCTCGAAAGCTCGCTGCTTGCAGAAGCGAACGTCTAGCTTCGACCCCCAAGGCCACGCACTAGGTGATGTTGGTCACTTTGAAGGTCTGCCGTGGCGCGGTTCGGAATGGAATACGGTGCCGATCCCGATGGAGGCCACCTCACGTCCCCCGCAGTCCGATGCATCCGCTCAAGCGCCGGGCGAGCCGAGCCCGATGTATCGGGCTGCGATGGCTATCTGCCGGCCCGCAGCGATCTGGGGAAGGCTGGAAGTAGAGGGACTCGATGCGGTGCCGGCAAGTGGGCCCGCGCTGGTGGTCGGCAACCACGACAGCCACTGGGACCCAGTCACCGTTGGCGTCGCGGCGATCCGACGCCGACAGATCAAGGCGCTGGCCAAATCCGATCTCTGGAAGGTGCGCGGCCTGGCACCGATCCTCAACGGCATGGGTCAGATCCCGATTGAGCGCGGGTCAGGGGACGCTGCGGCCCTTGCCAGGGCGATCGAGGAGCTGCGCGCCGGCGCCTGCATCGGCGTCTTTCCCGAGGGCACCCGCTCACGCGGCAGGGTTATGCGAGCGCGCAGCGGCGTCGGTCGCCTGGCGCTCGAGGTACCCGAGGCGAAGATCGTCTGCGTGGCAATCGAGGGCACGACTGCCTATACGCGCTTCCCGCGACGCCCTCGAGTCCGCACGCGCTTCTTCGAGCCTGCCGGGGGGCAGGCTCGACCCGGCGAGCAGCCGGGCGAGTTGGCGGCACGGCTGCTCGCCGAGATCCGCCAGCTCGTCCCACCGGTAGGCCTCGGCCGGAGTCGTGCCTAGCTGTCGGCGCGGCTACTCGAGTTTGCCGATCTTGAAGATTTTGGTGCCGCAGTCAGGGCAGGTGCCCTGAATCGCCGGGCGACCGTTTTTCATCGTCACCTGCTTGGCGTCCTTGATCTCGACCTTCTTGCGCTCCTTGACGCAGTAACCCTCTGGCATCAGGGGGCCTCCTTTCACTGCCGTGCGGCAGAGCTCGCGGGTGCTCGCGAGGTCGAATTGCGGCGAATGTAACGCAGGGAGGGGACGGTCGGCCTCATCTTCGTGCGTTTTCGCACAATCCTACTTGCGCGTGTCCGCTTCTTCCTCGGCTTTGTCGAGCAGCTCTTCGAGCTGCTTCTGGGTTTTTGGCACGGTCGCGCCGCCGCTCGCACTGCCTGTGCCACCCGTGCCGCTTTCGGCGCTGGCGCCCGTCCCGCCGTCTGAGCCGCCGGGGGTCGTCGAGCTGCCGTCGCCCCCTTTGGCACCGGAGTCTGCTTCGCTTTTCAGTTCAGCGACTTCCCCCCGTAGCGCTTCGATCTGAGCTTCGAGGCCGGCCACGTCTTCACCCGCGGAGGTTGGCCCCCCTTCGCCGGCCAGTTCCTCGCGCACGCTCTGCAGCTCACTCTCGTTAACCGCGTCGTCGCGAGCGTCGAGGGCCAGGTAGATCCCGGCGCCAGCGGCGCCAATCGCGAGCGCAACCAGAACCAGGAAGACGCGCGTGCGCATCGTCAGCTTGCGCTCCACCAGCCCGATCCATGCCCGCAGCCCGTCCAACGACATCGCCCTTAACTTAGAGCCTGGCCCGGAACTCTGCGCGCGCAGAGTTCCGGGCCAGGCTCATCCACTACCCTGCGGCCGGCACTTCCGACCCCAGCTCGAAGGAGATACCCCGCATGCCCGATGCAGTGATCGTCGACACCATCCGCACGCCAATCGGCCGTGCCTTCAAGGGCTCGCTGGCCCAGTTGCGCCCTGACGAGATGGGCGCCTACGTGATCGACCAGCTGCTCGAGCGCAACCCGGGCGTCGACCCGGCTTTGGTCGAGGACGTCTTCTGCGGCTGCGGTATGCCGCAGGGCCTGCAGGCCTTCAACATTGGCCGCATCATCTCGCTGCTCTCCGAGAAGCTGCCGCAGGAGGTCAACGGGGTCACCGTCTCGCGCTACTGCTCCTCCAGCCTCGACGCGATCCGCCACGCCGGCAACGCGATCAAGGCCGGCGAGGGCGACGTCTACATCGCCGCCGGGGTCGAGTGGGTGAGCCGCTACAACGAGCGCACCGAGCCGGCCGGCGCCGATGACCAGAACCCGAGCCTGCAGGGCAACGACGGCCAGCCCAACGCCTACATCGAGATGGGCAAGACTGCGGTCAACGTGGCCGAGCGCTACGAGGTGAGCCGCGCCGACATGGACAAGTTCGCCCAGCGCTCCCAGGAACTGGCCGTGCAGTCGCAGGAGGACGGCTTCTTCGATCGCGAGATCGTCCCCGTGACCCTGCCCGACGGCACCGAGGTCGCCAAGGACGATGGCCCGCGTGCTTCGTCGACCTTGGAGAAGCTCTCGCAGCTGGAGGAGTCCTTCGGCGGCGGCGGCGTCACCGCCGGCAACTCCTGCCCGCTCAACGACGGCGCCGCCGCCGTGCTGCTGATGAGCGACACGAAGGCCAAGGAGCTGGGCCTGACGCCGCGTGCCCGCATCGTCACCGCCGCCACCTACGGCAACGAGCCCGAGTACATGGGCGTCGCCCCAATTGGCGCGATCAAGAAGGTCCTGGACCGGGCCGGAATGACGATCGACGACGTCGGCACGGTCGAGCTCAACGAGGCCTTCGCTGCCCAGGTGATTCCGATCATGGACGAGTGCGACATTCCGCTGGAGAAGCTCAACACGCACGGCGGCGCGATCGCCCTCGGCCATCCCTTCGGCATGACCGGCGCCCGCATCATGGGCACGCTGCTCAACGTGATGGAGACCGACGACCACCAGGTCGGTATCGAGACGATGTGCGTGGCCGGCGGGCAGGGCAAGGCCATGATCGTCGAACGGGTCTGAGTGAGAGGCTGACCCGGTAGGGGTTCCGCTTAACTTTTTCGAGAAGCGGAGATTGGCTGGCGCCCCAGCGTAGGCCGCGAAAAAGTACAAGACGCTTCACCCCTACCGGGTCAGCCTCTAAGGTCCGCTCGTGGATACGTTGCTCTATGAGACCGAGGGCCGGATCGCCCGCATCATCCTGAACCGGCCGGAGCGGGGGAATGGGATCACGCCGCGGATGCCGGTTGAGCTGGCGGCTTGCGTAGAGCGGGCGAATCTCGATCCGGCGGTGCACGTGATTGCGCTGGCCGGGAACGGCAGTGGCTTCTGTGGCGGCTATGACCTGGTCGCCTCGGCTGAGGGCGACATGGGTGGGCTGGAGGGCGTCGAGGCGCCGGCGGGTTCGCCGCTTGATCCGGCGACGATTGCTGCTAATCACGCGCCGGAGTCGAACTGGGACCCGGTCACCGACTTCCAGTTCATGTGGCGCAACGTGCGTGGGTTCATGAGCCTCTTTCATTCTGAGAAGCCTGTGCTCTGCAAGGTGCACGGCTACTGCGTTGCCGGCGGCACCGACATGGCGCTCTGCTCGGACCTGCTGACGATCGCCGCCGAGGCCAAGATCGGCTACCCGCCGGCCCGCGTCTGGGGCTCGCCGACGACGGCGCTCTGGGCGGCGCGGGTCGGCCCGATGCGAGCCAAGCGCCTGCTCTTGACCGGCGACTCGCTGACCGGCGCCCAGGCGGAGGAGTGGGGGCTGGCAACCGAGGCGCCGCCCGCCGCCGAGCTCGACGAGCGCTTCGAGGCGCTGCTCGAGCGCGTCGCCCGTTTGCCGATCAACCAGCTGGTGATGATGAAGATGCTGGTCAACCAGAGTCTCTACGCGCAGGGCCTGCACCAGACCCAGGTGCTCGGCACCTTCTTCGACGGGATCACGCGCCACACCGAGGAGGGCCATGCCTTTGTTCGTCGGGCCGCCGAGGCCGGCTTCAAGCAGGCCGTGCGCGACCGCGACGAGCCCTTCGGCGACTTCGGCATGGAGGGCTTCGGCCTGTGAGCGCACCAATCGTCACGGTGATCTCCGGGTGTTCGAGTCCGGGGCGATTGGTGCGCGAACGCGAGGTGGTTCTGTGAGGGCGCGTCCCTCCGTGGCGATCGTCGGCGGCGGCTTCGGCGGCGTCGGGGCGGCGACGATGCTGCGCCGCGAGGGCTACGAGGACGTCACCGTCTTCGAGAAGGGCGAGCGAGTCGGCGGCGTCTGGCAGCACAACACCTATCCGGGCGCCGCCTGCGACATCCCCTCCCACCTCTACGAGTACTCCTTTGCGCCCAACCGCTGGTCGCGGCGCTATGCCCCGCAGGCTGAGATCCAGGCCTACGTCGAGGGAGTGGCGCGGCGCTTCGGCGTGCTGGAAAACGTGCGCACGGGCACCGAGGTGAAGAGCGCGACCTGGGACGAGCAGCGCGGTTGCTGGACGCTGGAGACCGGCGGCGGCCGGCACGAGGCCGACCTCCTGCTCACCGCTTGCGGCCAGCTTTCGGTCCCGAAGGTGCCGCCAATCTCCGGGCTCGACAGCTTCGACGGCCCTGCCTTCCACACCGCCGAGTGGCGCCACGACGTCGAGCTTGCCGGCAAGCGGGTCGCCGTGATCGGCACCGGTTGCAGCGCGATCCAGGTCGTGCCGGCGATCCAGCCGTTGGTGACGCAGCTCGACGTCTACCAGCGC
Source organism: Solirubrobacterales bacterium (assembly GCA_035605155.1). Taxonomy (GTDB): domain Bacteria; phylum Actinomycetota; class Thermoleophilia; order Solirubrobacterales; family 70-9; genus VRUE01. The sequence goes on from DATNHC010000098.1 coordinate 10,153, forward strand.
TCGCCCGGTTGGACCTTCCCGAAGATGGACTACGAGTACTCGCCGCGGGCGCGCGCCCTCTTCAAGCGGTTCCCGCCGCTGCGCCGCCTCGACCGCGCCTCGATCTACGCCTTCCAGGAGGTCGGTGCGGCGGCGATGACCAGCCAGCGCTGGCTGCTGCCGCTCTTCCGCGCCGTCGGTCGCCGCCAGATCAACTCGGCGATCGCCGATCCCGAGCTGCGCCGCAAGGTGACCCCGGCCGACGAGGTCGGCTGCAAGCGGATCATGCTCACCGACGATTGGTATCCCGCCCTGGCGCAGGCCAACGTCGACCTGGTCACCGAGCGGATCGCAACGGTCACGCCGAGCGGCATCCGCGACGCCGCTGGCATCGAGCGCGCGGCTGACGCCATCGTCCTCGCTACCGGCTTCGCCAGCCACGATTTCGTCGCCCCGATGGCGATCACAGGCAGTGAGGGGCGCAGCCTGGCCGGCGAGTGGGCCGACGTCGCCCGTGCCTACCTTGGCCTCAGCGTGCCGGGCTTTCCCAACCTGTTCCTGCTCTACGGGCCCAACACCAACGGCGGTACGGGATCGGTGATCAACACCCTCGAGTGCGGCGTCGGCCACGTGCTCGCCGCCCTGCGCGAGATGGAGCGCTCCGGCGCGAGCCGCATCGAGGTGCGCGCCGAGGCCGCCAAGAGTTTCGATCGCGAGTTGCGTGCCGCTCTCGCCGATACCGTTTGGCACAGCGGCTGCAGCAACTGGTACGTCGACGAGAACGGCAACGACCCCAGCCAGTGGCCTTGGCTGTGGAGCACCTACCGACGCCGCACGGAGCGGCTGGAGCCGGGGGCGTATGAGCTGAGCAAGGCGCCGACCCTCGCGTCGGTCGGCCTCGGGTAGGGTGCCGCGGCGATGAGCGAGCCGCCCGCCACCGACGACCGCCCGGTGCTGCGGCCCGAGCACGTCCGCACCTTCCTGCCCGGAAGCTTCCCCGGCGACCTCGGCATCGAGCCGATCGAGATCGAGGACTCCTTCGCCAGCGGGCGGATCGTCGTCGACAAGCGCCACCTGCACCCCGGCGGCTACGTCCACGGTGGCGTTTGGACGGCGCTCGGCGACACGGTGGCCGCCTGGGCGACCTTCCGCAACATCCCGCCCGAACACAACTTCACGACGATCGAGCTGAAGCTCAACGTCTTCTCCGCCGGCCTGTTCGGCGACGAGATCGTTGCTCGCGCCGAGCCCTTGCATGCCGGCATGAGCACGGTCGTGATCGAGGTCAAGATCGAGCGCCGCCGCGATGGCGCCGAGCCCCGCCTCGCCGCCAATCTCATCGTCACCCAGTTCGTACTCCCACCTGCGGCCGACTGACCCGCGCATATCGGCGTCCTCGGTCGCTCGCGTGCAAAGCACGTCGCAACGACCGCGCTCCGCTCGCTGCGCGACGAATCAGATATGCACGCTTGCTCGCTGCGCGCTTAGCGCTCCCTGCGTCCTTGATCTGCTCGATCAGTCGGCCGCAGGCACTTCTTCGAGCTTTTCGATTTGGGGCAAGCGCCAGAGCACGCTGGCGATGGTCAGGCCGACGGCCGCCGAGGCCAGCGCCAGGAACCAATCGGTCGCGTTGAGCAGCTCCATCTCGAAGAAATCGCGCACGGGCGCGGCAGCCAGGATCAGGGCGAAGAGGGCGCCGAGGCCGGCAACGAGGGCGAGCATGTAGCTCTGGATCGCTATGTGCTCGCGCCCCGGGCCGCGCTCGAGCAGCAGCACGAAGCTGAGGCCGAGGACGATCAGGGTCGTCGTCGCCGCGGTGCGGCCGGCCTCGAGGCTGCCACCGAAGAGCGTGTCGACGAGAAAGAAGGAGAGGATCGAGCCGAGCGCCGTGGCGAGGCCGGCGGGCACGGCGAAGGCCGCCAGCGCCCGCAGCAGCCGCCCACGGTAGAGCGGTCCGTCGGAGGGCGCCAGGGCGAGCACGAAGGAAGGGATGCCGATCGTCAGGAAGACGGCAAGGGTCAGGTGGCGCGGCAGGAAGGGGAAGGCGAAGCCAGGAACCGCGACAAGCAGGATCAGCGCCGCCGCGTAGACCGACTTGGTCAGGTAGAGGCGGCCCAGCCGGTGGATGTTGCGGGCAATGCGCCGTCCCTCGGCAACCGCCTGTGGCAGCCGCGCAAACTCGTCCTTGAGCAGGACCAGGTCGGCGACGCCCTTGGTCACCTGTGCCCCAGAGCCCATCGCCACCGCCATCCGCGCCTGCTTCAGCGCCGGCACGTCGTTGACCCCATCGCCGATCATCGCCGTGTAGCGGCCCGAGGCGGCCAGCGCCCCGACCAGGGCCTTCTTCTGCTCCGGCTTGATCCGGCAGAAGATCGTGTTGCGCTGCGCCGCCTCCGCCAGCGCCTCAGGCTCCTCGGGAAGCTCGTCGCCCTCGATCACGCCGGCGTCGGTGGGCACGCCGACCGCCTGGGCGACGGCGGTCACGGTCGCCCGGGCGTCGCCGGAGATCAGCTTCAGGTCGACCTCCTCCTCGCGGATGAAGGCGACTGTCTCCGCTGCGTCCGGGCGCAGCGTCTCTTCGAGCACGACGATCGCCACCGGCGCCAGCTTCGGCGGGCCGGCGGCGGTGTCGGCGGGCAGCGGTTCGCTCGATTCGCCGAAGGCGACGACGCGCCGCCCCGCCGCCGTCTCCCGCTCCAGCTTGGTGGCGAGCCCGGGTGGCAGCTCCAGGGCGTTGGCCTCCCCCAGCACGTCCGGTGCTCCGAGCACGTAGCTGGTCGAGCCGATCCGCACACCGCTCCACTTCCACTCCGAGGAGAACGGCACCTCGGCCCCGACCCGGGCGGCATCGCCAGGGAAGCGCTCGGCGATCGCCTCCAGTGTGCGGTTGCGATCCCCTGCGCTGGCGGCGAAGCGACCCAGGGCCGCGTGCGCCGCCGCCGGCTCGATCCCGTCGGCCACCTCGGCGCCGAGCAGGCGCAGCTCGCCGTCGGTCAGGGTGCCGGTCTTGTCGACGCAGATCGTGTCCACCGCAGCGAGGCTCTCGGTGGCGCTCATCTGCTGCACCAGGGTGTCGTTGCGCGCCAGGCGCACGGCGGCGACGGCGAAGGTGACGCTCATCAGCAAGACCAGACCCTCGGGGATCAGGGTCACCAGCCCGGCAGTTGCCGTTTGCGCCGCCTCGACCAAGTCGATGCTGCGCACCTGGAAGACGAGCAGCAGGGCCACCGCGAGGGGCGCCATCGCATAGGTGCAGGCGACGATCACGCGGTTGACCTCATCCTGCAGCGGCGACGGCGGGTGGCGGAAGGCGCGGGCCTCACCGGCGAGCTGGCCCGCGTAGCTGTCCTCGCGCACGGCGTCGACCTCGTAGTAGCCCGAACCGGAGATGCAGAAGGAGCCCGAGAGCGCCCGGTCGCCGGGCGGCTTGCGGATGCCATCCGCCTCACCGGTGAGCAGCGACTCGTCGAGCGTCAAACCGCGGCTCTCGAGGATCTCGCCATCGGCGACGAGCTGGTCCCCCGGCTCGATTCGAACCACGTCGCCGGGCACGACCTGCTCGGCCCGCAGGTTCTGGACTGCGCCGTCGCGGACGACCTTCGCCTGCGGAGCGACGAGAACCGCCAGCTCGTCGAGAGTGCGCTTCGCCTTCAGCTCCTGGCGGATGCCGATGTAGGAGTTGACGATCGCGATCAGGCCAAAGACGGCGTCGGCGAACAGGCCGAGCGAGAGGATCAGGACGAAGAAGCCGCCGATGATTGCGTTGAAGAGCGTGAAGACGTTGCCGGCGACGATGCTCGAGGTCGAGCGCGAAGAGGTCTCGGGAGGCGGCCCGAGCTCCCGCAGCCGCTTCGCCGCCGTGGCGCTGGAGAGACCTCTTTCGATCGCCGCTTCGGTCATCGACGCCTATTCAATAGGGTGAGCGCCGGATGGCGCTGAAGCTCGGACTCAACCTTGGCTACTGGGGCATCGGCCCGGCCGGCGAGGACGCCCTCGAGGTGGTCCGTGCCGCGGAGGGCCACGGCTACGAGTCGGTCTGGGCGGCCGAGTCCTACGGCTCCGACGTGGTCAGCGTGCTCGCCTGGCTGGCGCCGCAAACCGAGACGATCAAGCTCGGGGCGGCGATCATGCAGGTTCCGGCCCGGCCACCCGCGGCGGCGGCGATGGCGGGTGCGACGATCGACAAGCTCTCTGGCGGCCGCTTCCTCTTCGGCTTCGGCCCCTCCGGCCCGCAGGTCTCCGAGGGCTGGTACGGCGTCCCCTACGCCAAGCCCTGGGGCCGGACCCGCGAGTACATCGAAGTGGTGCGCGAGATCATCGCCCGCGAGGGGCCGGTCGACCGTCAGGGCGAGCATTACCAGTTGCCTCTACCCGATGGTGAGGGCAAGGCACTGAAGCTCAACTTCCACCCCGAGCGCAACCGCATCCCGATCTTCGTCGGTGCGATCGGGCGCAAATCGGTCGAGATGGCCGCTGAGATCGCCGACGGCTGGATCCCGATCTTCTTCAGCGTCGACGCCTTCCAGCAGACCTGGGGCGAGCATCTCGAGGCCGGCTTCGCCAAGAGCGGCCGGCAGCGCTCCGATCTCGAGGTCTCGCCCTCCCTGCAGGTGGCGATCGACGGCGACCTCGAGGCCGCGAAGGCGGTGGTCAAGGCGGGGCTCGTCCTCTACTTCGGCGGCATGGGCAGCCGTAAGACCAATTTCTACGTTGACCTCGCCCACCGCTTCGGCTTCGGTGAGGTCGCCGACGAGGTGCAGCGCCGCTTCCAGGACGGCGACCGCGCCGGCGCCTTCGAGGTGGTTCCCGAAGAGATCGTCGAGGCGACGTCGCTGGTCGGCACCGAGGCCGAGGTGGCGGAGCGGGTCGAGCGCTTCCGTGGCGCCGGCATCGACCGCCTGATCGTCTCGCCAGTCCACGCCGAGCGCGAGCAGCAGCTCCACACCTTGCAGCGCCTGGCGGCCCTCATCGCGTAGTCTCTCCCGCCGCGTCGCATGAAGATCGGAGTGCCGAAAGAGACCGCCGAGGGGGAGCGCCGGGTCGCGCTAGTCCCTGACGTGGTCAAATCGCTGGCGGGCAACGAGAAGGTCGAGGTGCTGGTCGAGTCCGGCGCCGGCGAGAGCGCCGGCCATCCCGACTCCCAGTACTCCGAAGCCGGCGCCGACGTCGTCGAGGGCGAGGTTACGTGGGGCGCCGACGTCGTCCTTCGCGTCGCCGCCCCTTCCACCGCCGAGATCGGTCGCCTCAATCCCAATCAGGTCCTGATCGGCCACCTGGCGCCGTGGACCGCCGGCGAGACCAACACCGCCCTTGCGCAGGCTGGCGTCACCAGCTTCGCGATGGAGGCGATCCCGCGCACCACCCGCGCCCAGGCGATGGACGCGCTCTCCTCGCAGGCTGCCGCCGCCGGCTACGCTGCGACCCTGATTGCCGCCCGCGAGTCGGGCCGCTTCTTCGGCATGATGACCACCGCCGCAGGGACCGTGCCCCCGGCCAAGGTCCTGGTCCTCGGTGCCGGCGTCGCCGGCCTGCAGGCGGTCGCCACCGCCAAGCGCCTCGGCGCGATCGTCACCGGCTTCGACATCCGCCGCGCTGCCTGGGAGCAGATCGCCTCGCTCGGCGGCCGGCCGCTGGAGCTGGACTTCATCCCCGACGCGGAGGGCGAAGGCGGCTACGCCCGCCCGCTGACCGACGAGGAGAACGCCCAGGTGCGCGAGGCGCTCGGCGAGAACGCCGTTCGCCAGGACGTGATCGTCACCACCGCCGCGATCCCAGGCCGCCCGGCGCCGCTGTTGATCACCGCCGATGCGGTGCGCGGCATGCAGCCCGGCTCGGTGATCGTCGACCTCGCTGCCGAGACCGGCGGCAACTGCGAGCTGACCGAGGCGGGGCAGACCGTGGTCGAGGGCGGCGTCAAGGTGATCGGGCCGCGCAACCTCGCCAGTGAGATGCCGCTGCCCTCCTCCCAGCTCTACGCCAAGAACCTCGAGAACCTGCTCGGCCTGCTGGTCAGCGAGGAGGGCGAGCTGAACCTCGACTTCGAGGACGACATCGTCGCCGCCGCCTGCATAACCCACGGCGGCCAGATCCGCAACGAGAGGGCGGCTAAGTGAACGCGAAAATCGACGCGGTGATCGCCGGTCATTCGAGTCCGCGGCGATTTTCGTGTGAGCAAATTGGTGGTGGGCCATGGACCTGATGACCGAGATCACGATCTTCGTGCTCGCCGCCTTTGTCGGCTTCGAGGTGATCTCGAAGGTGCCGACGACGCTGCACACGCCGCTGATGTCGCAGACCAACGCGATCCACGGCATCGTCATGCTCGGCGGCCTGATCGTCGTCGGCTTCGCCGACGACGGGCTCGAGTACGCGATCGGCACGATCGCGATCGCCTTCGGCACGATCAACATCGTCGGCGGCTTCATGGTCACCGACCGGATGCTCGGCATGTTCTCCAAAAAGCCGAAACCGAAGGCCGAGAGCGACGGGAAGGGCGGCGCATGAGCCTCCTCGCCGTGCTCGAGCCCGGTGGCGACGGCGCCACCGCGCTCTACATCGTCGCCTTCTCGCTCTTCATCATCGGCGTGCGTCGCGGCACCCACCCGACGACCGCTAAGCAGGGCAACCTGATCGCCGCCTTCGGCATGGCTGTCGCCGTCCTCGCCACGCTGCTGCTCGACGGGATCGGCAACTGGGGCCTGATCGCGCTCGGCCTCGGCATCGGCACGGCGGTCGGCGTGATCGCCTCGATCCGCGTGCAGATGACCGAGATGCCGCAGATGGTCGCCCTCTACAACGGCGTCGGCGGCGGCGCGGTCGCCCTGATCGCCTGGTCGGAGATCCGCCATGGCATTTCGCTCGGCCACGAGATCCCCCTCGACGAGCTGATCCCGGTGCTCTTCGCCGCGGTCGTCGGCTCGGTCTCCTTCTGGGGCTCGAACATCGCCTTCGCCAAGCTCCAGGACCTGATCCCGACCCGCCCGCTGGCCGTGCCGGGCCAACAGGTGATCAACGCGATCCTGCTGATCGGCATCGTCGCCGCCTGCATCAACATCGCGATCAACAACGACGATCCCAACCAGGCGATCTTCATCGCGATCCTGATCGCCGCCGGCCTGCTCGGCAACCTCGTCGTGCTGCCGATCGGTGGCGCCGACATGCCGGTCGTGATCTCGCTGCTCAACGCCTTCACCGGTCTCTCGGCTGCGGCGGCCGGCTTCGCCCTCGACAATGTCGCGCTGATTGTCGCCGGCACCCTGGTCGGCTCCTCGGGAACGATCCTGACGATGGAGATGGCGACGGCGATGAACCGCTCGGTCGGCAACATCCTCTTCGCCGGCTTCGGCGGCACCCCGGCCGGCGGCGCTTCGGGTGGGGGAGAGGAACGTCCCCATACCTCGATCGGCGCCCAGGACGCGGCGATCAAGCTCGCCTACGCCGACTCGGTCGTCGTCGTGCCCGGCTACGGCCTCGCCGTCGCCCAAGCGCAGCACGCGATCAAGGAGGTCGCCGACGAGCTCGAGAAGCGCGGCGTCCCGGTCAGCTACGCGATCCACCCGGTGGCCGGCCGCATGCCGGGTCACATGAACGTCCTGCTCGCCGAGGCCGACGTGCCCTATGAGCAGCTCAAGGAGATGGAGGAGATCAACCCGGAGATGCCGCGCACCGGGGTCGCGGTCGTGGTCGGCGCCAACGACGTCACCAACCCGGCGGCCAAGAACGACCCCGACAGCCCGATCGCCGGCATGCCGATCATCGAAGTCTCCGAGGCCCAGCAGGTGATCGTGATCAAGCGCTCGCTCAGCCCCGGCTTCGCCGGCATCGACAACGACCTCTTCTACGAACCGAACACCTCGATGCTCTTCGCCGATGCGAAGCAGGCGGCGGCCGACATCGCTGCCGAGATTCAGCAGCTGTAGCAGCACCGGGCGGGGAGGGTCCGGTCATCCTCCACCGGAATTGATGTCGCACGGCCTTTCGGCCTTAGCTCCAGAGCTCGAGCGCGGCTTCGCCGCGCAATAGACAGATTGCATATCGCCGCCTGCGGCGACATTCCGGCGGAGGATGACCGGACCCTCCCGTAACGGGACGGCAGCGGTTGAGTCGCCCGCGATCGTCCTCGGTGGGGAGAAGTGGCGGCGGTGCGGCCTTGTTGCTCCATGGGCAATGGGGAGCGGGGGCAGTCGACGGTCGAGTGGGTGGCGCTGCTGTGCCTGGTTGCGCTGATGTTCGTCGGGATGCTCGCGGTGGGTGTGCGGGTGCCAGGCGCTTCGTTGGCGCATTCGATCGCTTCGCGGGTTCTCTGTGCGGCGGCCTTCGCCGAGCACTGCGGCGACGAACCGGTGCTGATTGCCGCCTACGGCAGCGAGGTCGGCGGCCTGATCCGCGCCCACATGCCGTCGCTGCTCTTCGAGTCGGGGTCGCGGGCCGTCCCGGTCGACTTTCGCCGCTGCCGCGAGCCAGCTTGCGCCAACAGCGCCGCTGACGGCCGAGTGCGCCGCAGCGACGCGGACCTGCCGGTGACCGCCTTCGTCCACGTGGTCGACTGCCGGAAGGGGGCTGCTGAGGATTCGGTGGCGGCAGGCTATGAGTGCTCCGGGGAGCGTGCCGGCAACCTCTACTTGCAATTTTGGACCTTCTATACGGACTCGGCCACCTTGCGTGGCGTGCCGATCGTCGGCGATCACGGCTACCACCGCGACGACTGGGAGTCGGTTCAGATTCGCATCCACCCTGACGGCTCGGTCGACCAGCGCGCTTCCTCCCACCACGGCTATAACCACGCTCGCGGTGTCGCCAATTGGGGCTCCGATGCGGGTATCGGCATCCTCAACGACGTCGTCGAGGCACTCGGCGCCCGCCCCGACAACGGTTGGGGCCCGGAGACCGGCGTCCTGCTTGTCTCCGGCGGCAGCCACGCCGGCAACGTCGCCGGCGAGCAGGACGGCCGCCGCACCCCTGCCCGCAACATCCACCTAGTCCCCCTAGAGGAGATCGCCAAGACGAGCCCGGCCCGCTTCGCCGTCAGCCCACCCTGGCGCAAGCACGTCTGGCGCGACCCCGAGGCAGAGACAACCGACTGACCCCCATTCGAACTGCATCAAATTCTCGGCCTGCTGGACCGAGAATTTGATGCAGTTCGCGATGGTTGGGTACTCGCCGTCTACTTTGGAGGCATTCGCAGCGCGCCGTCGAGGCGGATCGTCTCGCCGTTGAGCATCGGGTTGGCGGCGATCTCGAGGACCATGCGGGCGTACTCCTCGGGCCGCCCGAGGCGCGAAGGGAAGGGGATGCCGGCGCCGAGCGCTTCGCGCGCCTCCTCGGGCAAGGCGGCGAGCAGCGGCGTGTCGAAGAGGCCTGGTGCGATCGTGACGACGCGGACCCCGCGGCCAGCCATGTCGCGCGCCGCCGGCAGGGTCATGCCGACGATGCCACCCTTCGAGGCGGCGTAGGCGACTTGGCCGATCTGCCCGTCGTAGGCGGCGATCGAGGCGGTGTTGACGCAGACGCCGCGCTCGTCCTCGGCATCGACGTCGTTTTCGCTCATCGCCGCTGCGGCCAAGCGCAGCACGTTGAAAGTGCCGATCAAATTGACCTTGATCACGTTGGCGAAGAGCTCGAGGTTGTGAGGCCCACGCTTGTGGGCAACGCGCTCGGCCCAGCCGATCCCGGCGCAGCAGACCGAGATGCGCAATCCGCCCTCGTGCGTTGCCGCTTGCTCGACGGCGGCTGAGACCGCATCCGCGTCGGTCACATCCGCCTGCACGAAGCTCGCCAGGGGACCCAGCTCCGCCGCCAGCGCCTCACCCTTCTCGGTGTTGAGGTCGGCGATGGTCACCGTGGCCCCGGCCTCGACCAGCGCTCGTGCCGTCGCCTCGCCCAGTCCCGAGGCACCACCGGCCACCAGCGCGCTTGTCCCGTCGACCTTCACCGCGGCGAAGACCCTACAGACCGATGCGCATCGAGTTCACACCCCGGTGATCCGGTACCGCTAGGGTCCTCGTATCGCCACCGAGGTGACCTCAAGCTCCAAGGCAGCGATCGCGGAACGTCTCGCTGAGGCGCGTGAGCGGACCCTGGAGCTGATCGAGCCGCTCGACGACGAGCAGCTGAACCGCGTTTACTCTTCGATCCTCAGCCCGTTGGCCTGGGATCTGGGCCATATCGCCAACTTCGAGGAGCTCTGGCTGGTGCAGACGATCGCTGGCCGCGAGCCGCTGCACGGCGAGCTCGGCCGTTTCTACGACGCGATCGAGAACCCGCGCAAGACACGCGGCGAGCTGCCGATCCTGCGCGACGCCGAGCTGCGCGCCTACCTCGCCGACGTGCGCGAGCGCACGCTAGAGGTGCTCGAGGAGGTCGAGATCGGCGCCGGTGCCGAGGACCCGCTGCTGCGCGACGGCTTTGTCTACGAGATGCTGCTTGCCCATGAGCTGCAGCACAACGAGACGATGCTGCAGCTGCTGCAGATGGTCGACGGCTACGAACCGCTGGACGGCGCCCCGCGTCCCGCCAACGCGTCACTCCCACGGGATCCCGAGATGGTTCGGGTCGAGGCAGGCAGGCACGAGATCGGCGCAGCAGAGCGCGGCTTCGCCTACGACAACGAGCGTTCCCGGCACGCAGTCGATCTCACCCGTTTCGAAATCGATCGAACCCCGGTGAGCAATGGCGCGTATATCCAGTTCATGGAGGAGACCGGCGCCGAGCCTCCGCTGTACTGGGAGCGCGATGGCGGCGGGGGATGGGTGCTGAGGACCATGGGGGTTCGCGACCCAGTGAATCCGGCCCATCCCGTCCTCCATGTCTCTTGGCAGGACGCGGACGCGTTTGCCCGCTGGGCCGGCAAGCGACTGCCTAGCGAGCAAGAGTGGGAGGCCGCCCACCCGCAGCTGGTGGCCGTCGGTCAGGCTTGGGAGTGGACGTCCTCGGACTTCCTCGCCTACCCGGGCTTCGAGGCCTTCCCCTACCGCGAGTACTCCGAGGTCTTCTTCGGCGATACCTACAAGGTGCTGCGCGGCGGTTCCTGGGCGACGCACCGGAGCGTCATGCGTCCCAGCTTTCGCAACTGGGACCTGCCTCAGCGCCGTCAGATCTTCGCCGGCATCCGTTGTGCGAGGGATGCATGATCGCGATCGAGGTCCACCTCGACGCCGACACGGCGGCGACCATGGCACGCGACGTCCGCACGGGTCTGACGATGCAGCCCAAGGAGCTGGCGCCGAAGTACTTCTACGACGAGCGTGGCTCGCAGCTCTTCGAGCAGATCACCGAGCTGCCCGAGTACTACCCGACTCGCGCCGAGCGCTCGATTCTCACCGCGCGGGCCACGGAGATCGTCGCTGCGGCCGGCCGGCCGCAGACCCTGGTCGAGCTTGGCTCCGGCTCTGCCGCCAAGACCCGTCACCTGCTGAGCGCGATGCGCGATGCGGGTTGCCTGCGTACCTACGTGCCGGTCGATATCTCCGAGGAGATCACCCACGAGACCGCCGAGTGCCTGGTCGAGGAGTACCCGGGGCTCGTCGTTCGTGGCCTGGTCTGCGATTTCGAGCATCATCTCGAGCGCATCCCAGATAGCGTCGGCGGCCGTCTGATCGCATTCCTCGGTGGCACGATCGGCAACCTCTACCCAGCGGCACGGCGCGAGTTCCTTGCCCGGCTTGCCACGTTGATGGCCCCCGGCGACCAGCTTCTCCTGGGCACCGATCTCGTCAAGCAGACCGAGCGGCTCGAGGCGGCCTACGACGACGCCGAGGGGGTCACCGCCGAGTTCAACAAGAACGTCCTGCAGGTCCTCAACCGCGAGCTGGACGCCGACTTTGACCTCGATGGCTTCGAGCACGTCGCCCGCTACGACCAGGACGAGGCGCGCATGGACATCCGCCTGCGCTCGCTTGCCGAGCAGAGGGTTCGCCTCGACAGCCTGGACCTCGAGGTTGAGTTCGTCGCCGGCGAGGAGATGCGTACGGAGATCTCGGCCAAGTTCACCCGCGAGCGCCTGTGCGGCGTCTACGAGGAAGCGGGCATGGAGATGAACGGCTGGTTCGTCGACGGCGCCGGTGACTACGCGCTCTCGTTGGCCTCGCCGGCCAGCGCGGCCAAGGTGGCGCACACGCAGTCGGCCAGGGCATCGACGTCGTAGCCCCCCTCGAGCACCGCCCCGAGCGGAGCTCCGAGCTCGGCGGCGAAGTCACGCACCTTGTTGGCCATCTGGCCGAAGGAGCCGGCCTCCAGTCGGCAATTGGCGAGCGGGTCGGCCCGGTGGGCGTCGAACCCGGCTGAGATCAGGATCAGCTGTGGCTCAAATGCCCGGCCCGCCGGCAGGATCACGTCCTCGAGCAGTGAGAGCCATAGATCCTCTTCTGAGCCGGCTGGCACAGGCAGGTTGAGCGTGTAGCCCTCACCCGGGCCGGAACCCACATCGCTCCGCGCCCCGGTGCCGGGGAAGATCCCCTGCTCGTGGATGTTGGCCACGAGCACGTCGGCCCGCCACCGGAAGATCTCCGCCGTGCCGTTGCCGTGGTGGACGTCCCAGTCGAGGACGAAGACGCGCTCGGCTCCGAGCTCCCGGATGGCCAGCTCGGCGGCCACGGCAAGATTGTCGAAGAGGCAGAAGCCCATCGCTCGCTCGCGCTCGGCGTGGTGGCCTGCCGGCCGCGTGCCGCAGAAGCCGAGCGCCGCCTCTCCATCGATCAGGGCGCGGACCATCGCGCAGGCGCCGCCGGCGGCGTGGCGCGCAGCCTCCCAGGAGGCTTCGACTGCATATGTGTCGGGATCGATCGCGCCGCCGCCACTTGCGCAGAGCTGCTGAATTGCGCGTACGTGCTCGGCGCTGTGGACCAGCGCCAGCTCAGCCTCGCTCGCCAGCGGCGCTCGGCGCTGCTCCCAACCCAGCCAGTCGCGTTCGGCGAGCGCCAGCTCGATGCGACCCAGCCGCTCTGGTCTTTCCGGATGCGACGGCATCACCTTCGCGGGATCGTGCTCGAGGCAGGCGGGGTGGCTGAAATAGAGCACCGCGCGCTCGACTGTACCCGCGTGCGCGCCTTATCCGGGCGCCAGTGCCTCGATCAGCTCGTCGAGCCTGTCGGGCGTGGTGATCGGCGTGAGGATCGGCAGCGTGATGCCGCCCTCGACGAAGGCGCCGATCCGCTCCACCATCTGCTCGGGCGAGCCGAAGACGAACATCTCCTCGATCAGGCTCCAGGGTGCCGCGGCCGCCGCACCCTGTCGATCGCCTGACTCCCAGGCAGCGATCATCGGATCGATCTCGTCGCCGTAGCCGAGCCAGCGGTAAAAGGCGGCATAGACCGGCACCGTGATGTAAGAGGAGAACATGAAGCGGGCAAGCGGCTCGACCGCCTCGCGCTCGCCCGGGATGCAGAAGAAGCGACAGAGCAGCTCGAAGCCCTCCGGCGCCCCCTCCAGCTGGGCCGCCACCTTCGGCAGGCCGCCCAGTGGCAGGAAGTTGGTGAAGGCGCCGTCGCCACGCTCGACCGCCAGCTCGAGCATCTTGCCGCGCAGCGCCGCGAGTACGATCGGCACCCGCTGTGCCGGGGCGCTCTCGAGCTTGAAGCCGCTGCTTGTGCGCTCGCCTTCGAGCGCCGTGCGCAGGAATTCCAGCGTCTCGCGCACCTTGCTCAACGGTCGCTCGAAGGGGATGCCGTTCCAGCCTTCGACGATGCGATCCGAGGAGGAGCCGATTCCCAGCACGAAGCGACCGTCGGACGCATCGGCCAGCGCCGCGGCCTCCTGCGCGAGCAGTGCCGGCCCGCGCTGAAAGACCCCGACGATGCCGGTCCCCAGCCTCGCGCGCTCGGTCCAGGCAGCGCTCAACGCCAGCGGTGTGAAGCCGTCGGGGCCGTTCGTCTCGCCGCTCCAAAGGTCTGTGTAGCCGCGTGCCTCGGCACGCTTGACGAGATCCTCATGGGCGGCAAGTGAGAGTCCCGGTAGCGGCAGCGTCAGTCCCCAGCGCTCGGCCATGCGGAGACCCTACATTCGCCGCTCGATCGATTCGGCACACCCCAGTGTGCTCAATGCATCGCGCGACGCGATCGATAGGCTCCGAGCCGATGGGGGGGACCTCACCGACGAAGCCCGACCGCAACCTCGCCCTCGAGCTGGTGCGGGTGACCGAGGCGGCGGCGCTCTCCGCCGCCCGCTGGGTCGGGCGCGGCGACAAGATCGCGGCCGATCAGGCGGCGGTCGACGCGATGCGTTTCGTCCTCGACTCCGTCTCGATGGACGGCATCGTCGTGATCGGCGAGGGGGAGAAGGACGAGGCGCCGATGCTCTACAACGGCGAGCAGATCGGCGATGGCAGCCCGCCGGTGGTCGACATCGCCGTCGATCCGCTCGAGGGCACCCGCCTCTGCGCGCTCGGCATGCCCAGCGCCCTCGCCGTGATCGCCCTGGCCGAGCGCGGCTCCATGTTCGACCCGGGGCCCTGCGTCTACATGGAGAAGATGGCCGGTGGCGAGGAGATCGCCGACCTGCTCGACCTCGACCGCCCCCTGCCCGAGACGCTGAAGCTGATCGCCGAGCGCAAGGGCGGCAGCGTCGGCGACGTCACCGTGGTGATGCTCGACCGTCCCCGTCACGAGGACGCGATGCGCGAAGTGCGCGAGGCCGGCGGTCGCATCCGCCTGATCACCGATGGCGACGTCTCTGCCGCGCTGCTCGCGGTTAGCGATCGCTCTCCGGTCGACCTGCTCTGGGGGATCGGCGGCACCCCCGAGGGCGTGCTCTCGGCCGCCGCCCTGAAGTCGATGGGTGGCCAGCTGCTCGGCCGTCTCTGGCCACGCAACGACGAGGAGCGCAGCGCCGCGCTCGACGCCGGCTACGACCTCGAGCGCATCCTCACCGCCAACGACCTCTGCTCGGGCGAGGACGTCTTCTTCTCCGCCACCGGCGTGACCGATGGCGATGTTCTGCAAGGGGTGCGTTACCGCGGCCCCGGCGCGACAACCGAATCGCTGGTCATGCGCTCGCGCTCGGGCACGGTGCGGCGCATCCACGCTCGCCACGATCGTTCCAAGCTGCGAGCGATCATCGGCGAGCGCTACGGCTGAGGTCGGGCTTTCTTGTCGGCGCGCCTCGCCGTCCTCGGCTCGCGTGCAGAGCACGCCACGCTCCCCTGCGTCCGCCGATCTGCTTGAGAACGCCCCAACTATTGCTAAAACTCATTTGTTCTAATATAGAACCTCGGCATTCCTCGACGGTAAGGGAGGCGATCCGTGCTCGATGCTGCTCCGCGCAGCGGTTCCATACAGCTTGCTGCGCCCGAGGCTACCGAGAGGGACTACGCGACCGAGTACCCGTTTCGCTCCGGCGGCTATGTCCTCTCGATCTTTTCCAAGGCCCTTCATGGCTTGATCCTCCGGGCGCTCGCCAAGGGCCCGATGCGACTGGCGCAGCTGCGCCGCGATGTCGGCGGGCCGGCGCAGACGACGCTGCGCGGCAATCTCGAGACCCTGCTCAGGATGGGCGCCCTGGAGAAGGTGCACGCCAACGGCAAGGCTGCGCTGGTCGACAACACCCTCACCCCTCTTGGCCACGAGATGCTGGTCGTTGCCGACGCGGTTGACACCTGGCTCGCCGACGCCCCGCAGGGACCTCTGCGCCTCGAGGGCGAAGCCGGCAAAACCTCAATCAAGGCACTCGTCAACGGCTGGGGCTCGACCATGTTGCGGGCACTCGCGGTGCGCCCTTTCACGCTCACCGAGCTCGACAACCTGATCAGCTCATTCAGCTACCCGTCGCTGGAGCGCCGCCTGGCGGCGATGCGGCTTGTCGACCTGATCACGCCCGTGCCCAACGGCGGCGGCGGTACTCCTTACGCCGTGTCCGATTGGCTGCGCCGAGCGATGGCGCCATTGCTTGCGGCAATGCGCTGCGAGCGCCGGCATCTGGCTGAGGAGACCGCGCCGCTGACCCGAATTGACGTGGAGACAGTGCTCCTCTTGGTGCTGCCGCTTGTTTCACTGCCCGCCGATGCCGAGGGAGTCTCCCAGCTCGCCGTACAGGCAGGCAACAGCTCGGACGGTCGCTCGGCTGGCATTCGGCTATCTGCGCAGGCTGGCAAGCTCGTTGGTTGCACGTCGAAGCTCCAAGCGAGACCCGAGAACTGGATCCGGGGCTCTGCCAATCACTGGCTCGACGCGCTGGTCGAAGGGCGCTCCGACCAACTCGAGGTCTATGGCGATCGCACGCTCACACTCGACATGGTCGACAACCTCCATCGCGCCCTTTTCGTCACCTAGAAAGCACCCACGCACGGATCGACGCGACGCACGGATGGGCGCGTGCGAAGATCCGTGCTATGCCGATTTGCAGGTAAAACAGCCTCAAGGGCGGATTTCCGGCGGGCTGTTGCACGGTAAGCGCGCGTCGCGGGTTGACCCCACCTACCTCCCGTAGAACACTCGCGGCGACGGAGTTCCCGTGGCCACCACGGCTCCGTCTCGAATTACGGTTGAAGTACGCCCATGTCCCGCTAGCACGGGCCATGGGTAAGGCTGCGTCGGCGCCCCCTGGTCACTCCTACCTCGGGGTCCCGGCGCCGCGTTCACTGCGCCCCAGCTTTGCGTGTGACCTCTTTCTCAGCCGCTTGCCGCTCGCTGGCGGCGGCCTCTTCACCTACATACGGCAACAACAGCTCGAAAGTGAGTTGCGGCAGCATCTGCGGCAGCTTCTCGACATTGCCGAGCGTGACTTCCTCGTAGACGCGAGCAAAGACGGCACCTCCCGCAATGAGTGCCAAGTTGGGAATCTCGCGAGCTTTGGGCACCACCTCGCTGCTGTCGTCGAGCACCGAGGTGAAGCGTCGGAAAGTCTCGCGAAAGCGAGAGCTGGCGATCGGGCCGACGGTCCCCATCTCGGCCATCATCACCCGCGCGAGGTCGGGCTCGGCGGCAAGCCAGTCAAGAGCTGCGGCAAGTCCCTGCCGTACGCGCGCAGGCCACGCGCCCGGTTCCTCGTAGGCAGTGGCGACTTGCGACTCGAGGTCGCCGAGCAGAGCGTCGTTGGCGGCGACGAAGCAGTCTTCCTTGTCCTTGAAGTGCCGATAGAAGGTCTCCCGGCCGACACCGGCTTCCTTGAGGATGTCTGCCACAGAGCTCGCTCGGTAACCCTTGGCTGCGGTCACCCGTATGACTGAGGCCAGCAACCGCTCGCGCTGGGACTGGTCGACCAGCTCCCTAGGCAGACCGTGGCGCCCGCGTGGCAGCTGCCAGCGACGCAGATCTGCGGGCACCTCCCCTTCCGGTGCGCCGCCGTCGCGACCGGGCTCCGGCAACTCCAGGTCGGTGGGCGCAATCATGCGCCGAGACCCGCTTGCTGGAGCGCCGCCTCCTGTCCGACGTAGGGCAATAGCGCGATGTAAACGATCTCCGGCACCAGGCTCGGTAGCTCCTTGGCCCGATCGGCGGCAAGGAAGTCGGCAAGCAGCACCTTGGCTCGGCCAACGGCAATCCCGGGATCGGCGCCGTTGGTGGCCCTTTCGAGGTTCAATTCTCTTTCCAAGACATCAATCAAGGCGTCGCGGTAACTGCGCACAATCGCCGGATTGACACTGGGGGCTTCGATCAGCACAAGTTTCGCGTGGGCCGGCTTCTTGGCCATGCGCTGGAGTCCCGCTGTGGCCGCCTTGCGGATTGCCTCGGCAGGCAAGTCGTCTGTCGAGCGCACCTCGGCGGCAGCCTGCCAGAGCTCTGAGAGAAAGCTTTCGACCGTCGCGTCGAAGCACTCGCGTTTGTTGGCAAAGTGCTTGTAGAAGGTGGCGCGGGAAATGCTTGCGTGGCCGACGATGTCGGCGATCGTCGTCCCCGCAAAGGTCTTCTCGGCGGTGCTCGAGGCCATTGCCCCCAGGATCCGCTGTCGCTGGGAACGCTCGCCGATGTCCCAGGGGACCGTCGGCGTCAGGACGCCGGGCTGGGTGGCCGCTTCGGACTGCTGTTGCATCTGGCCTTTCGCGACATCAGTGGACGGATCACCCTTCGAAGGGCGGCCGCCGGCCGTGAGGATGGGCCCCTTCGCGATCAGCTGCCTGGCACTTGCACGCCGCGGCCTGTCAAAAGCGTCCTACTGGCTTGAACGCTGGCATTCCCATGCGACGTGGAACCTGGGCGAGAATATTTCTACCATAGAACTATGTTGTTCTTTGTTAGAATCTTACCGTACCGAAAACCAAAATGCTATGCCGTCTTCGAGAACTCTCCAAGAACCCTCCAAAGGGCCGCTTCCTCGGGGTCCCTATGCGATCTCGGCCGACGTCGTGGCGGCAGATCAGCGTCGTCGTCTGCTCGAGGCGTTGCCGAGGGCCGTCGCCGAGGCCGGCTTCGAGGCGACGACGGTGGATCGGATCGTCAAGCTGGCACAAGTCCGTCGCAACGCCTTCTATGAGCAGTTTGCCGACAAGCGCGATTGCTTTGCGGCGGCCTACGAGATTGCCCAGGAACGGCTCCTCGGTGTGCTCACCTACCGCTGCTACACGCGAGCTGACCTTGCCGATCGGGTGGGCTCCGCACTTGCCGCCGGCCTCGAGCTGATGGCCGGGGAGGCGGTCCTTGCCCGGCTGATCGTGGTTGAGGCCCCGGCGGCTGCGCCGGAGATAGCCGTTCGCCACCACGAATGGCTCGATCGCTACGGGCGAATGCTCGACTTCGCTGCGCTGGGAAGCACCGACGCCGTTCCACCGAAGGCCTCGATCGCGCCGGCAGTCGTCGGCGGGATCGTCTCGCGGGTCAAGCAGGTGGTGCTTGCCGGCGAAACCGAGAAGCTGACACGACTCTGCCCCGAGCTGGTGCAGTTCACGCTCTCTTTTTACGGCTCGGGGGAGGGCCGGTCCCCGGCCGAGCTCGCTGCCGTCGCGTCCTCGCAGCCGCAATCGCCGGGGCGCGACTCGGTGCTCGAGCCCGCGTAGGGCAATTCACCCGTGTCCTGCAGCTCGTGGCGCAGCGAGTTGATGACCGCACCCGCCATCAGCGCCAGGCTGAGGACGTAGAACCAGAGCAGCGCGATGAGGATGAAGCCGACCGTAGAGCCAAAGCGGGAGAGACTGGAGATATTGGAGAGGTAGACGGGGAAGAGCCAGTTGGCGATGCCGGCGCCCACGGTGACGAAGACCGCACCCGGCCAGACCGCCCGCCATGGCATGTGACCCTTGGGCACCGCCCAGAAGATCACGCAGCAGATCAGGAAGACGACGAGGATCGCGGCGCCGAGCAGCAGCGCCGTGTCGATAACCCGGATGTCGGAGAGACCGAGCGGCAGGCGATCGGTGCTGGAGACGAGCGCACTCTCCATCGTCGGCAGGAAGATGCTGGCCGCGATGAAGAGAAGGACGACCGTGAGCATGGCGAAGGAAAAGCGCTTCTGCTCGACCCAGCCGCGGCACTCGACGTGGTAGATGCGGCAGAAGGCCGTGTCCATCGCCCCCCAAAACGAGGCGCCGATCCAGAGAGAGCCGAGGAAGGCGGCTATCCCGATCGTCGTCGAGTTCCCCTCGATCCGTGCCAGCACGTCGGTCAGGGTCCCCTGCTCGACGTTCGGGAAGAGGCGCTGCAGGTCGTCCAGGACCCCCGTCTCCACTCCCTCGATCCTCAGTACCTGCCCGAAGACGAACAGGACCAGGAGAGCGAAGG
>DATNHC010000099.1:0-14851 GCA_035605155.1 Solirubrobacterales bacterium
TTCGACTGCTGCTCCACCGGTCCCCCCTCGGGGTCGGCCTGCCTTGGCCGGGACGCCCCGACCCTACGTGCGGTACCGGCCCGATGCAAGCGGGCCGCGCCGGCTTAACTCGGCGCCGGGGCGCTGCTCTGCTTCGCGGCCTCGATCAGCGCCAGCACCTCGGCCTCGCGGTCCTCGCGGATCAGCTCGACCGGGTCGGGGTCGCCGTTGACGATCCCCTCGAAGAACTCCTTGCGGTCCTGGTAGGTGGGCAGCGTGCCCTTGGCCCAGCCGCGGGCGTCGTTGAGGATCACGGCGAGCCGCGCGTACTCCTCGCCGAATAGCTCGGAGATCTCCCGCTTCATTCGCTTGGCCAGCGCGGGGGAGGCGCCGGCAGTCGAGATCGCGATCGCCAGCGGCCCCGTGCGCACGATCGCCGGCAGGATGAAGTTGCAGAGCGGCGGCACGTCGACGACGTTGACCAGCATCGCCCGCTGCTCAGCGTCGTCGAAGACGCCGATGTTGACCTCGCTGTCATCGGTGGCGGCGATCACGATGAAGACGCCGGCGAGGTCGCCGGCGCCCGCGTAGGCGCGCCTCTCCCACTCGATCGAGCCCTCGGCTGCCAGGCTCTCCAGCTCGGGATGGGCGACTGGCGCGATCAGGGTCACGTCGGCGTCGCAGGCGAGCAGGCCCTCGACCTTCTCGAGGCCGATGTCGCCGCCGCCGACAACCAGGCAGCGGCGCCCCTTGAGCTTCAAGCAGGCGATGTAGAAGGGAGTCTCGAGCATGTCGCGCACGCACGACTGGTCGCAGATCCCCTTGCGCAACTGGCAGACGCACTCCTTGCCGGCGTAGGCCTGGGCGGGCATAGCCAAAGCCTAGTGACCTGTTGCCGGTCGGCGGCTAGATCGAGTCGAGGGTGAGCTGCAGGCCGTCCTCGAGACCAGTCTGCGCCTTCCAGCCCAGCTCGCGCTCAGCCCGCGCCGGATCGATCGAGATTCGCTGCACCTCGCCGGTGCGGGGCGGGGCGAGCTCGGGCTCGAAGTCCTCGGCGCCGCCCAGCTCCCCAAGCAGGCGGACCAGCTCCAGCACGTCGGTCTCGACCCCGGTGCCGACGTTGAGCGGGGCCGTCGTCTCGGCCTCCGCGGCAGCCAGCATCGCCGTCACCACGTCCCCCACGTATATGTAGTCGCGGGTCTGCTTGCCGTCGCCGAAGACGGTGGGCCGCTGGCCCTCGCGCAGCCGCCCGCAGAAGATCGCGATCACGCCCGCCTCGCCGAGCGGGTCCTGGCGCGGGCCGTAGACGTTGCCGAGCCGCAGCGGCACACTGGATAGGCCGTAGAGCCGCTCGTACAGCGCCAGGTAGCCCTCGCCGGCGAACTTGCTCTGCCCGTAGGGGGCCTCGGGCGCCAGCGGCGCGTCCTCGGCCAGCGGCAGCTCCTGTCCCTCGCCCTCGCCGTAAATCGCCCCCCCGGTCGAGCTGAAGACGAGGCGCCGTGCCTCCGCCACGCGGGCGGCCTCCAGCACGTTGGCCGTGCCGCCGACGTTGATCGAGGCGTCGAAGGCGGGGTCGGCGATCGACTTGCGCACGTCGATCTGGGCGGCCAGGTGGAAGAAGACCTCCGGCCGCTCGCGGCCCGCCAGCTCCTCCATCGCCTGGCGGTCGCGGATGTCGGCCTCGACCAGGGTCGCGCCGCTCGCCAGGGCCGCGTCGAGGTTCTCGCGCCGCCCGGTGGAGAGATCGTCGAGGACCGTCACCTCGTCGCCCCGCGCCAGCAGCGCGTCGACCAGATTGGAGCCGATGAAGCCGGCGCCGCCTGTCACCAGAGTCCTCATTGCGGTCGCGATCCTATGGCCATCGCAAGCTCTATCGACCGCCGCTGGATCAATACGTAGTGCCGCAGCCAACATTTCGTCCTCGCCGGTCCGGCCGAACGCCCCTGCTACCCTCGCCGGCCCATGAGGCTCATCGTCACCGAGAAGAACAACAGCGCGGAGAAGATCGCCACCTTCCTCAGCAAGGGCACGGCCTCCAGCGACAAAACCTTCAAAGTCCCCTACTACACGTGGAGCGACGCCGACGGCGACCACCGCACGATCGGCCTCAAGGGCCACGTGCTCGGCCCGGCCTTCCCCGAGAGCTACTCGAACTGGCAGAAAACGGACCTGCACGACCTGATCGACGCCGAGCTGATCAAGGAGCCGACCGACAAGAACGTCGTCAAAGCTATCCGCAAAGTCGCCAAAGAAGCGGACGAGCTGGTGATCGCCACCGACTTCGACCGCGAGGGCGAGCTGATCGGCCTCGAGGCCCTCGAGGAGATGCTCGACGCGAACCCCGAGCTTGGCAACCGCGAGGAAACGCGTGCCGGCACGCTGCGGGTGAAGCGCGCCCGCTACTCGGCGCTGACCAAAGATGAGATCGAGCGCGCCTTCGGCGATCTCGACGAGCTCTCCTACCCGCTGGCCAACGCCGGCGCCGCGCGCCAGGACATCGACCTGCTCTGGGGCGCGACCCTGACCCGCGCCGTCTCGCTCAGCACCCGGCGCTTCGGCTCCAACTTCCTCTCCGTCGGTCGCGTGCAAAGCCCCACGCTGGGCCTGATCGTCGAGCGCGAGATGGAGCGCCGCGCCCACGTCCCCAAACCGTTCTGGGAACTGTTCGCCAAATTCCAGCACCCCGACGGCAGCTTCGAGGCTCACCACGAGACCGACAAGTTCTGGGAGAAAGCCGAGGCCGACGCGGCGCTCGCCGGCACCTCCAGCCCCGGCACGGTCAAGTCGGTGACGGCGCGCAAGAACACGCGCAAGCCGCCCACCCCCTACAACACGACCGCCTTCACCACCGATGCCTCCAGCCGCCTCGGGATCACGCCAGCCAGCGCGATGCGACTCGCCGAGGACCTCTACATGGACGGCTTCATCTCCTACCCGCGCACCGACAACACGGTCTACCCGGTCTCGCTGCCGCTGCGCGAGCTGGTCACCTCGCTGGTGCGGGTCAAGGAGTTCTCCGCGGCCTCCGGCCTGCTCGACGGCGATCTGTCCCCAACTCGCGGCAAGAAAGAGACGACCGACCACCCGCCGATCTACCCGACCCAGGCGATCCACCCCGACGCTCTCGGCGACGGCCCCAAGAAGCGCGTCTACGAACTGGTCGTGCGCCGCTTCCTTGCCACCTTCAGCCCGCCGATGATCACCGAGTCGACCCGCGCCGACATCGAGGCCGGCTCGCAGACCTACTTCGTGCGCGGCTCGGTCGTCGTCGATCCCGGCTTCGCCGGCATCTATACGTACGCCCGCTCCTCCGATGAGGAGATCCCGGCCCTGGCGGAGGGGCAGAGCCTGGAGCTCGACGGCGAGCCCTGGATCCTCGACAAGGAGACCCAGCCCCCGTCGAGGATCTCCCAGGCGAAGCTGGTCGAGATGATGGAGGAGCGCGGCCTCGGCACCAAGGCGACCCGCGCCGACATCATCAAGAAGCTCTTCGACCGCGGCTACGTCTACGGCAACCCGCCGATCCCCACGGAGACCGGGATCGCGATGTACGAGGCGTTCAAGAAATACGTGCCGCGCATGGCGACGCCGGAGATGACCGCTCAGCTCGAGGCCGAGATGGACCAGATCGCCGCCGGCGAGATGACCAAGGACTCGGTCGTCGGCGACAGCCGCGAACTGCTCCACAACACCTGGACCGAGATCGACGCGAGCCGCGAAGACCTCGCCAAAGTGGTTTGGAAGGGGATGGACGAGGACCGCATCCTCGGCCCCTGCAAGGTCTGCGAAGAGGCCGGCCGCACCAAGGAGGACGGTTCGCCCAACATGCTGCGCGTGATCCGGGCGAAAAAATCGGGCAAGCGCTTCGTCGGCTGCAGCGGCTGGACCGCCGACGATCCCGAGTCCTGCGATCAGACCTTCCCGCTGCCCCAGCGCGGCGACGTCTTCAAGCTCGAGGAGCGCTGCTCGATCTGCGAGCAGACGCCGCGGCTCAAGGTGCAGCCCTTCCGCGGCCGTCCCTGGAACCTCTGCCTCAACGACGACTGCGAGTCGATGCAGGAGATGAAGAAACGCCGCGCCGAGCGCGAAGCGGCGAAAGCGGCCAAAGAAGCGATGGCCAAACAGCCGCTACCCGAGGGCGATGAGGACGGCAAGGCGCCGGCGAAGAAGAAAGCGAAGACGGCGAGCAAGGCCGACACCGCCACACGCGGTCGCAAACGCGCCAAGGCCGCGGCCAAAGGCTGAGGTCCCGCCGAGTTGTTTATCTCGCTGGAGGGCATCGACGGCTCCGGCAAGAGCACGCAGGCGCAGCTGCTGGCCGAGGCGCTCGGCCCCGAGACGCTGCTGATCCGCGAGCCGGGGGGCACCGATGCCGCCGAGCGGATCCGCCAGCTGCTGGCCGATCCGTCGCTCGACCTAGACCCCTTTGCCGAGCTGCTGCTCTTCTCCGCCGCTCGCGCCGACCTCGTCAGCCGCGTGATCCGGCCGGCGCTGGAGGACGGCAGGACCGTCGTCGCCGACCGCTTCGCCGACTCGAGCGTCGCCTACCAGGGCGGCGCCCGCGGACTCGGAACGAGCCACGTGCTCTCGCTCGTCGACACGGTAATCGACGGCCTCTGGCCGGACCTCACCGTGCTGCTACGAATCGATCCCGAGACCGGCCTCGGCCGCGCCGACGGAGAGGACCGCTTCGAGTCCGAGGGCCTCGATTTGCAGCGTGCCGTCGCCGAGGCCTACGAGGAGATCGCCCAGATCGCCTCCGACCGGGTCGTGGTCGTTGACGGCGGCGGCAGCGTCGAGCAGGTCCACGAGCGGGTGATGGGGGCGGTCAGGTCGCACGCGTGAGGGACGAAACGCGCAGGTCCGCAGGTCCTGTCGCGGCGGCCCTCCCCCACATGCTCAGACGCCGCTTCGCGACGCCTTCCGCTGCAGGGGACCCCCGCCACCGCGCCACCCGCGGGAGGGGCGTTTAGGCTCAGTCCGGTGACCAACGCCGCCATCGAGAAAAGCACTGGGCATCAGCCGCGCGCCCGCATTGCGCTCGCGGCAGCACTGGCGTCGGGGCCGAGTCACGCTTACCTGTTCCGAGGTCCGCGTGGGGCCGGCAAGGCGGCGGTTGCGCGTGCCTTTGCCGCAGAGATATTGGCCGCCGAGGCGGCCGACCCCGACGACGTCCGCCGCCGCGCCCTGATCGACCCCTCGCCGCATCCCGATCTGGTCTGGCTCAGCCCACGCGGCGCCCAGCACATGGTCGAGGAGGTGCGCGAGCGGGTGATCCGCGCCGCCTCCTATCGGCCGTTCGAGGGGGAGAAGCGCGTCTTTGTCGTCGAGGCAGCGGAGACGATGCGCGACGAGAGTCAGAACGCCCTGCTGAAGACGCTCGAGGAGCCCCCCGGGTTCGTCCATCTGATCCTGCTCACGGCAGAGCCCAGCGCCCTGCTCGAGACGATCGCCTCACGCTGCCAGCCGATCGACTTCGCCCCGCTGCCGCCACAGGTCGTCGAAGCCTCCCTTGATTCGCACGCTCCAGCTGACGAGCGTGCTGCGGCTGCGCGCCTGTCGGCAGGGGACCTCGATCGCGCCCGATTCCTGCTCACGGACTCCGGCCGAGCGCTACGAGCCGCAACGCATGAACTAGGAAGGGCGATCGAGGGGGGCTCGCCGGACACTCAGCGCGAAAGCGCGTCCGCCGAGGCCCCCTCGATCGCCCCCCCCGCCTGGCGCCAGCTACTCGCCGCCGCCGAATCAGAAGGCGAAGAAGCCGAAGCAACGACCCGCGCCCTCCTGGAAGACGAAGCCCAAGCTGGAGTCAAACGCAGCGCCAAAGACGTGGCCGATGAAGCGAAGCGCGCCGCGCGCCGCCGTCGCACCGAGGTCCTCGACTTGGCGCTCGAGCTCGGCGCCGCCTGGTACCGCGATCTCGCCGCGACCGCCGCCGGCGCCACCGAGGTGGTCTACAACCGCGACTGCCTCGCCGAGCTCGAGTCCAGCGCCGCCGGGCTCGACCCGTCCCGCCCACGGCAGGCCGCGGAGCTGGTCCAGGACACGCGCCGCCGTCTCGACCTCAACGTCTCCGAGGAGCTAGCTCTGGAGGCGCTCGCCTTTCGCCTCGCTGCCGTTCTCCCTTGAGGATCGAGCCTGCTCGCGGGCTCGTTCCAGCGCCCTCTCCTGGGCGAGGCGGGTGATTTGGGCAGCCTGGCGCGACATGATCACGCTGAAGTTGAGCGCCAGGCCGAGCAGCAGCAGCAGGACGATCGAGAAGAGGGCGACATTGGTGTCGCGCACGCCCATCGCGTCGGCGACCAGCTCCAGCAGGCCGGGAAAGGCGGCGCCGGCGAGCATGCCCAGCCCGGCGACGAACCAGACGACGCTGTAGCGCTCCTGCAGCTTGTCGCGGCGGATCAGCTCGAGGATCAGCACCATGAAGGCGATCGCCAGGACAGCGGCGAGGATCCGCGTCTGCGAGGTCAGGTGGACCTGCGGGGCCTGCTCTGCGGCCAGCGCCAGGGCGCTCATCGCTCCGCCTTGGCCTCGCGCGGCCGAAACTGGCCCACGACCAGGACGATCATTCCCTTGAAGATGAAGAAGGCCGAGCGCAGCGGCGTCAGGAAGGAGCTGCCGCCGACGCGCTCCAGCATCCGCACCGGCACCTCCTCGACACGCAGCCCTTCGCGCACGGCCAGCTGCAGCGACTCGATCTCGGCGAAGTCGGGTGAGTAGCGCTCGCTGAAGAGCGCCATCACCCGCCGGTTGGCGGCGCGCATGCCGCTCGTCGTGTCGGTGAAGCGCTGCCGCGTGGCCAGGGTGAGGAAGAAGCGGAAGACGCCGGTGCCGATCCGCCGCGAGAAGGTCGGCTTGTAGTCGTCGCTCTCAGCCCGATCCGGCTCGCTATAGCGCGAGCCGATCACCAGGTCGGCGCGGTCGGCGTAGATCTCCTCCAGCAGCCGCGCGACCTCGGCGGGGGGGTGCTGACCGTCGGCGTCGAGATGGGCGCAGGCGTCGTAGCCCTCTCGGCGCCCGTACAGGTAGCCGGTCTGCAGGGCGGCCCCAAGCCCCTGGTTGAAGGGCAGCGAGGCGACCAGCGCGCCGGCCTCGCGGGCTCGCGCCGCGGTCTCGTCGGTCGAGCCATCGTCGATCACCAGCAGGTCGGCCTCCGGCAGGGATTCGCGCACCCCGGCGATTACCGCCGCGACCGAGTCCGCCTCGTTCCAGGCCGGAATGAACACCAGCGTTCGCATGCGAGCCGATTCTGGCACGCGGCCTACGTCCGCCGCTTCCCCAAGGGGTGTCTGAGTTTTCCCACGACATTTCGTGGCTTAGCTCAGACACGCCCCTGCCGGCGTGAGGTTTGTGTTAGTAACTGCTCATGAGGCGGATAGGAATGCGGCTCTGGCTGGCGGGAGCGTTTGCCGTGGTCTCGTTGATCACGGCCTTCGCCGTCTACCTCTTCGGCGAAAACCAGCAGGCGCTGGTGGTCGCCGTTCTGATCGGCGTGCTTGCCGGGTTCCTGATCGCGGCGGCGATCTCGCACCGCGTTTCCCGCCTCGCGCAGGCGGCAAGCGAGATGGCCTCCGGATCCTTCGACGTGCCGCTCGAGGTCTCCGGGCCCGATGAGATCGGCGATCTCGCTCGCGCGCTTGACTCGATGCGCGCATCGCTGAAAGAGAGCTTCGGCGTGCTCACCGCCGACCGCAACAAGCTCGAGGCGATCTTCGACGGTCTGACCGACGCGGTGATGGTCGTCGACGACGACGGGGCCGTGCGCTTCTCCAACGAGGCCGCTACGAAGCTCCTGGAAGGCGGCCGCCCGCCCGAGGCGATGCTCTCCCAGCTGCGCCGCGCCGGAGAGGTCGGCTTCGTCGCCCACCCGGCGCTGCGCATCGGCGATCGCGCATATGCGATGCAGGCCCGCTCGCTTCCCGGAGAGCGGGCGGTGCTCGCCGTCGTCCGTGACCGGACCGAAGAGATGCGGCGCGAGTTCGCCGAAGCCGACTTCGTCTCCAACGCGGCGCACGAGCTGCGCAACCCGCTGGCCGGGATCTCCGGCGCGATCGAGGTGCTGCGAAGCGGGGCCAAGGACGATCCCAAGGCCCGTGACCATTTCCTGCGACGCCTCGCCGACGATGCCGACCGCATGAACCGCCTCACCCAGGCGCTGCTTACGCTGGCGCGGGTCGAGTCGCTGGGGGCTGGGGAGACCGAGATCGTCGACGTGGAGGTCGCGATCCGCGACGTCGTCGCGGCGGTCGAGCAGCCCAAGCACGTCGAGCTCGAGGTCGAGTGCGAGCCGGAGCTGACCGCGCAGGGGGACCCGACCCTGCTGCGCCAGGTGATGATCGGCCTGCTCACCAACGCCTTCAAGAACACGCCACCGCCCGGCACCGTTACCGTACGCGCCCGCCGTGATGGCGAGAGCAACGTGATCTTGGAAGTGATCGACACTGGAACGGGCATCCCTGCGGCGGAGATTGAGCGCGTCTTCGAGCGCTTCTACCGCCGCAGCGAGTCGCGCAAGCAACAGGGCTTCGGCCTTGGCTTGGCGATCGCCCGTCGCATGGTCGACGTGATGGGCGGCGAAATCGGCGCCACCTCCGTCGAGAAGGTGGGAAGCACCTTCTGGGTCCGTCTTCCCATCGCCCAGCCGAGCCCGACTCCGGTGGCCTGAGGCGATGAGCAGCGGACGCATCCTGGTCGCCGACGATGAGCCCTCGGTCCGCGAGTCGGTCGGCTACGCGCTCGCCCAGGACGGCTTCGACGTCGACGTCGCTGCCGACGGCGACGAAGCGGCGGCCAAGGTCGGCTTCGACGTCGTCCCCTACGACCTGCTGATCCTCGACATCATGATGCCCGGGCCGAGCGGCCTCGACATTTGCCGCGACGTGCGGGCCCGCAGCGCCGTGCCGATCATCGTCCTCACTGCCAAGGACGCCGAGGTCGACAAGGTCGTCGGGCTCGAGGTCGGCGCTGACGACTACGTCACGAAGCCCTTCTCGGTGCGCGAGCTGCTTGGCCGCGTGCGCGCCCAGCTGCGCCGCCGTGAGCTCGACCGCGGGCCGCTCAACCAGGCGGTGAAGATCGAAGCCGGCCCGGTGGCGATCGACCTCGTCCGCCACGTCGCCACGGTGCACGGCGAACCGGTCAACCTGACCCGCTCCGAGTTCCAGCTGCTGCGCCTGCTCGTCGGCCGCCCCGGCGAGGTCTTCCCGCGCCGCCAGATCATGGAGGAGCTCTGGCAGACCGAGTTCGACGGGGACGAGCGGGCCTGCGACGTCCACATCTCCAATCTCCGCCAGAAGGTAGAGCGCGATCCCCAGCGCCCCGAACTCGTCGTCACCGTGCGCGGCGTCGGGTACAAGTTCGACGGCCAGGGCGTTTGACGCAGCCGCCGCCACTCCTTACACCCTCAACCGGGCGATTCGATGATGGTTCGGGATACAGGTACGCTCGCACGGAGATGAGCGGCTCGATCCAATCCCTCGAGAACGTGGGCATCGTCGTTGACGACCTCGCGGCGGCCAAGGCGTTCTTCGTCGAGCTTGGGCTGGAGCAGGTGGGCGAAGCAGAGGTGGCGGGTGAGTGGGTGGACCGTGTCGTGGGACTCGAGGATGTTCGCTGCGAGCTCTCCATACTGCAGACCCCCGACGGCCACGGGCGGTTGGAGTTGATGCGGTTCAACAGCCCGGCGGCGCGCGAGGGCGATACGAACGCAGCGCCGAACACGCTCGGCATCCGCCGCATCGCGTTCTCGGTCGACGACATCGACGCCGCCGTCGCCCGGGTGCGGGACCGGGGGTTGGAGCTCCTCGGCGAGGTTGTGCGCTACGAGGACGCCTACCGGCTCTGCTACGTCCGTGGCCCGGAGGGGATCATCGTGATGCTCGCCGAGCGGATCGGCTGAAACTTCCCGGTCGCCGGTCGCTCCGCTTAACAGGCGGGATTCAGAGCCGACGCCCGGACTTGAACCGGGGACCCCTTCATTACGAGTGAAGTGCTCTACCAACTGAGCTACGTCGGCGGGTTCGGTCCATTGTAGGAGCGGGGCCGGGGTGGGGTTCGCCTCGAAGACCGCTTCGACGCGCTCCAGCGAACCTCGCTGCAGATGAGCGGCACGATGATCGCCGCGCTGATCGGCTGCCTGTCGCTGATCGTCGTCCAGATCTAGTTCGGCACGATCCTCTCCGGACGCCGGTTCTTCGTGTGCTCGAGGCTTCCGCAGACCGGGCAGTCGGGCTCCGGGATCACCGGCTCGCGCTCGAGCTCCATCGTGCGCAGGTCATATATGTGGCCGACGCCCAGCGTCGCGGGCTGAGCGAGGCCGGTCAGGTGATGGAGGACGTCGAGGCCGATCTGGCCGCCGATCATCCCGCAGGCCGGTCCCAGCGTCGCCGCTGGCGACTCCTTGCCGCGCTGCTGCTCGATCGCCACGTCGAAGAGCGGATAGGTGCGCCGGTAGCCGATCTCCTGGCAGGCGAAGCAGCCGGTTACTCCGGGCACATAGAGCGGGCCGACCCGGGCGATCGGCGGGAAGTGACTCATCGCGATGAACGGGATCTTGGCGGCGAAGCAGGCGGAGTTGATCCAGCGCTCGATGTCGTGGGCCGGCCAGTCGCAGGCATCGATCACCAGGTCGTAGCCGGCGATCGTCTCGGCGACGGCCGCTTCGCTGTCGAGCTTCTGCACGCGCGGCTCGACCGTGATCGAGGAGTTGAAGGCCTTGAGCCTCTCGGCCGCGGCCACGGCCTTGTAGCGGCCGATGTCGGACTCGCTGTAGAGGACCTGGCGATTGAGGTTGCTCAGCTCGACCCGATCGAAGTCGAGGAGCAGCATCTCGCCGACGCCGACGCAGGCCAGGTTGAGCGCCGACCAACCGCCGAGGCCGCCGACGCCGAGCACGGCGATGCGCGACTTGGCGAGCTTCTCCTGGATCTGCGACGGCGGCGGCCCGGTGGTGACGTCGCCGAAGTAGCGCAGCTGGCGGTCGAAGCGTTCGAAGACGTGATCGGCGATCAGGTCGTCGTCGGCGCCGTCCTCGACCACGCCCAGCTCCTCGAGCTGGGCAAGCAGATCGCCGACCTCTTCTGCGCCGAACTCCTCGATCAGCGCCTCGCGGGTGTTGGTCCCGTCGATCGCTGCCAGCAGCCGCCGGCCCTCCTCGTCGGGGTTCTCGATCTGGATGTCAGCGCCGGCACTGGGCCGGAGCAGGTACAGGTCCCCGTTCGGGGCTTCCATCTGCTGCGTCGTGCGCTTCAGTCGCGGTCGTTCCATGTGTATCCCACCTCCTGGGTACCGAAACAGACCGAATGATTGCTCAAATGAGTTTCAAGTAAAGAGGCTCAGGAGATCTAATCCCGCATTTTGGGGTACGACATTGACACTATCTTGGTACCCACCGTCCAACGGGAACTGGAGGAGATGGACATGGCGGCCAAAACCACCAGGGAGATCATCGAGAGCGGCAAGTTGAAGGCGTATCTGGATCCCCGTCTAACCAAAGCGCTGCGTCACCCGATCCGCGAGCACCTATTGGCGTGCTTCAACGAACGGATCACGAGCGCGACTCAGATTGGTGAGGAGCTCGGAATCGACGTGGCGGCCTTTTACAAGCACGTTCAGATTCTGGAGGAGCTTGGCTTTATCGAGGGGGTGGACCCCGAAGAGATAACGATCAAGCGCCGTCGCGGAAACCGGGAGCATTTCTTTCGGGCGAAGGAGACCGTGCTATTGGATGCCAGTACCACTCAGGCGCTTCCACGTTCGTTCCGGAACGATTTGCTGGCCGATCAATTGATGTCCATTTGGGATGAAGCGATCCAGGCCATACGCGCCGGCACCTTTGATGTCGATGGCGAATCTCATGTGACCTGGATCCCTGGGCTTTTCGACAGCACTGGCTGGCGTGACGCGATTGCCATTCTGGATCACGCTCTCTATCGCCTGATGGAAGTCCAGAGGGAATCCGCCGAGCGGGTTGCGAAGTCGGGGGAGCGGGGATTTACGGCAACGTTCGCGATGCTGGGCTTTGGAACCTCCCCAAGTCGACCGACGGACTCATAGCGCTCATCTATCGGCCGTGAGCTCGGCGGCCCGGACAAAGACCGCGTCGAGCATCGGCTCTGTGAGGCGGCCGGTGAAA
The DNA here is from genome assembly GCA_035605155.1 of Solirubrobacterales bacterium. Classification (GTDB taxonomy): domain Bacteria; phylum Actinomycetota; class Thermoleophilia; order Solirubrobacterales; family 70-9; genus VRUE01. The sequence continues at coordinate 12,113 of DATNHC010000099.1, forward strand.
GTGTTCTGCTGACTGGGGTGGTAGCAGCCGAGCAATGTCCAGTGTCCCGCCTTGGCCTCGGCGCCGTGGCCAAACCGCGGACGCGGACGCGGAATCTCGCCGCCGAGTGCGCGAATAGCCCGCAGAGCCCCGTCCCAGGCAAAGGAGCCGAGAGCGACGATCGTCCGGCAGCGCTCAAGCATCTCCAGCTCTCGCTCTAGGTATGGCAGACAGTTGTCTCGCTCTTCTGGCGTCGGACGGTTCGCGGGGGGCGCACAGCGCACGACGGCAGTTACGTAGGCGTCGTCGAGCCGCAGACCGTCGCTGCATCGCTCGGAGGCGGGCTGGTTGGCATAGCCAGCCCGGTGCAACGCGGCGTAGAGCCAGTCGCCCGAGCGGTCGCCGGTGAACATGCGCCCAGTGCGGTTGGCGCCATGTGCCGCCGGCGCAAGACCCACAATTACCAGCCGCGCGCTTGGATCACCAAAGCCGTGGAGGGGTCTCGCCCAGTAGCGATGACCGCGAAAGCGACGTGGGGGGTCAACAGCACATTCCTCGCGCCACTCGACCAAGCGTGGGCAGCGCTTGCATGAGTGAATATCGGCTGCAAGCCCAGCAAGGCTGTCAGCTTCGCGTCGGGCGACTCCTTGCGACATCAGACACTGAATCATGGCGAAAGGGATCGCCGCTGCGTTCGGATGGACCGATCCGGTCGTTGCCCAGATCGGTCCATCGACGCAGAACCATGCCTACCGAGTCTTGTTGATTGAAAGCAGCGGGACGACCTGCTCCGTCTTGTCGATCTTCACCCTGCCTCACCCCCTTCGCAAACGTCAGCTTTTGCGTGGGGGTCGCGCGACCCTACCGGTACGGCGCTTTAGACCAATCGAATGCTGGAAAAAGTTCCAGTAATCGGGAAAACGCTGCAAAGAGGGCGGTTACGGTTTGGCAATTTGGCTTTGTGTCCAATACGATGGATTGGTTAGAGGCAGCACAAACGGACCAGAGGAGTCGGCTTTGCCCGCTAAGACGAAGAGCAAGAGCAAAAAGAAGAGCAAGAGCAATGGCGTCGATCAGCGCTTGGTCAAGGCGTTGGCGCATCCGCTTCGCGTCGAGATCCTGACCATCCTCAACGAGCGGATGGCAAGCCCGAACGAGCTATCGAAGGAGCTCGATGAGGGTCTTAGCCAGGTCAGCTATCACGTCAAAGTCCTCAAGGACTTCGAATGCATAGAAATGGTCAAGACCGAGCCTCGGCGAGGGGCGGTTGAGCACTATTACCGCGCTACCTCCAGGGCATTCTTGACAGACAGCGATTGGCAGACACTGCCCGAGTCGGTAAAACCTGGCGTTAGCGCGGCGAGCGTTCAGATGATCATCGACGACGTGGTAGGGGCACTAAAAGGTGGGACATTCGACGCCCGTGACGATCGCCATCTCAGTTGGACGCCTGGCATTGTCGACGAGCAAGGCTGGAAGGAGTCGGTCGACCTTGCTGCTGAAACGCTTGAGCGAATGATCAAGATCCATGCCGACAGCGCAAAGCGGCTTGCCAGGTCAGGCGAGGAAGGCACGCCCGCTACCGCAGTCATTCTTAACTTCGAAGGCGTATCTCCGGAGGCAAAGGCTGCCAAGGGCGTGAAAAAGCCTCGGGCAAGAAAAGCAGCCAAGAAGGCGTAACCCTCTGATTGGAACCGAGCGACTCCATATGCTTCGCGCCTGCCGATGGGCTCGGAGCAGTCAATTGTCTCTAGCGGGTGGCGGCGCGGCTTTGGCCGCGCCGCCGTCTTTCTCCTAGGCGTCACTGCGCTGCTCGCTGGCTGTGGGAAGAGCGGCCAGGGGGCGAAGACCGACAGCGAGAAGGCCGCCGACGTCGAGGTCCTCAACACGCTTCTCGCCGAGGAGCTGACCGTGGTCGACGCCTACGAGCGGGCCAATCCATTGCTGCGCGGGCAGATGCTCGCCGCCGGTCGTCAGTTCCGCGGCCAGACGCAGGCTCACCTCGACGCTCTGACCAAGGCCGTGCGCGGCCTCGGCGGCGAAACCGATGCCGAAGCGGTGGAGCTGGAAGCACCAGCCCCGCAAAGTCACGTCGAGGCGCTGGCCTTCCTCTACGAAGCCGAGAACGCGGCGATTGCCCAGGCCCTCGAGGCGGTGCCGCAACTCGAATTCACCGCTCCGCGCATGCTTTCCGCAGCACTGGTGGGCAATCACTCCCAGCACCTGACGGTGCTGCGCCAGGGCCTCGGTGCCAACTCGGCCGCCTCGGTCCCACAGCCGTTTGAGAGCGGCGAGGAACCGCCGCCGGGCGGCGAAGCGGGATGATGCACCGGTGACCGCGCCGCTCTATGCCGTCGGGCGCTTCTGCTCGCGGCACCACTGGCCGACGATCGCCGTCTGGGTTCTGCTTGCCATCGCTTTGGTCGTCCTCGGCCAAGCCGGCGATAGCAAGACCAACGACAACCTCACCCTGCCGGGCACCGACTCGACCACGGCGACCGAACTGCTCGAAGACGATCTTCCCGAACAGGCTTACGGCAGCAACCCGCTTGTCCTCCAGGCCAAGGCCGGTGCCTCGCTCACCTCGCCCAAGTACGCCCAGGCGATCGACGAGACGGTCAAGCGCCTCAACGCGATGCACGACGTCAACTCGGCGGTCAGCCCGCTCAGCCCCGAGGGCGCTCCCTTCCTCAGCCAGGACCGCTCGGTCGCCTACGTGCCGGCGGTCCTCTCGGTCGGCCCCGGCGAACTGACCGAGAA
>DATNHC010000100.1:0-2063 GCA_035605155.1 Solirubrobacterales bacterium
AGCTTGGACGCATCGGGGCAGCTCGCCGGATCGGGGGTGGTGTGGATCACCTCGCCTTCTCGGTTCGTGAAGCCGAACTCCGAGAGCGAGCAGCCATCGAGGCCGTTGGCCCCCGAGGGGTTGATCACGAGGCCCTCCGGCAGGGTGATCGTGGTGTCTCGCAGATGCGCTGTGGAGGTGCCGCACTCCCCGGGGGCGGGGGGGCAGATTTGGTTGTCGTTTTGGGGGATGCTCAGCTCGAAGTCAAGGCCGCTCGGCGCGTCGGCGATGGTCGTCGTCGGTCGTGCCTCGATCGAGGGGGCGAACTCGACCGCGTTGCAGCCGGTAGCGCCAATCGGATTGGGCACGGGCAGCGTGTTGTCGTGGGAGAGAAAGCTCGAGGAGTCCGAGCTGCCCTCCCAGCCGCTGAGCCGGAGGGAGGTCTCGACCGGCCCCACGCAGGAGGTCGGCAGCGAGACGAACGGCTTGGAGTCAGAGCCCGCGCAGCCGAAAGTGAACGTGCCGGGGCACATGCGCTCCGGGGTATGGGCGGGGTCGCCGGGAACGCCCCAGAAGGTGAACTCGATGCCCTTGAGCGGGAGGGTTTGCGGCGAGTTTTTGCTGAGCACGGTCAGCCCGTAGTCCTCGCCTGTGCGCAGCTTGGGGTAGACGTAGACGATGACCCCCACCGCGCTGAAGGCGAACAGGGCGGGGAAGCCCTGGGGCCTGTTCATGTTGTAGACCGGGAGGGGTTGGCTGATCTTGACCTCATCGTCAAAGGAGCCAGAGCCTCCCTCGAAAAACTTAAGGCGGATCGCGCCCACCTGGCTCTCGGCCGGACAGAGAATGCCCTGCCCGGAGCTGATCTGGCTTTGGGCACAGGTCGGGTAGGCGGTCGGGTTGCCGACCAGGCCGGGGGGCAGTTCAACCGAGACGTCCTGGAAGTTCTCGATCGGGACGAAAACGCCGAGATCGCCGCCGGCGAGCCCCGAGCTGACGAGGAAATCGGTCGCCGCGGTGTAGGGCGTCGAGCCGGCCTGGGTGGCGGGATCGCCGTTCGAGCGGAGCACCTCGCCGTCGAAGCGGGTGATTTTAAATCCGAAGGGACCGATCTCAAACGGGTTCTCGGGCGCAGTGGCGGCCGGGGTCGGGCAGCTCGTCTGACCCCCACCGCAGACCGTGATCGTCGGCGCGACGGCGCCCAGCGCGGCGTGCTCGTCGGCCCTGAGGAGAACCAGCAGACGGCAGGGGAAGCCGATCGTGTCGGTGCAGGCCTCTGCGCCGGCACCGATCGGCAGCGGCCCGCCGAAGACGCCGAATCCGTCAGGACCACTGCAGCTGAGTGAATGCTGGTCGCCGGCGATCGCGCAGTCCCACCAAGGGAAGCCGAATTGCTGGTGGATTTCGTCGTCGACCTCGGCGATCTTCAAGCCGGCGGGCACGGTGAGATTCACCGTGACGGCGCCGCTGGTCGCGTCGGGGCCCGCGTTTGAGACCGCGACCTCATAGCGGGCGTAGGTGCCGGCGGGAACCGGGTCGGCGGAGGGCACGTGGGTCTCGCTGACCGAGAGCGAGGGCGCCGCCAATGTCGAGGCGGGGGCGAGCAGGCCGAGGAGGAGGAACGCCAAGGCGGCCGGCATGATCGTCTTCTTCCTCATCGTGCGGCCCTCCGGTGGTTGTTGGCAGCTCGCCGGTGGCGGCGCCTTTGCTTTTTCACGCACTGGCCGCGGCGCTTGACCGAGCCCTTCTTGCACTTGCGCTGAGGCGCCGCGTCACCGGGGCCCTCGAATACCGCGGTCCCGGCGCCGGAAGCCTGGGACGTACCGCTGCCCGCGCCGCGGCAGCCTTCGCCTTCGCACCCGGCGGGGGCGGGCGCCGGCTCGGCGAAGCCCCCGCCGACGCGCGCGACGTAGATGTCCCTTGCGGCATCGCCATCCCAGCCGACGAGCCGCTCGCCGGTGGTGAAGAAGACACTTTCGCCGGTGCGGGTCGGCCCGACGATGGCGAAGCCGCTGTCGCCCGTGCCCGGCGTGAGGAGGCTGAGGGCGCCGTCGTTCCACTCGTAGACGTCCTGGCAGGCGTAG
>DATNHC010000101.1:0-5242 GCA_035605155.1 Solirubrobacterales bacterium
CGCCGGGCATTCGATCGGCGAGCTCGCTGCCGCCCATATCGCCGGGGTCCTCTCGCTCACGGACGCGTGCACGCTTGTCGCCGCCAGGAGCTGCCTGATGGGCGATCTGCCCCCCGGCGGCGCGATGTTCGCTATCGAGGCGACCGAGGAGGAAATGGAGGAGGCGCTGGCAGAGCACGGGGAGGAGGTGGCGATCGCTGCGATCAACGGTCCCAGCTCGGTGGTCGTCTCCGGACGGCGGGAGGCTGTCGAGCGGGTAGGCGCCCAGTTCCGGGAACGGGGCGGCAAGACCAAGCGGCTCGAGGTCTCACACGCCTTTCACTCGCCTCTGATGGAGCCGATGCTGGAGGAGTTCTCGGCCGTCGCCGGCAGCCTCTCTTACGACGAGCCGCGAATCCCGATCGTCTCGACGACCAGTGGTCAGCTGCTCGAGAGCTCGCAGGCCACCGATCCGGCGTACTGGGTCGCGCAGGTGCGGGCGCCGGTTCGCTTTGCCGATGCGATCGCAACCCTCGACGCGCAGGGCGCGAACGTCTACCTAGAGGTCGGCCCCGATGCGGTGCTGACGGCGATGGGTTCCTCCTGCCTGGCGGTGGACGACCGGCGGCCGGGCTCTTCCGCATTCGTCCCCACCCTGCGCGAGGATCGCCCGGAGGTGGCAGCTCTGGTCACTGCTTTGGCCCGCGCTCACGCGTCCGGCGCGAACGTCGAGTGGCGAGCGTTTTTCGCGGGAAGCTCGGCCCGTCGCGTGCCGCTGCCCACCTACAGCTTCCAGCGGCAGCGCTATTGGCTGGACGCCGCCCCGGGTGCCGCGGGAATCACGGCCGCCGGCCAGGAGCCCGCCGATCATCCCCTGCTCGGCGCAGCCTTGCCGATCGCGGGCGGAGAGGAGCTCCTGCTGACCGGCCGCCTCTCGCTCCAGGCTCATCCTTGGCTTGCTGATCACGCGGTCGCCGGCACGGTTCTCCTTCCGGGGACCGCATTCGTCGAGATCGCGTTGGCGGCAGCGGCACAGGTCGCGGCAAACGGGATCGAGGAGCTGATCCTGCAGGCACCCCTGGTCTTGGCGGACGCGCAGGCCACCCAGCTGCAGGTCAAGCTGGGCGAGCCGGACTCCGACGGTCGCCGCGACATCGCGATCCACTCGCGCCTCGAGGCCAGCGGGGTGGCAGAGGTCGCCGAGTGGGCGTGCAACGCGACGGGGACTCTTTCCACGGCGCCTGCCACCCCAGGGGAGTCTTTGGACACGTGGCCTCCGGAGGGTGCCGAGCCGGTCGAGCCGAGCATCCTCTACGGCGCTCTTGCCGAGGTCGGACTCGAGTATGGGCCCGCCTTCCAGGCGGTCTCGGCCGCCTGGCGAAACGGCGACTACGTTTATGCCGAGGTGGCGCTCGGCGACGAGCAGGCGTCGGACGCGGCACGTTTTGCCGTCCACCCGGCGTTGTTGGACGCCGCCGGCCACGCTGCCCTCGGCATCGCCCTGGCCAGCGGCGCGAGCGGCGAGGAGCAGGACTTGCAGCTGCCGTTTGCCTGGCGCGGCGTGCGAGTTGCCCAGGCCGGGACTGCGGCATTGCGCGTGAGAGTCGATTTGGAGAGCCGCAACCTCGTCTGCTTCGGCGAGTCCGGAAACGTGGTGGTCGAGGCCGAGTCGGTTGTCAGCCGACCCGTGGATGCCGATCAGCTGCGCGGCGTGCTTCCCATCGATCGCTCCCTGTACCGAGTCGAGTGGCCGGAGGCCTCGCTCGGCACGAGAGTCGAACGGGAGCCTCGTATAGCGATCATCGGCGAGCTCGAGCACGCACCGGGTGAGGCCGACCGCCAGGAGAGCCTGCGGACGTTGGTCGCCGCTGTGGAGCAGGGTGCGACCGCACCCGAGGTGGTTGTGGTGCATCTCGGCCGGAGCGAAGAGTCAAAGGAGGACGTACTCGACGCATTCCATGCCTCGGCCTCGGCCTGCCTCGGCCTGCTGCAGGAATGGGTCGACGCCGGGGCACTGGCGCAGGCGCGCCTCACGGTGCTGACCGAGAGGGCAGCCGCGGTCGAGAGGGAGGACCTCGACGTCTCCGCGGGCCCGCTCTGGGGCCTGGTGCGCTCGGCCCAGACTGAGCATCCGGATCGCTTCGCACTGCTCGACGTGGACGGCAAGAAGGCGTCGTGGGAGGCCCTCGCCACCGCGCTTGCAGCCGGTGAGAAAGAGCCGCAGCTTGTGATCCGCGATGGCCGGCTGCTGACTCCGAGGCTCGCACACGTCCGCGCCGAGGAGCGACCGGCGGCGAGGCCACTCGACCCGGAGTCGACGGTGCTGATGACAGGCGGGGCGGGGGCTGTCGGCAGCCTGGTCGCTCGCCACCTCGTCTCGGCGCACGGTGTCCGTCACCTGCTGTTGGTCAGTCGCCGGGGCGAGCAGGCCGAACGGGCGACGGAGCTGGCGGACGAGCTGAGCGCAATGGGCGCCGAGGTGACGATCGCCGCCTGCGACGTCGCGGATCGAGGTCAGCTCGAAGCACTGCTGACCAGGATCCCGGACGAGCATCCGCTCGGCGCCGTCTACCACCTCGCGGGTGTGATTGACGACGGCACGCTCGAGTCGCTTGACTCACAGCGCCTGCAAAGCGTCTTCGGTCCCAAGGCCGATGCGGCCTGGTATCTGCACGAGCTAACCGAGGGCTTTGACCTGGCTCAGTTTATGCTCTTCTCCTCGGCGGGAGGCTTGATCGGAAATCCCGGCCAGGCCAATTACGCCGCCGCCAACGCCTTCCTCGACTCGCTGACTGCTTGGCGTCGCGCTCAGGGCCTACCTGGTATCTCGATGGCCTGGGGGGCGTGGGCGATAGGGGTTGAGCTGCACGACGAGCTGGAGCACGCCGACTTCGCCCGTCTCAATCGCCTCGGCTATGTGGCTATGTCCGCCGAACGGGCCCTCGGCCTCTACGACACGATCCTCGCCGTCGACGAGGCTCAGCCGGTGCCCCTCGAGCTGGACCGGGGCGCACTGCAGACGATGGCCGCTAGCGGTCTGCTGCCCCCTGTGCTGCGCAGCCTCGTCCGCGTGCCCGCTGCCCCCGAGCGTGCCAGGGGCCTGCTGGCGCAGACTCTGGCCGAGCTGCCGGAGGCTGAGCGGGAGGCGGCCGTGGTGGAGCTGGTTCGCGGTCATACGGCCACCGTCCTGGGGCTTTCCTCCGCCGAGGACGTCGATCCGGAGCGGGCATTCCAGGAGCTCGGCTTCGATTCGCTGGCGGCGGTCGAGCTGCGCAACCAGCTCGGTGCGGCAACCGGCCTGCGGCTGCCGCCGACGTTGATCTTCGACTACCCGTCGGTGCGCTCGATCGCCATTTACCTCCTGGTCGAGATCGTCCCCGGCGAGAAACCGTCAGACGACACGGGCTTGTCCGCCGCGGACGAGCTACCCGAGCTCGACGACGAGCGGATTGAGCGGATCGACTTGATGGACATCGAGGACCTCGTCGAGCAAACGCTCGAGCGCCAGGGGACGGATACAAAGGAGGAGAATTAGTGGACCCATCGGCAGACAAGCTCGCCGTCGCACTGCGCGCCGCCTCCAAGGAAGCAGAGCGCCTGCGTCAGCGAAACAGCCAGCTGCTCGAGGCGGCGACCGGGCCGATCGCGGTGATCGGCATGGCCTGCCGCTTGCCTGGTGGCGCGAGCTCCCCGGCGGACCTCTGGAAGCTGCTCGCCGAGGGCAGAGACGGGATCTCGGAGTTTCCCCCTGACCGCGGCTGGGACCTGGCCGCGATTTACGATTCCGAGCCGGGGAAAGCCGGAGCCACGTATACGCGCGAGGCCGGCTTCGTTGCCGATGCGACCGAGTTCGACGCCGGTTTCTTCGGGATCAGCCCGCGAGAGGCTGAGTGGTCGGACCCGCAGCAGCGAGTGCTGCTCGAAGCCTGCTGGGAGGCGCTGGAGGACGCCGGCATCGATCCGACGTCCTTGCGCGGAAGCCCAACCGGCGTCTTCGCCGGCTCGATGTTCCAGGACTACGGCAATCTGGCCGCGATGACCTCCAGCGTCACCTCCGGCCGCGTCTCCTACACGCTCGGCCTCGAGGGACCGGCGATTAGCGTCGACACGGCCTGCTCCTCCTCGCTGGTGGCGATGCACCTGGCCTCGCAGTCGTTGCGCAACGGCGAGTGCTCGCTGGCGCTGGCGGGTGGGGTGACGGTACTCTCGACGCCGAGCGCCTTCCTCGAGTTCAGCCGTCAGCGTCTTCTATCGCCCGACGGGCGCAGCAAGGCTTTCGCCGAGGCGGCCGATGGCCTCGGCTTCGCCGAGGGCGCCGGCATGCTCGTCTTGGAGCGCCTCTCCGACGCCCAGGCCAACGGCCACCCGGTCTTGGCCGTGATCCGCGGCTCGGCGGTAAACCAAGACGGCGCCTCAAACGGCCTCACCGCCCCCAACGGCCCCTCCCAGGAGCGGGTCATCCGCCAGGCCCTGGCAAACGCCCGCCTCACCCCCCAAGACGTGGACGCGGTGGAGGCCCACGGCACCGGCACCACCCTGGGAGACCCGATCGAGGCCGGCGCACTGCTCGCCACCTACGGCCAAGACCGCGAGCAGCCGCTGAAGCTCGGCTCGATCAAGTCCAACATCGGCCACGCCCAAGCCGCCGCCGGGGTGGCGGGCGTGATCAAGATGACGATGGCCCTGCGCGAAGGGGTGCTGCCAAAGACCCTGCACGTCGACCGGCCCACCTCCAAGGTCGACTGGGGCTCGGGCAAGATCGAGCTGCTGACCGAGGCCGCCGAGTGGAAGCCAAACGGGCGCCCCCGCCGCGCCGGGGTCTCCTCCTTTGGCATCTCGGGCACCAACGCCCACCTGATCTTGGAGGAGGCGCCTGAGCCCGAGGCGGGGGAGGGCCTGGCGGGAGGCCCTGGGGCAGGCGCCTCCTCTGAGCAAGCCCAGGCGCCCCTGCCCGGACCGCTGCCCTTCCTGCTCTCGGCCAAATCAGAGGAGGCCCTGCGCGAGTCGGCAGCTCGCCTCGCCGCCCACATGGGCGAGCGACCCGAGCTCAGCCCCACCGACATCGCCTACTCGCTCACCGCCACCCGCTCTGCCTTCGAGCGCCGCGGCGCCGTGATCGGCGAGAGCCGCGAGGCGCTGCTCGCCGGGCTCGGGGCCTTGGCTCAGGGAGAGGAGGCGGCGGGGGTGGTGCGGGGCAGCGCCCGCACCGAGCAGCGCCCCGTCTTCGTCTTCCCCGGACAGGGATCGCAGTTCGCCGGGATGG
>DATNHC010000102.1:0-11417 GCA_035605155.1 Solirubrobacterales bacterium
CGTACAGCGAGAGCTCGGTTTCGGTGTCGGGGCCGGCGATCCCTACAGCGCCTCGGCCGAGAACAAGAAGCAGCTCGGTAGCGCCCAACGGGGGATCGTCAACACCGCCGGCACGCAGCTCTACGCCGGGTCCACGGTGAACGCGGAGTCCTCCGCTCGCTCGCAATACGACAAAGCGCAGAAGGGGCTCGAGGACGAATTCGCCCAGGCGCAGGCGGCCTACGATCGTGGCCTCGCTCGCTCAACCCGAGACGAGCAGCTCGGCGCTCTGGCGATCAAAGAAGGCGCGATCGGCAGGGCTGCGGCCTCAGAACCGGAATCGCTCGGGGTCGGTGGTGGCGGCGGTCGGCGAGCCGGAGCTGCTCGCAGCGGCCGTGGTCGGGTCGGCGGCCCTGGCCGGGATGGGCGCAACGTCCGTCGACCCGGTCAGGCTCGACGTCTCAATGCTCAGGCCCGCGGACTCAATGCGCGGATCAACCGCGGAAGGGGGAGGATCTAGATGGGGCAGCGTCGAGGCCGTGGTCGTGGCCGCATAGGAGGAGCTCGCGGCGGTGGCGGCCGTGGCCGTGGCCGTGGTGGCGGTGACAGCGTCGGCAAGTTCCTCGCCCCCCACACTGGCCGGCAGGCGGGCGCGATCGCCAACGCCCAGGCCGGGGCCGAATACAACCCGCAGATCCGCGAGGAACGGGGCGCGGTCAAGGGCTCGAGGAAGCGCGAGGCCGACCTCGGCCAGTGGTACGCGCAGCTCGCCGCCGACTACCAGGGCGCCTCGAGTCAGGGCGCCGCGGCGTTGCAGGCGGTGCAGGACCGAACCTCGCAGCAGCTCGCCGAAGCGAGTGGCCGGAGCACGGCGGATCTGTCGAAGCTCTCTGCCGACGACGAGGCGTTCGCCAAACTCGTCGGCGGCCCCAAAGACACCGAGGGCCTCGCTCGGATCGCCGAGGCCGGCGCTGCGGCACAGCGCTCGAGGGTCGCCCTCAACGCCCCGGTCGCCCAGGAGCAGGCCAACTTCGTCGGTCGCCTCGGCGGCGAGAAGGTCGCTGCCCGGATGCAGGGGATCGAGGAACGCCGCGCCGAGCAGCGCCGCCGCGACAAGCTCAAGAAAGACCTGACGGCGACGCGCAAAGAGAAGGGCAAGGCGCGCGTCGGCAAAAAGGAGGAAATCCGCCAGGTCGACCGCTCCTATGTCCTCGACCGCAAGCAGCTCAAGCTCTCCCAGCGGGAAGCTCGAGCTGCCGAACAACAGGCCGCGGCCGACGCCGCGCTTGCTCGGATCCAGGCCGCCCAGGACGCCCGCCAGGACTCGATCGCCAACCGGCAGGCTCAGGAACGGATCGGGATCTCGCGCAAGAACGCGCGGACCTCTGCTCGCTCCCAGCGGGCCACTGCGCGCAACCAGCGCGAAGAGAACAAGGGCGGCCTCTCGACTGCCGAAAAACGTGCTCGAGGCGAACACAGCTCGGATGCGATGTCGGCGGCCAAGGCGCTCCTCGGGATCAAGGTGCCGAAGACCGCGAAGCAGTGGGCGCAGTTTGAAGCCGCGCTGATCGAAAAGCTCGGCTCGAGCTACTCGGCCGAGGCTGCCCGCGCCGTCGCCAAGCTGCGCCAGGCTCAGGCCGCCAAGCGCCGCGGTGGCTACGACAAGCGGGTGCGCCGCGGCGAAGTCGCCGGGCCGCCCTCTCCGCGCGGGAGGTAGCTCCAGGTGGCCGGTTCCTACGACCGGCGAGCTCGACGAGGCGAAGTCGCCGGGCCGCCGACCCCGACCAGGCTCAAGAAGAAGAAGCGCACCCGCCGAGGGCGCGTTTCCCCGATCGGCCCCTACCCGGCCGAGTCGGGCAACAAGAAGATCCGCGAGAAGGCGTCTCCGGCCGAACGCCGGCACTTCGATCGCGGCTCGAGCAGGACCGCCAAACGGGTCCGCAAGCTCGAGAGGAAAGACAGCCGCGACGCGGCACAGGCGAAACGCGATGCAGCCGAGGCGGCCAAGAAGGTTCGCCAGGCCAACGCCTCTCGCCCAATCCAGACGTTGAACCGGGCCGAAGAGCGGTACCGGCGCAAACCCGATCCCAAGCTCAGGGAGTCGATCAAGCGTCTTCGTCACGCGCTCGCCAGCGAGGCCCTCTACAAAGCCCGCCAGCCGACGCCGGAAGGCTCCCCCGATCGGGAGAACTTCCCCGAGCACGCGCTGAAAGACGTCGCGCCCAAGGCCTTCCGCAAATCGAACCGGATTGCTCGAGGCCCGCATCGCTCGAGCGAGGGCCTCGGCGAACCCGAAGACCTGACCACGGCGATCACCCTCGCCGCACCGGGATCGGGGCTCGTCGGTGCGCTCGGCAAGAAGGCCGCCCAGGAGGGCGGTCGCGTCGTCGCCAAGGAGGTCGGGGAGGCCGTCGCCTCCAAGATCGAGGCGAAGGGCTCGAAGACGATCGCCCGCGCCCTCAACGCCGGCAGCGGGGTCCGCGCGGGCGGACGCCTGGCCGGGAGGGCCGCGATGCGCGCCGCCGGCAAGGACACGACCAAAGCTGCCGAGAGGGCCGCTGAGAGCGCCGCCAAGCGCGCTGTGCGCCGCCGTGGTGCTTCTGCGGCCGCGGAGCGCTCGAGGGCCGCCAGCGCCGCGGTGCCGGGCCTGAAAATGGGGAAGATCGGCGTCGCCGGCACGCCGGTCGCCCGCGGCCACATCGAAGCCGTCGTCGACGACCCGATCAAGGTCGGGAAGACCACGGCGCGGGCGCTGCCCGGCCTCGTCACCTATCCGGTCGGCGTCGCCGCGGCGGGTGGGATCACCGCGGGGCGGGGCGCCTCGAGCGCGGCGCACGAGCTCGGGATCCCCGGCGCGAAGGGCTACTCGGCCGAGGAGATCACGGCGCCGGTCAAGGGCGAGCTCGACGAGACGATCGCCTTCGCCCGCCAGGTCGCCAAGGTCGTCACCGCCTCGGACTCGAAGATGGTGAAGAAGGAAGTCGAGGACAACCTCGGCCTGATGTTGCCGATCATGCTCGGGCTCGGCTCGAAGGCCGGCGCCGACAAGATCTCGAAGGGCAAGGTGACGAGGGCCGTCCGCCGTCTGGCCGAGCGGGCGCGGGAGCGCAAAGGCAAGGCCCACGGCCATCGCGGCACGGAGGCCCCGCGGGTGCTCGAGCGCACCGGCCAGCGCAAGGAGGCAGCCAAGGAGGTCGCCAAAGGCCGCACTCGTCTCCGCGCCGAGCTCCAAGATCGCCAGGCCAAGATGCTCGAGGCGGCGCGCGGCGCCACCGGCTCAGAGGTCGTGCGCAAAGGCGTCGCCCGAGGCAAGCGCGGCAAGAAGGCCGACCTGCGGATCCACGAAGCCGACGTCGCCAGCTTCTTGCAGCGCCATCCGATGAACATGGACGACCCGGTCGCCATGCTGGCCGAGGTCCGCCGGATCGAGTCGCGGCTCAAACCGATCCCCGAGGGAGTCAAACCCTCCCCCGACCAGCTTCACACCCGCGACGTGATCGACTTCATCAAGCGCCGTCCCGACGTTCTCGCCAACCCGGCCGTACACGCCGTGGTGAGGGCCTACCGCGACCAGGGCAAGCGAGCTCGGCAAACGCCGGGGATCTCCCCCGAGCATTCTGAGCGGGCGCGCTTCCTCTCGGCCGCGACGACCCGCGACATCCCCTTCCCCGAGGAGCGCTTCCCCGAGTCGATCCGCTCGGTCGTCAGGGCCGCGGCGAAGCGGGGCAAGTCGGCCAAAGACGTTCTGCGCCGCGAGGCTCGCCGCGATCACAGCCGCGCTCGAGCACAGCGCAAGAAGGCCGACCGGATCGAAGCCAAAGCGGCGGCGATGCGGCGCGAGCTCGAGGTCCGGCAGAAGCTCAATCGGGACAAGCTCGAGCTGGGGCCGTCGCCCTCCCAGCTCCGCGAGCTCGAGACTGTCCGCGAGCTCGACCGCCGCGGCCTGATCCGGCCTGAGAACCGCCCGGTCGGCGGGCACCTTCGCGTGATCACCCCCCGCGAGGGGCGGGCGCCTGGCCGCGCCGCGGTGCCGCCGAAGCTGCACGATCGGCTGATGGAGCGCATCGACAAGATGGACTCCCAGGTCGTCGAGCTCCGCGAGCTGGCCGACGCTGACGACCGCATGGCGGTGGCGAAGGTGAAGGCGTCCAAAGAGGTCACGCCCGAGCTCGTCGACGAGTTTGCCCGCGACGTCGAACGCAACCTGCGCGCCGAGGGGATCCCCGAGCGCGACTTCCCCGAGTACCAGCACGCCGGCCCCGGCCGCGAGCATGGGGCGCCGACGATCAACTCGACCGGCTCCAAGCAGCCACAGCTCCCCGGCAAGTCGAAGATGCGCAAAGGCACGGCCGAGGAGATGGGGCTCGTCGAGGAGGGCCTGCGGCCGATGATCCGCGAGTCGATCGCGCGCCCGGTCGCCCGGCGGGAGTCCTACAAAGCCGTCCGCGAGGTTCTGCGCCGCAACCGCTTCGAGCCCGGCGGCAAGAGGGTGTGGTCGGCCCGCGACGCCGACGAGCTCTTCCGCGGCCCGGATCCCGTTCTGAGCGAGGAGCAGTGGATGAAGGTGCCGCTGCAATTCAGCAAGCGGATCGAGGACGTCCTCGGCCCCAAGCGGGGCAAAGGCAAGATCATCGAGGAGGACTTCACCTTCGTCGCCCAGCTCGAGGAGCTCCGCAAAAACGGGGTCAAAGGCACCAAATACGAAATCGTCCGCCGGGCGGCGATGGACGAGACGATCTCCCAGCTCGCCAACACCCTCGTCTCGCCGAAGATCGCCAAGGTGAACCGGGGCACGTCGTTCCTGATCCTGGGGACGTCGCCGGCCTGGGCCGCCATGCAGGTCGTCGCCGAGTACGCGCAGGCCGCGGTCGCGCAGCCCCGGCTCTTGAACCCGGCCTTCGTCAAGAAGGCGGTGCGCGCCTACAAGGAGATGGACCCGGTCAAGCGGCAGGACTTCGACTCCTGGGTCGGCGTCACCAACCGCGCGATCGAGCGCGCCGAGGATCTCAAGCTCGACCTGAAAGCCGGCGATATGGAGGCCGCGCACAACGCCTATAAGACGCTCGAGGCGACGCCGATGGGGCGCTTCCTGCGGGGGATCCCCACGGCGATCCAGCGCGTCGACCAGTGGAAGGGTGGCCGGATCCGGGCGCTGGCGACCCTGGCGAAGATCGACCGCGATCTCAACGGCCGGGCCAACCAGTTCGTGCACGGCATCGGCGGTCTGCATCGGGAGATGGGAAAGGCGCTCGAGGATATGAAGGGCAAGTCCCTCCGCGAGCAGGCCGAGTGGGTGGCCGCGCACCCGAAATGGGCTCGCCGGTATCAGGGCTACCTCGACGACGTCCTCGGCAATTGGTCGGCGCTGACGAAGAACGAGCGGGTCGCCGCGCAGGCGATGATTTTCTACCCCTTCGTCCGTATGTCGCTGCGGTGGACGTTCTACGCCTTCCCCAAGCGCCACCCGATCAAGGCTGCGATGGCCTACTACTTGGGGCAACAGAACGCGAACGAGGTCAAGAAGCTGCTCGGCGGGGATCCCTCTTACTTCACGCAGTGGGCGATGGTCCCCGTCGACCTGGGCGACAAGCAGGTCTTCGTCGACCTCTCCCGCATCGCCCCCGGCTCCAACGCGCTCGTAGAGGCCCTCGGCGGCTCGAGCGAAGGTCCGAAGGGGATCGCGGCGGCGAAGCTCACCCAGCCCGTCGCAGCCGCCCTGGGGACGGCGATCTACGGTGTCTCCCCGCTCTCAGGCAAGCAGGAAAAGGGCTCGGGCTGGAACGCCCTGGCGCAGCTCCTCTCGCTCTCCCCGCTCTCTCGTGCTGCCGGCGAGGCGGCGATCCCGGCCGGCCGCAAGAAAGGCGAAGGCCTCGGCGAGCTCCCGATCATCGGCTCTCTCTCGACCGAGCGGCAGGAGGCCCTCGACAAGCTCTCGGCGAAGCTGCGTGGCTATGACTCGGCCGCGCGCTACGTCCGCACCTTGGCCCTGCCGCCGCTGCCGAAGGATGTCGGCAAAGAGTCCGACTCGGCGCTCCTCGGCCGGGTGCTCAGGGCGTTCGAGAAGAACAGCTCGAGCGCCCGCGACGACGTCTCGGCCGAGTACGCGACCCGGATGAAGAACGCCGTCGAAGAAGGCAAGCGGCGCTCCCTCCCCAAGCTCAAAAAGCAGCGCGAAGATCGGCTCGCGGCGATGGAAGCCGAATACGACGAAGCCGATCGGGTGCTCGACGGCCTCTTCTCCAAATACGGGATCGAGCACGAGAAAGAAGACCGCCTCTTCCTCGAGTTCTACGGCGAAGGCAAGTACCGGGATCCCGATGCCTCGAACAACCCTTGGTCGGGCGGCGCCTACGGCGGCAGCTCGAACCCCTGGGCTGGCAGCTCCGGCGAGGAATCGAATCCGTGGAGCTCGAAGTGAGCCCGGCCGAGAGGGTCGAACAGCGGCTTGCCGATCTCGAGGCAATGGTCTTCGGGATCCGCGGGGAGGGCGGCCTCTCCGACCAGCTCTCGGGCCTACGCAACGACTTCAAGGACTGGCGAAAAGAAGACCGCGATCGGCGCGAAGTCGCCGTGCGGGCGATGGTCGTGGCTCTCGGCTCTGCCGTGGTCGGCCTGCTCGCCGTGGTCGTAACCCTGATCGGAATGGTGGTGCATTGACTCCCGAACCCGCCCTCAACAAGACGGAGGTTTGGATCGCCGAGCACTCGATCCGCATCCTCGCCGTCGCCGCGTTGCTGATCGCGGTCGGCGCGTTCTTCGTCGTCAAGATCTTCCTCGCGTCCGGGGAGACGGCGCGCGAAGTCGACGTCCTCAAGCCCCAGGTGACGAAGGTGATCCGCGCGGCTTCGGTGTGCAGCCTCGACGCTACGCGGCGCTCGCAAGAGTCGCGGGAATGCGCGATGCGGATGCGGATCGCGCTAATCAACTGCCGGCGCTACTCGCGCTGTCGTGCCGCCCTGCTTTCGGCGATCACCTACCCGCTGCCGGCTAAGGCGACGGCGCCCTCGAGCACCGAGCTCGAGCCGGAAGGGGGTGATGCCGTCCAACAGCCCTCCAACCAGGGCCATCAGCCACCCGGCCCCGGTAAGGGGCCTTCCGGTGGCAACGGCGGCAACGGGCAGGGAGGCGGCCAGGGAGCCGCTCCTGCGCCCTCTCCTGGCGCCTCTGGGCCTGCGGCGGCCGAACACGGTCCACCGGCCGAAAGCCCAGGAAACGGCGCTCAGGGCTCCCAGGGCGGCGAATCGTCGTCCGGCGTCGGTGTTGAACTCTGCGCCCTTGAACGAACCTGCGTCGACGTCGAAGTCGGCGTCGACCCGAAAGGACTGATCCCGTGAGCAAGCACGCTCCGCTCCAAGCTCGACTGCACACCGTCAACCACGCGATCGCCGACCAGCAGCAGGCGCGCGACTCGGCACCGCTGGGCTCGAAGATCCGCAAGCACGCGAAGGCCGCCCTGCGCCGGCTTAACAAGCAGCGCAAGAAGTTGGTCGCCGACCGCTTCAAGTTCAAGGGCGCCACGGCGATCATCAAGTACGAGGTGATCCCGATCCTCCATGCGGCCGGCGTCCCGGTGACGTCGCGCAAGCGGTGGGCCACCTTCGGCAACCCGAGCTCGGATCACTGGCTCGGCAACCGTGACGCCGACGCCGTCGACGGGGCCACGTTCGCCGAGAACAACGAGCTCGGGTCGGCGATCGTCTCGGCGCTCAAGCAGCGGAAGACGGAGATGTCGAGCTTCGCCGAATTCGAGATCACCCGCTCCCACACCGGCTCGGCCGAGACGTACCGGGTGCAGGTAATCACCGAAGAGCACGGCACCGGCCCCCACATCCACATCGGCGTCAAGCGGGTGTCGTCGTGAAGGCTCCGCAGCCGGAGGTAACGCGCAACGTCGTCAACCAGTCGAGCCGCGACGGCAAGCGGCCGTCGATCATCGTGCTTCACACGACCGAGGGGCACAACCGCCCCGGTGTCGGGGATCTCGCCGACCTGGCGGCCTTCTTCGATCGGACCTCGACGCAGGCGAGCTCGCATATCGCCAACGACGCGGAGGGGCACGATTGCCGGATGGTGCCCGACTCGCGCAAGGCGTGGACGCAGGCCGAACTCAACTCGGTTGCGCTCTCGATCGAGCAGATCGGCTTCGCCGCCCAGGGCAAAGGCGACTGGTTCGGGGATGCCCCGCATCAGCTCGCCAACACCGCCCGCTGGATCGCGTGGTGGTCGAAGAAGTACGGGATTCCGATCCGCCGCGGCGTCGTCTCCGGCACCACCGTCCTCAAGTCGGGGGTGTGCTCGCACAAGCAGCTCGGCGCGGCCGGCGGCGGCCACGTGGACCCCGGCACCGCCTACCCCTTCGAGTACGTCCTCGACCTGGCGCGGGTGTTCGCCTCTCGGCGGGGCAGCAAGGCCCGCAAGGAGGCCCTCGCCGACGTCAACCGGGTCCGTAGGCACTTCGGCCTCGCGCCGATGAAGTGAGCGCGGAGTCGCTCAAGCGGTTCGTCGCCAAGCTGCTCGGTCGGCCCTATCGGCCGGGCGGCAACCGCGGCATGTTCGCGTCCCAGCAATACACGTCAAGGAGGCCCAAGTGAAGTTCCTGAGTCCGATCATCGACAAGCTGCAAGCGACGTTTACCCCGAACCGCAACGCGATCCTGCTCGCCGTGCCGATCAACGCGGCGGCCGTCTGGATCTCGGCCTGGGTGACGGCCCACGTCCCCGGCGTCGAGCTCCCGGTCGGGGTCGTCGCCGGCGCGATGGGCTCGACGCTGATCATCGTCAACACCCTCCTCTACAAGTGGTTCGATCAGTGGCAGAAGGGGGAACCGATCACCGTCGACGGCGACGTCGAGGCGTTGATCGACGAGCTCGCCAACGCGCCGGAGATCGCGGCCTTCTTCGAGGCCCTCGGCACCTTCGACGGCGTTGCCGGGATGCTCGCCCAGGTCCGCTCGAGGATCGACGAGGGGACGATCAACGAGGCCGAAGTCAACGACGAGCTCGCCACCGTCCTCGCCGTGGTCGAAGGCTTCCTCAACGACCACCAGCAGGAGCAGCTCGAGCAGCCCGTCGAGTCGGTCGAAGCGGTCGGTGAGCCGGTCGCGGTGGCCGAGTCCGCACCCGCTGCGCCGGCACCCGCTCCTCCCGCGGAGTGAACCGAGCGCAGTTCGTCGTCAAGGGGCACCCGGCGCCGAAGGGCAGTCGGGTGTTCCTCGGCGGCGGGGCGAGTAGGGAGTCGAGCGAAGCCTGCAAGCCCTGGGTGGAAGCGATCGCTATGTCCTGCCTCGGGCAGCGGCCCAAAGGCGTCGGTCGCCTCGAGCCGCCCTACAAGGTGGGCCTGCGCTTCGTCATGCCCCGGCCGCGGGGACCGAAGTACGACTGGCCCTCGGCGGACGGGGATCTCGACAAGCTCGCTCGAGCGGTCCTCGACGGGCTCACGCAGGGCGGGTTGATCGTCGACGATCGCCACGTCGTGCAGCTCGACTGCTCCAAGGAGTTCGCCGGGGCGGGCAAACAGACCGGCGTGTCGATCGTGATCCTCTAGACTGCACCCCTCGCGGATCTCCCTTCGGGATCTCGTTCATGCGACAGAGCCTCTCGCCCTCCGGGCGGGGGGCTTTTGTCGTTCTGCGCACTTTGCGGGGTGGCGAGGTTCGCGTGTACACCCGCTCGGGTAGGGTGCCGTCGATCAATGCAACCAACTCCGAAGGGAGCGCTATGAAATTGAAGGTGAAGGTCGACGCCAACGGCGTGGCCTATGTCGCAGCGATAGACCCGTCGACGGGCGAGCACCGCAAGTCGACGACTGTGCCCCAGGGCCAGGAGGTCGAGCTGACCATCCCCGCCGTCAACGACGCAAACGGGATCGAGTTCGGCGAGGTCGTCTCGAGCGACGCCGAGGCACCCGCCGAGGAGCCCCAGGGCGGCGGTGAGGCCCCGCAGGGCGGCGAGAGCGGGGGCGAGCAGCCCGAAGGTGCCGGCGGCGGCGAGACGCCCGCAGACGGCGGCCAGGGCGAGCAGGGCGGCACCGAGGCCCCGACGACGTCGGCGGCCAGCGAGAAGCCGCTCTACATCGTCGACGGCGACACGATCCCCGAGGGCTTCACGGAGTCGGGGCTCGAGACGCCGGAAGGCAGGACGCTGTTCCACTTCGGCAACGACACCGCCGGTCAGAGCGCGACCGGCAACGTCGACGGGGTGAGCGTCTACGCCGATGCCGACGACAACGAGCAGCCGGTGCAGGCGGTGACTCCGGCCGAGCCCTCGGCCTGATGCACCCGAGCACCGAACAGATCCTGCGGCACTTCTCCTACGAGCATCTGCCCGAGGAGTTGCAGGCGGTCAGCCGGCCGATCTGCGAGCTCGCGCACAAGATGGCCGAGGATCTCCCGAATGGTCCCGAGCTGACCACCGGGCTGCGCAAGTTGCTCGAGGCGAAGGACTGCCTTGTGCGAGCGGCGTTGCCGCAGTAGTCTCACCCGCTGACGACCTGCCCCGCCCCCCTTGGATCTGCGCAGACTTGGGGAGCGGGGCGGTCGCCGTTAACGGGCCTGTCCGGCGGGCCGGACTTCCTCCCGGTTCCGTCCGCCGGCTTTGGTCCCCTCTTGGGCCATGCACACTCCGGCCCCCGCACCCACTGCCGACCGTCTCCTCTCCGCGGTGGCTTTCCTCTCGGAAGTCCGCGCTGCCGGCGTCAACTGCACCCTGACCTCCCGCAGCCGGGAGGATCTTCGCCGCCTCGCCTCGAGCGGGGACGAGGAGGCCTTCGCCGAGCTCACCCGGCGGCCTCGAGAGCGCGAGCTCGCAGGCGTCGCCTAGTGGATCTCTTCGCTGACGCTGCCGGCGGCGTCGACGTCGTCGCGCTCGAGGAGATCCGCACCACCGGGAAGACGTCGGCGAAACGGACGCAGATCGCCATCGCCCACGGCCTCGCCTACGATCCGCACGTCGACGGCCGCCTGCGCCTTACGCCGGTCGGCCGAGAGAAACTAGGCGCCGCCGCAACCGCCTAAACCAGCGGCGCTGTCGTCGGCTCTCCCGGTTCTTGTCGACCACTTTGCGGAAACCCTCGTCCTCGGCGTAGAGCTCGTCGAAGGCGACTCGAGCGAGACGTTTCTGCTCCGGGGTCGGGCGCGTGATCCCGTTGTACTGGCCGGCGGCGAGCCGGTCGAGGAGGGCCTGACGTCGAAGCTCGGGAATCATGGAGCGGGCAAAGCTGGCGGCGGTGCAAACTGTCGCCTGAGCTCGGCGATCAGCACGATCGAGTCTTCGCGGAGGGCTTTGCTGTGGAGGGCGAACCAGCGCGTCCCCTCCTCGTTGACGAGTTCGACCGTGTACAGGCGATCGCCGTTGCCGCCGCGGATCGGCTCTGAGTAGCAGTCGAGGAGGTCGCCGGGGCCGGCGGCCAGGATCGCCAGCATCAAGAGACGAGCCTCGGTG